>WAPW01000064.1 GCA_015520565.1 Candidatus Aciduliprofundum sp. | reverse complement strand
ATTATACTCTCTTTCCAAAAATCCTAGAAAGGATAAGGTAATAAGAGAAAAATGAATTTTCTAAACAGCAAGCAATAGATGAAAATAGATATGCACTACTTTTTAAGACACTTTTCAGAAAAATTGATAAATAGAAATTATTAAATACCATACCCCAAATTCACCCACGCTTCAGGGTGATGGCGTCCACCCCAAAGTGCCGCAAGGCTGATGACGCCTTTTCGTAAGAGGTGACGCCAAATGATCCCCGAGATAGTAGCAGGTTTAGTGCAGGTATTCACCGTGTTACTCCTTTCGCCCTTAATGGTAGGCATAATGAAGAAATGGGAAGCTAAATTTGAGTCTAGAAAAGGCATATCAATTTTCCAGCCGTACTACGACCTCGCTAAATTCTTTAAGAAAGAGATAGTTGTGCCAGAAGGCGCTGGCCCTCTTTTTCTCATAGCCCCAATGCTCTCCTTCACTGCATATCTGATTCTTCCATGGGTTCTGCCCATAGTGCTCGGCTCTCCCTCATGGTTCGCCCCGCTAGTTGATTTCCTTGGTGGAGCGTTCTTATTCGGATTCGCCTCCTTCTTCTCAGTGATTGGAACTGAAAAAACTGGCTCGTATTACACGGGCATAGGAGCTAGCAGGGGAGTTACATTCGGCGCCTTCGCCGAGCCTGTCCTAATTACCGTTTTCTTCGGAGTCGCTCTAATCACGGGAACTAATAATCCGTTCATAACAAATGAAACATTGAGGGAGAATCTCTGGTGGATGCTATCCCCAACGCATCTTCTTCTAATAGCAGCATTCTTCCTTCTCCTCCTCTTTGATACAGGCAAATTGCCCATAGAGAGCCATGGAATGAGCGAGCTGGGAATGATTGGGCAGGGAATGGGTTTGGAATACTCAGGGCCCCTATACGCGCTGAAATCATGGGGCTCTTACATGAAGCAATTCATTCTTTTTTCTGTGTTCATCAACGTATTCGCAATGCCGTGGTTCATACCCCTTCATGCTAATGTCCTTACCATCCCTTACGGCATTGCTTTGCTCTTTGTGAAAATGCTCGTCGTGATATTCGCCATTGTTTTGGTTGAAATTTCCGTGGCAAAGATTCGCCTCTTCAAAATCATTGATTACCTCACTTTCTCATACCTAACCGCATTATTAGCTGTAATATCCTTTTTCTTGATAGGGGGTGTACCCAAATGATCGCTTACAATGCTGTAATAGATTTTCTCGGTGTTTTAATTCTAATCTATGGATTCATCATACTTACGGAAAATTATATTCACAGTTTAGTAAGACATCTCCAATCACAAACAATAATCCTATCAATTTTAATAATAATTGCTGGAGCATATTTAAAAATGTGGGAGCTAATTGCTCTTGGCATATTTACATTATTATTTAGAGCTTTGCTTATACCAGAGCTCTTACTTAGGGGAATAAAGAGAGAGCACATATGGGAGCATAGAGAATTTGGAGTCAAAGCAAAGTCATCAATAGTAATGGGAATAATAACCGCAATAATAGGAATAATAGCATATGCTGGTATTTACAGAGTCCTTGGTACTTGGAATGGCATGATTCCCTTCATTCTACTTCTCTTCGGCCTTTTGATAATAATTATGAGGAGAAACGCACTGGCCCAAATTTCTGGGTATATTGTGGAAGAGAACGCTTTGCTTTACCTTGGAATCGTTCTTTACCCCATCGGTTTTTTGCTGGAAGTTGGAATTTTGTTAGATGTTATAGGCGCGGTGCTTCTCGCGGTAATTCTCAGTGCAGAAAAGGACTATGGACCCATAGAAATTGAGGAGCTCTCGGGGTGATAAAAATGCAGGAATCTGTTATCTATTCAATCTTTGGCGTTGTAGTTGCCGCTTCTTTGATTTCAATTATAAAGAATAATACCATAGCAAAATTTGCCAATATACTTGCTGCCTCTGTTGCTTTCATTCTATCCCTCTATCTTCTCATCCAGCCAGATTTCCACAATTCTTGGCTTTACTTGGACTTTGTAACGAAGGTTATGTTCGTCATCATCACCATGATTTACCTCTTCGCTGCTCTCCATGCCAATGTTTGCATGAGAAACATAAAAAGATTCTTCATCCCGCCCAACTACGGCTGGTCCCTTCTGGCCGGTTTTACTCTAACTATGCTATTGGCAGTAAGCACTCCCTCTTTGGGCTATGCGTGGCTCTGGCTGGAAGCATCAACTATAATAAGCGCAACTCTAATCCTCATGGAGAAGGAAAAGAGCCATGTTGAGAGCGCATGGCGTTATGTCCTCATTGCCTCCTCGGGCCTTGCAATCGGGCTATTTTCCATAATTCTTTACGGAGAAATTACGGGAGGATTCACATGGGTAAATGCAACGATTTCAAAAGGTGCGATTCTCGTTGGCTCCCTCGCACTAATAGGATTCGGAACCAAAGCAGGGCTGTTTCCCATGCACACATGGCTCCCCGATGCCCACGGCACCGCGCCTTCGCCAGTGAGCGCACTTCTCTCCGGAGCTCTTCTGCCCTCATCACTTATTGTATTTTACCGTATTTACGGAGTTATGCATTCTTTGCCGCTCTTTTATCTCACGGCGATTTTGGGAATTCTCACGGTCTGGATCGCATCTTTGCTGATGATATCTCAAAAGAGAACGAAGAGATTGTTTGCCTATTCCAGCATGGATGTTATGGGCATAGCCACCGTTGGAATCTCTCTTACATATTTCAATCCCAGCGCCATTTACTTTGTCCTCATAGTTTTTATTGCACATGCCTTCGGCAAATCTGCGCTGTTCCTCTCGGCCGGCACACTTAAGAGGCACGGAAAAGAGGAAATAAGCGAGATAAGAAATTTAATTGGCTCATCAAAGACCCTCAGCTTCGCAATTCTGGTATCCGCGCTAACTGTGACTGGAGCTCCGCCATTTGCAATGTTTTTTGGAGAGTTTGGAATTTTCATCTCTCTCATATCTCATCCATGGCTGTTCTTCTTCCTCATTTCCGGAGTTCTGCTCTCTTTCCTTGCACTAAATTATCACATGATATCAATGCTATTCTCCGATGGTGAAAGCATGAGGATAAAATTATCCGAGTCCATTGTTCCGTTCGGAATCTCAATCGCATCTCTATTTCTAATCCTCATTATTTACTTCTGGGGGTGGAATCTATGAATGCGAAGTTTAAAGATCCTATGAAAATCAATGATACGCTAACTGCTATAATCCCTGCGGATGAGGGTTATCGCTTCATATGGACAAATTACGAGAGTGGAGAGATAAAGCACACTTTGTGGGAAGATATACCCGAGGGTTTCTACGAAAGAAGGCCGCTCGCGAGGGCATTCATGAATAATTACAGCATTGAGGCGAAGGATTGCGGAAAAATCCTAACTTATGGCCCAGCCGCTGGTGGACTTGGAGAGGCGGGTGCTTTCAAAATTGCAACCTGCGGTGAAAGAATAGATTCCCTTGCCCCATATTTAGGATTCAAAAAGAGAGAAATGTTAAATAAAGCTATCGGGAAGGAGCCATGGGAAGCTTTGCCATATGTGGAAAGGATAACCGGTCAGTTTTCAATTTCCTACGCCTCGCTATTCTACGCACTCGCATTTGGAGTTGATTGCCCAGATTATTTACTATTTGCAAAAGAGTTAGAGAGGGTGCACAATCACATCTGGGTTATGCACAAGCTCGCGGGGGATGCATCGCAGAAGGTGGCTAACATGCATCTCGCAGCCATAACAGAAGAGTTTTTGCGTCTCAACCTAAAAACTCTGGGTCATCGCTACGGTATGAACTTCCTGCGCACCGGTCCGAGGAAATACGAGAAATTCCACCAAGAGTTAAGAGAGCTGAAAAAATGGTTCTTGGAGACCGCAGAAGAATTATCTCAATCCAGGATATTCATTGATAGACTTCAAACAACATGCACTCTTAAAAAACTGGATATTTTAAGGAACGATGTGGTTGGCATTCCCGCGAGGGCCAATGGGGTTCTGAGAGATGCGAGAAAAATCGGAATTTTCAAAGACCTATATAGGAATTATTCTCCGCCCATGGAGAGTTACGGCGACTCGCTCTCGAGATTTTTAATTCGCGTGGGGGAAGTAGAGAAAAGTTTTGAAATACTGGAAAATATAGTGCTGAAAGAATGCAAGGTTAAGAGAGATGCGAAGGAGGATGGTTTCTACGAAGGTATGGCGGAAGCACCACCAGGGGATATTTACATGGGCGTGAAAATTGAAAAAGGGAGGGTAAAAGAGATCATCATAAGGCCTCCGTCGTTAGTGATGTACCACGCTTTCTCCGTAGGAATTCGGGGCAATGTGTTTACCGATTTTCCCTTCGCTCTGGACAGCTTCGGTGCGTATTTCTCCGACGCTGACATTTTCGGGAGGTGGGCGTGATGTGGCTGGCAAAGGGGATTAAAAGAGGCATAATAACAACGAAATTCCCGCGGGAAGAGGACAAATCCATTCCGAAATCTCTATACGATAAAGATTGCGGATTCTCCTGCTTCAACTCGTGCATGAATGGATGCGAGGAGAGAGACGATAAAATAGAAGTGCGAAGAAAAATACCGTTCAATAAATCGGTGCACATATTCGTTTTAGATGTTGGCTCTTGCAGCTCATGTAATAGGGAAATATCGTTGCTAAATTCTCCCCAGTACGATTTGCATCGTCTCGGCTTCTTCTTCACGCCGGTTCCGAGGCATGCAGACATTCTCCTCGTGATAGGAGAGCCTACGGAGAAGATGATTACGGTGCTTAAAGAAGCTTACGAGCAGATGCCCGAGCCAAAAATAGTTGTGACCGCGGGAGCCTGTGCCAACGAGAAAATAGAGAAAATAATAGAAGTGGATGCCCGCATCTCCGGCTGTCCCCCGCAACCTATTGCGATACTTAAAGCTCTTCTGATGCTCACAGGGAGGTGGAACCCATGAATCCTCTTTTAATTGTCCTCTCAATATATCTCATAGCGGGACTCATCGGATTTAAATTTAAAATGACATCTTACCTTCTTACTGCTATAGGTTCCGCTATGCTTCTATATTTTGCTTTCTTAGGCGAGATTGGAAACGAAATCAGCGGTTATTTCATAATCATTTCCTCAATTGCTTGGCTTTTCCTATCCCTCTATTCTTTGGGATACGACAAAAAGAGCGGGCTACTTGCCAGTTCATTTGCATTCACCACGGGAGCAATGACCATAATCCTCACATCAACCAATGCCCTTTCTTTCCTAATCGGATGGGAAGGAATGACCATCGCCTCGTTCGTGAGCATATATCTTCACAAAGATTCAAAAAGAGCTGCCTACATGTTCTTAGCGTTCGGAGAGCTGAGCACCCTTTTGATACTCACCGGATTCGCTTGGGCATCTGCTGAATCTGGAGGCATAGTATTCTCCTCATGGCATGGCTTGGGGAGTTGGAACCTAATTTATCTTCTCCTTGCCTTAGGATTCATGATTAAGATGGCCGTGGTGCCCTTCCACATATGGCTTCCAGAGGCGCATTCAAAGGCTCCAGCGAACATGTCCTCGCAGCTCAGCGCGGTTATGACCCTCATGGGACTCTTCGGCATGATTTCTTTCTTACAATTCGGAATCCCTGCCTCGTGGGTGGGCCTTGTGATTCTGATAATGGGCGGTATAACGGCAATAATCGGTGCTTTCTACGCCGCTGTTTGTGACCATGTTAAGAAATTACCCGCATACAGCACTGTTGAGAACGATGGAGTTCTAATCGCCATGTCCGGAGCTTTAATAGTAACATACGGAGTTCAGCCGGTTATAGGGGGATTCATTCTTCTCGCCCTGTTGTTCTTCGCATTCGCTCACACCATTGCGAAATCTCTTCTATTCGCGGTTGCCGGTCATCTGGAAAAAAGTGGAGGAGAATACCTGGGAAAGAGATACTCGCTTACCCGATGGACTGCCCTCGCAGGATACCTTGCAGCCATTTCCCTCGCGGGCGTTCCGCCGCTGCCCGGATATATAGGGGAGTGGGCAGCCCTTGAATCCATGTTCCAGTCTTTCTACATATCCGACATGTTAGTTCGCCTCGTGACCGTGATTATCGGTGCTTTGGTTGCTCTAACAGCGGGGATAAGCATAATCGCCATGAGTAAGTTCATAGTGCACGGGGTGGAAAGAAGAGAGAGAAAAAATGCGAATTTGGGAGACATTGGCTTTGTAATCGGCGTAAGTGTGCTCCTCCTTGCAGGTATTCTCCCACAGTACATTTTCTCAATTATCTCCCCGACGGTTATAGGGATAACAGGAATATCATCTGGGCAGTATCTGGGAAAATTGTTAGGGATACCAGATGGTATGTTGATAATCTCCGGCAAGGGATTTGGAGTTCTATCCCCAACGATGATCGCCGTCTTCATCGCCATAAACTTTGGCATAGTTTACGCTGTGATGAAGGCAAAATGGAGAATAAGAAAGGTGAAGCCGTGGAGCGGAGGGTTCAGGAACGAGGAGTATCCAACCAGAGGGCATTCTTCTATACTCCTTCTAACGCAGAAATGGCTCTTTAGGGCGGACGACATGAAGCAGAAAGATATTGTTCACGATTCATACCTTTCCATATCCAAATCAGCGGTGAATTTCTCGGAGAGATTCAGCAAAGCGTTGATGCCCGGAAACGACAGGAGATATGTTCTCTACATTCTATTGACTCTTTTGCTATTCATCTTCGTGGCAGCAGCTTACAATTTTTGAGAAACAATTTTATACCATTTTCTTTCTCCATTTTCTATGATTCTATTACCCCTAGGAGCCGCTACGAATAAGCCAGTGGTGCGAGGATGCAAGCTTTGTGAAGAAGGGGCAAAGATGGTTCTCTTTGTAACAGGTATATGCCATGCAGGATGCTTTTACTGCCCCCTAAGCAAGGAGAAAATGAATAGAGATGTTATTTTTGCAGATGAAATGCCTGTGCATAGTGATGAAGATGTTCTTTTAGAAGCAAAATTGATAGATGCAAAGGGAACGGGAATAACAGGTGGAGATCCCATGGAGATGGTTGATAGGGTTGTTCATTACATTCATCTTCTCAAAGATAATTTTGGGAAAGAGCACCACATTCATCTTTACACTGCTTCAGGGAGCAAAGAAAAAATAGAAAAATTGGCAAATGCAGGGCTAGATGAGATTCGCTTTCATCCTCCTCCGAAGCTTTGGCCTAAAATGCAGGGAAGTATATATGAGAAGCGCTTAAATTGGGCAATTGAAAATGGATTGGATGTGGGAATTGAAGTGCCTGTGCTTCCCCACATGAAAGATGAACTTATCGCCCTGGTAAAATTCGCCAATGATCTTGGTGTCTTTGTTAATCTAAACGAGCTTGAATTCTCCGAGACAAATTATAGGGAATTAAATATGCGCGGTTATGAGCCAAAGAATGATGTTTCCTCTGCTGTTAAAGGAAGCGAAGAAGTTGCCTATGAGATAGTGGGTATGGACTGGGACATCGTTGTTCATTACTGCTCTTCCGCCTTCAAGGATGGTGTGCAGATGCGCAGGCGTCTTATGAGAAGAGCAAAGAATTTAAGGAAGGATTATGAAGAGATAACGGAGGATGCCACTCTAATTTTGGGGATAATTGAAGGAGAGAATTTGCAGGAAATATATGAATACTTGAAAGAAAAATATGAAATTCCGGAGAACTTAATGGCAATAAATTCTCAGCGCAAAAGGGTTGAAATCTCCCCCTATATTCTTGAAGAAATTGCCCAAGAATTGCCATGGAATGCCTACGAAGTGGAAGAGTATCCAACTTGGGATAGATTACAAGTTGAAAGAGTTAAATTAAACTGAATGGTAAATATTATAATAATCCCTTCTATTTTCCTTTTGTGAATGCATACCTAAAATTGATGCGCCCTATCAACTGCGCAATGGCATCCATAGCGATAGTTATGGTTGCCATAATACTCAAGGGCTATGCCCTAGGAGATTACTGGCTTCAAATATTATTTGGTATGCTTGTATTATTTTTCGCAGTTGCAGGTGGAAACGCTTTAAATGATTATTATGATAGGGAAGTGGATTTAATTAATCATCCTGAAAGGCCAATACCTTCCGGCAAGATAAAAGCGAAAAATGCCCTTATTTTTGGCATCTCTATGTTTCTGCTAGCATTAATATTCTCAGCCCTAATTAATTGGCTCACATTAATAATTGCTATTGTAGCAGAAATAGCCATGTACGCTTACGAATCAAATTTAAAAAATAAAGGGCTTTCTGGAAATGTAACAATAAGCATCCTTGTGGGCTTAATTTTCATATTTGGTGCTGCAATTTTTGGGATAGATGCCATACTTCGCATAACAATATTCGCCCTCATGGCATTTGCCTCAAATTTGGGAAGGGAAATAGTTAAGGATATTGAAGATATGGAAGGAGATATAAATCGTGTAACACTACCAAAAAAAGTTGGAAAAAAAGAGGCGGGAATAATAGCTTTAATATTTTTCATTCTCGCAGTTGCATTTAGTCCTTTGCCTTATATATGTATGGGTTTCAGCATCTATTATCTTTCCACAGTACTAATTTCAGACGCAATATTCATATATGCCGCACTAATTCAATTTAAGAGCCCTAAGAAGGGGCAAAAATATGCAAAGGCTGCAATGATAATGGGCTTAATTGCCTACATGGTTGGAGGACTAACATAGGTGATAAAATGAAAGTTATAGAGTACATAAAAAATAAAATTCGCACCCAAAAGATGCATATGACACTAATAGACCCTGCAGAGCAAAGTGCAGAAGAGGCAGCTAAGATGGCGAGAGAGGCATATAAAGCTGGCACTAGCGCAATAATGATAGGTGGATCTACAGATTTAAGCAGAGAAAAAGTTGATGAAACAATTTTAAAGATAAAGGAAGAGGTCCCTCTTCCAATAATTATATTTCCAAGCGGTGCACATGTCATCTCAAAGTACGCAGATGCCATCTACTTTATGAGCTTGCTGAATTCAAATAGTCCGGAATATTTGATTAGGCAGCAGGCAATAGGCGCACCAATAATAAAGAAAATTGGAATTGAGCCCATTTCAATGGGATACATAATAGTGGAGCCGGGAATGACCGTTGGAAGGGTGGGAAAGGCAGAGTTGATAATGAGGGATAAGCCAGAAATGGCAGCCGCATATGCCCTCGCAGCCCAGTACTTTGGCATGCAGTTGGTTTATTTAGAAGCAGGAAGTGGAGCACCTGAGCCAGTGCCTCCAGAGATGGTGAAAGTCGTTAAAGAATGGATTGATATACCTTTGCTCGTAGGAGGAGGAATAAGGAAGGCGGAGGATGCAAGAAATATTGTTAAAGCAGGAGCGGATATCATTGTGACAGGAACCCTTGTGGAAGAGGTAGAGGACATAAGAGCTGCTGTCTCAGAAATTGTGAAGGCAATTAAGGTTTAATTCCCTGCATTATTCTCCTTGTTTTTTTAATTATGCCAGATGTCTTATATGTTTTTATTCCATTATTGTGCAAAAATTCTAAAACCTCATCCTTGTACCAATGCTTGCATCTCAATATTGCAAAATTATCATCGTAATACACAATTTTTGCCCAAGAATCAATTTTTCTAATCTCATTTATCAATTTTCTAACCTTTGGCTCATTTTTAAGCAATATGTATCTTCGCCTTCCAATCTTATCTTTTACAACCACAATAACATAATTACGCCTAAAGATAAATCTTTATTGCCAAAAAGATTTTTATCTAAAATCACATAATCCCAAAAGAGCGGGGGTTCTCGAGCTTGGCCAAAGGGGCCGGACTTAAGATCCGGTGGCGTAGGCCTTCGTGGGTTCAAATCCCACCCCCCGCATTTTATGAGATGCAAAATTTGTGGCAAAGAAGCAGTTGTATATGCATTCGGTATGCATCTTTGCAAAGATGACTTTAATAGGTTATTTGAGAGAAGAATTGAAAAAGTGCTAAAAAAATACAAGCCGGAGGGAAAAATTGCAATAGCCCTAAGCGGTGGAAAAGATAGCATGGTTCTACTTCACTACTTCGCTCAAAGGGATTACGATATATTCGGCTACTTCATAAACTTAGGAATTGGCAAATATTCAGATGAGATGGAGAAATTAGTGAGGGATGCATGCAAAGAATATGGTGTAGAGTTAATTGTTACTAATTTGCGTGAAGAATATGGGTTTGGTATAGATGAGATAAGGAGAAAGCCCTGCTCTGCCTGTGGCACTGTGAAGAGGTACTTAATGAACAAGGTGCCAAGGGAAAATGGAGCAAATATTGTTGCCACGGGGCACAATATGGATGATTTCTTGGATTTCTTCTTCAAAAATACACTTGCCAAAAACTATCAGTGGAACAGAAACATGGTTCCGTATTTACCAAGCGAGCACTCAAAGATGCTCCCAAAGCTCAGGCCCCTATACCTCTTGGGAGATAGAGAGATAGAGATATATGCAAAGCTCAACAATGTACCCTACTCTCCTGAAAAATGCCCCTTAGCAAAGTTCTCGGGCTGGAAAGAGATATTTTATGACATTGAGAAAAAGAAGAAAAATTTCAGGTACCAGATGATTCTCTCAATTTGGGAGATGGCTGATTTCTTCCCAGAAGAGAGAAAGGAGATTAAAGAGTGCAAAAGATGTGGTGAGCCCACAAGTGGTGAAATATGCGCCTTCTGTAAATTACGCAATAGATATGGCAATCATTATAAGAATTAAATCCATAATGCAAATATGCTCGCCGACTACATAGAACTATTCGGAGATGTGATTAAATTTAAGAATTTAAGCTTGGAAGAATTGGCACAAGAGATGAAAAAAGAAAAAAAGAAAATTCTCTATTTTGAAGATGTAAATGGATACAATGCAGTAGCTAATCTCTGGAGCGAGAGATGGAGATTTGAGGTGTTCTTTAATATGCAAATGCTTCCCCTCTTGCTTAAGAGCATAGAAGAGCCAAAAGATTACAAAATTGTTAATTTTGATATGCGCAGCGAGGATTTCTCACTCTTGGATTTTCCATTCCCAAAATACTATCCAAAGGATGGGGGAAGATATATAACATCCGCAATAGTTTACGCAGAGCACAATGGCAAGAGAAACGCATCTTTCCATCGTATGATGCTCTTAGATGAGCGTAGAGCTGCTATTCGCCTGGTTCCAAGGGATCTTTATAGAATGCACAAAGATGCTATGGAGCATGGAGAAGATTTGAAAATCGCAGTTACAATAGGCAACGAGCCAAGCATGCTCCTTGCAGCTGCAACATCTTCCGAGCAGGAGGAATTGCGCATATCCTCTGCTATAAAGCTAAACGCTTTGGGCAAAAAGGAGGATGTTATGCGCACACCCAAAGGAATCCTCGTGCCATACTATTCTGAAATCGTTCTTGAGGGAAGAATAACAAACGAGTATGTAGATGAGGGACCATTCGTGGATATTACGGGCACATATGATATTGTTCGCAAGCAGCCTGTAGTGGTATTTGAGAAATTTTATCATCGTGACAATCCCATATTTCATCTCCTACTCTCCGGAGGATACGAGCATTACAATCTAATGGGTATGCCTCGGGAGCCAACAATATATAGGGCCATAAAGAATAAGGGTGTGGATGTTCTACATGTATATCTAACTCCCGGCGGATGCTCCTGGCTCCATGGGGTTGTGAAAATAAAAAAGAAGAATGAAGATGATGGAAAGAGGGCAATAGAGGCAGCGTTTGAAGGACATAGGAGTTTAAAGCATGTGGTTATCGTGGATGAGGACATAGATATTCGCAATATGCAGGATGTTGAATTCGCAATAGCAACAAGATTCCAAGGGGACAGAGACATGGTAATTTATAAGAAGGTTCGCGGCAGCTCTTTAGATCCAAGCTCATATGGGAAAGAGCATTTAACAACGAAGATTGGCATAGATGCAACAGCACCATTGGGCAAGCTAGACGAATTTAGGAGAGTTGCTTAAGGAAAACTTATATATGCCATATCTTTTATACCCACTCCATAAGGGTGATTTGAATGAAAATGTCACATGGTCCAAGGGCAAGGTCGCGAAAGAAGATGAGGAAGAAGGTTAGGGAGAGAGGCATGGCTCCTATTCGTAGGTACCTTGCAAAGTATGAGATCGGGGAAAAGGCCTCAATAGTTATAGACCCCTCTGTGCATAAAGGTTTCCCGCATCATCGTTTTCATGGCTATACGGGAGAGATTGTGGGAATGCAGGGTCGCGCTTACAAGGTTAGAATTAAGGATGGGGGAAAGTATAAGACGCTTATCGTGCACCCTGTACACCTTAGGAAGGTGAAGTAATGAAAAAATACCTCACCCTTGCGGAGGTTAAGGATATTCTTAGAGAGGAGAATGAAAAGAGAGATTTAAATCCCCTCCAAAAATCCGCATTAGCTCATAGTGAAGAATTTGCAAAGCTAAGCGCTGAAGATTCTAGAAAGCTTGTGGAGGAGCTTATGCAACTTGATTTTGTAGATGAGAGACATGCCGTAAAGATTGCGGATATTCTGCCAATAAGTCCTGATCAAGTTAGGGCAATATATGCAAAGGAAAAGTTAGTACTTCCTCCAGAGGATGTAAAAAAGATTTTAGACATAGTAGCTAAATACATTTAAAGGGGGCTTGGATTTGGAAGATTATGCATATATTTTGGATTACTTGCCACAAGGTAGACCCGAAGAAAAAAGCTTTAAAAGAACTCCTCTAGCTATAGCCGTTGGAGATAATGAGTTCAAACTCTTTGAATTAATTCCTAAGCCAAATGTCTCAATTATAATCGGAGAGAGGGTATACATAGGCAAAGATTTGAGTAAGAGAGAGAAAATTGAGCATGTGAAAAGAAGAATTGCATACGATGAGCTCACTCATGCGGCAAAGAGCGAGCTTCCATATGTCTTAGAGGATATAGTGAAAAATAGAGAAGATTTCTTTATCAAATTCTTCAACGAGGCACATCCAATAACTACGCGCCTTCACATGCTTGAACTTCTTCCGGGATTGGGTAAGAAAACAATGTGGGCAATACTTGAGGAGAGAAAGAAAGGGCCATTCAAAGATTTTGAAGACCTTCGCAATAGGGTTAAGCTCACCCATCATCCTGTCAAGTTAATTGTGAATCGCATTCTCTACGAGTTACAGCACAGGCACGAGAAGTACAAGATATTCGTAGCGAGGTAAGAGC
Source organism: Candidatus Aciduliprofundum sp. (assembly GCA_015520565.1). Lineage (GTDB taxonomy): Archaea > Thermoplasmatota > Thermoplasmata > Thermoplasmatales > Aciduliprofundaceae > Aciduliprofundum. The sequence continues at coordinate 10,592 of WAPW01000064.1, read as the reverse complement.
TATAAGAACTTTCATTTCAAACATAACAATTCTTTTAATACCCAAAATGCATTTAGAGCTGATGCCCCGTTATAGCCAGAATTTCTTGGTTAATCCGAAAATTGCAGAGTATATTGTGAAGGAGGCAGATATAAAGCCAGAAGATACAATCTTGGAGATAGGCCCGGGAAAGGGCATTCTCACGGGCAAGCTTTTAGAGAAGGGCAAAGTTTACGCTATTGAGATTGACAAAACACTGTGTGAATACCTAAAAATAACTTTTCAGGATGATATAAAAGATGGTAGATTACATCTTATATGCGGAGATGCTCTAAAGGTTGATTTTCCCAAGTTCACAAAGCTCGTGGCAAATATTCCCTATCACATTTCCTCGCCTCTCCTCTTCAAAATTTTAGAGTACCAATTCCACAAGGGCATACTTATGCTCCAATATGAATTCGCTAAGCGCTTGGTTGCAAAGCCGGGAAGCAAGGAATATGGAAGGTTAAGCGTTATGATGTATTACAAAGGTGAGGCAAAGATACTGAAAAGGGTAAAAAAGGGAAATTTCAGGCCCGTACCAAAGGTAGATTCTGCAATTGTGGAAATCGTGAAAAAGAATAGATTCTGCTACGATAAGGATAAATTGGATAAATTTGTACGCAAACTTTTTGAGCAAAGGAGAAAAAAGATAAAAAATATAGTGGGCGAGGTGCCTTACGGAGATAAAAGGGTGGAAGAATTAACCCCAGAGGAAATCTGCGAGGTGGTGAATTATGCTGATAGGGTTCGTGATTAATCCCATTGCAGGGATGGGCGGGCGTGTTGGGCTAAAAGGCACAGATGGAGTTTTAGAGGAGGCAATAAAGAGGGGAGCAAAGCCCATAGCGGCAAAGAGAGCAAGGGAGTTCTTAAAAAATTTGAGAGGAGAGATTGAATTTTTAACAGCATCGGGAAAAATGGGGGAGGATGTTCTAAAAGATTTCAATTTTTCATACAGGGTTGTATATAAAGCTCCTGGGAACACGAGCGCAAAGGATACAAAGGAAGCAGTGGGGGAATTTATGAAGGAGAATGCAGAGCTCATTGTTTTTGTAGGCGGAGATGGAACTGCCAGGGATGTTGTAGAAGTTGCAGATTCAAAAATACCCGTTTTGGGTGTGCCCAGTGGTGTTAAAATGTACTCTTCAATCTTCGCAGTAAATCCAGAAAAAGCAGCAGAAGTTGTAATGAAATTTTTAGAAGGGGGAGCAAAATTGATGGATTCTGAAGTGCTAGACATTGATGAAAATGCTTACAGAAAAAATAAATTAAGAATAAAATTATTCGGCTATGCGAAAACTCCCTATGTGGAGGATTTAATTCAAAGTAGCAAGAGCGAGTATGTTGATAGCGAGGAGGAAGAGGATAAGAGATGGATCGCCGAGTTTTTTGTAGAGAATATTGAGAAGGAGACTCTTTATCTTCTTGGTGCAGGAACCACCGTGGCTAAAATCGCAGAAGTTTTAGGCTTGGAGAAAACTCTTCTTGGAGTGGATGCACTCTACAATGGAGAAATAATTGCAAAGGACTTAAGCGAGAAAGAGATTCTAGAATTGATTGAGAAGTATCTAAAGGTAAAGATAGTAATCACGCCAATTGGCTCTCAAGGATTCATATTCGGGCGCGGTAACCAGCAATTTAGCGAGAGAGTTTTAGAAAAGGTTGGAAAGGAAAACATTATAATCGTGGCTACTCCGAGAAAAATAAGAGAACTGAAAAAATTGAGAATTGATTTAGAAAATGCCCAAAAATTCAGGGGATATTACAAAGTGCTAGTTGGATATGGAAAATATAAATTAATGAAAGTTGAATAATTATTCTGTGCCCCTAATCTTCTTTCTGCTTATCTTCATCCCTGTTGGAGTTACCATCAAGAAATTCTTGCCAATCCCTGCAACATCTCCATTGACATCTTTGGCTATGCTCTTGAGCTCACTTATTATGCGCCTCAAAGTTAAATCATCGTTAGCTATGGATGTGTAATCCAATATCAAAATATCACCATTGTACACAAAATCAGAGAGATGTCTTAAATCTTCATACCTGTAAATCTCAGCTACTCTGACCATTGGACCTGTAGCAGTTATCTCAACTCCAGTATCATACTCATTTAAATCTATATACTTTCTTGGCTGTGGTGTACCGTAACCCTCTGGCTTCAACCTCCTCTTCAGAAAACTTGGCATTTTAAACCACCTCTATAAGAGGGTAAGAATTTCAAGGAATAAAAATTTTTCCTCAATTATGCTTCCTTTTCTAATATTTTTCCTACAAGATGACTCTTCTCATAATGCGTTATACGAACTATATATTCCTTTCCAATCTCAGCTTCATCTAGCACCACGGGCTCATAATTGGGGCTTCTTGCAAGGTATTTACCCCTCTTTCCCCTTGATGGCACTATAACCTTGAGCTCTTTTCCAAGCATACTCTCAAATCTCTTATGCATATTTTCCATATGCAGCGCAGCTAATTTTTGAGACCATTCTTTAACTTTATTCGTACTTGGCCTCTTCCATTTATAAGCTGGAGTTTTGGGTCTTGGTGAGAATCTGGTTATGTTGAGAATCTCAGGTTTAATTTCCTTTATCAATTTCATCGTATTTTCAAAACTTTTATCATTCTCTCCTGGAAATCCAACAATTATGTCGGTGGATAATGTCATCTCAGGGAATTTAGAGCGAAATTCACCAACAATTTTAACAAAATCCTCAACCTTGTACCCCCTGTTCATCCTTTGCAAAATTTCATTATCTCCACTCTGCACTGGCAAATGCAAGAATTTGTAAACTTTGGGATTTGAGTAAGCATCAAGGAGCTCTGGTAGGATGCGCAATGTCTCTCGCGGCTCCATCATTCCAACACGAACATAGAATTTGCCGGGAATAGATGTAATGGAGTTAATTAACTCGGCAAGATTTGTGCCAATATCTCTTCCATAGGCAGCTGTATCTTGAGCACTTATTCGTATTTCCACAGCTCTTCGTTCCAACGCCTTCTTAACCAATTTTAAGATCCATTCTTTGCTCCTACTCTTTACTCTACCCCTTGCAAGGCGGGTAATGCAATAGGTGCACTGTCCCAAGCATCCATTCGCTATTGGTATTGTTGCCACTGCATCCCAAATAAAAACTTCATCCATAGGGGACTTATTCAAATTTAGAATCTCATTAGCTCTTTCAAATTCCCATGTTGCAATGGGCACAACATCCATGTCCAATAACTCTTTTCGAGCTGAGGGCAAGCATCCGTAAACCACCACTTTTTTTCCATATTTTTTCAACTCTTTTATTCTCCTCAGCATCCTGTTCTCTGTGTGCTCTATAACCACGCAAGTGCCAATGAGGATTACATCCGCCTCTTCTGGCCTATTCACAATTTCTCCTATAGCTTGGCCTAGCATGTTCGTCTCCGCAATGTTCTGAGAGCAGCCATAGGCTTCAAGATAAACTTTCACGGAAGTAGCAAGAGAAATTAGAATAAAAAAATTGCTATGAGAAATTTAAAATACGCTGCATCCATATTCAAATTGTGATTCTTCCGTGCAGAAAAGAGAGTGTTAAGAGGATAGCAGAATACGCAAAAAATGAGCCGGTTGTGATGCCCACAGATACACTTTACGGGCTATGTATGAGCATTGAAGGAGATATAAACAAGATTTACAAGATTAAGGGTAGGAGCGTGGAGAAGAAGATTCCTGTGGGTGTTGCAAATGTTGAGATGATGAGCAAGATTGCAGAAATTACTCCAGAGGCAGAGAAATTAATTAGGACTTTTATGCCCGGGCCCTTAACTCTCGTGCTTAAAAATAAGGGGGTTAGATGGCTGGGAGATACTGTTGCAGTCAGGATACCCGCCCATACATTAACCATATATCTGATGGAGAAAATCGGGCCTATTACGCTTACAAGTGCAAATATAAGCGGGGAGAAGGCGCCAAGCACAATTGAAGACACGATGAAATTGAATGTAAAATACCGCGTAGATTGTGGAAGATTGATGGGAAAGCCCTCTACGATAGTAAAACTCGTGGAGGGAGTAGAATTGATTAGGGAAGGTGCAATACCCATGGCATCAATAATGAAAGTTCTGGAGGAATAAGAATGAATTTGAAAAAGTATCTAGAAGCGGGAAAGATAGGAAAGGAAGCCCGCGAGTACGGAAAGGAGTTGATTAAAGAAGGAGTATCATATTACGAGGTTGCAGAAAAGGTTGAAAAATATATAAGGGATGCTGGTGCAAAGCCCTCATTTCCAGTAAATCTATCAGTAAATAACATTGCAGCCCATTATTCGCCCATAAAAGGAGACAATAGATATTTTCGGAAAGGTGATCTAGTAAAACTAGACCTTGGCGCCCATGTGGATGGCTATATTTCCGATACTGCAGTGACTGTTGAGGTGGGCACAAATAAATGGGAAGATTTGATTGATGCATCTGCAGAGGCACTGAATAATGCAATAAAGGCCATAAGACCCGGTATACTAGTTTCTCAAATTGGGGAAGTTGTGGAAGAGACCATAAGGTTCCACGGATTCATACCCATAAAAAACCTAACGGGGCATGAGCTTGATGTTTATGTTCTCCATAAAGGGCTCAGCATACCAAACTACAACGATGGCTCTCGTGCAAAGCTATTGCCGGGTATGGCATTTGCCATAGAGCCCTTCGCCACAAACGGAAGAGGATATGTTACCAATGGCCCTGGAGGGCATATATACATATTCAGAAAGACAAAAAAATTGAAGGAGCCATACGCAAGTATGTTTGAAGAATTTAAGACTCTCCCATTCGCTGCGAGGTGGTGCGAGAAATATGACAATTATGAGAGCATTTTGAAGAAGGGCTCTCTCCTTGGGGTACTCTACCATTTTCCAATATTGAAGGAGAAGAAGAAGGCAATGGTGGCCCAGACAGAGCATACAATAGTACTAACTGAAGATGAGGTTATTGTCACTACGAGATAATTTAACATCCCTTTAGATAACTTTTATTATCACCTTTGCACCCTTACTCTCAATTCTTGGCTTAGCAGAGTTTGCCTTTTTTATGAGTTTTTCATCACTGCTTGTGATGGAAATTACCACGATAATTCTAGGAAAATCAGATAAATATCTTTCAACTTGCCCTACCACTCTATCATAATCTTTGGGATTATATTTTAGTTCAATGCCTATTTTACCATCCACAGATAAATCAATTCTACTTTCTCTTTTTGTTTTCTCTATTTCTATTTTGTGCGACGGAAAACGTCCCTCTAAAAAGCTTTGGAGAGAGCCCTCTATCTGTCTTTCTTTTAATCTTGCCTGAACAGGCTTACTTGGATGAAAATCTCTATCAATGGCTTCTGCTATTTCTTCCCAAAGGGCGTCTAAACCTCTTTTAGGAGATTTTTTGTGCTCTTTAGAAACATTTATTTTTTCTTTCGTAACCTCAAAAGCTCTTACTTTTGATACCTTTATTTGCTCCATTATTCTTTTGATAATCTCATCCTTTTTTCCTGATTTAGTTAAACCCATATCTTCTGCTATCCATTTTAGGTCATATACACTCAAAGTTTTCATTATATCAATCTCCGAAATATGCGAGGAAATTATTCTTTTTATCAAATCATCCTTTTTACCAGATGTGGGGAGTTTGTATTTTCTGCATATATTTCTTAACTGCTCTACCGTTAAATACACATATAAGAAATCTTCAAACTCCATCTTTTCCTCTTTTTCCATAACGAAATCATTAACATATCTTAAAATTTCTTTGGGAACATAAAAAGAATCATCATCAAAATTATAGTAAAGAATGCCATATCCTTCTAAAATTTGAGTATATTTCCTAAAGGTTGATTGACTTTTTCCTAACTCTTGCAATACTTTCTTTCTATCAACTTTACCATCGTAATCCCGTAGTATATCAAGTATTCTCAAAGCATTTTCATTTAGAGTTTTGAAAATATCCAAAACAAAATCCTCATCTTTTAACAAGTTAATGATGCTATTCCGTAGCTCATCACTGGACATTTTACTTCTGCCCTTTATTTTAAAAAAAGATGCTATTTCTCTAAGCTCATCATAACTTAAATTCTTAAGAGCCATCCTAATTGTAGGCAATTTAACAGAACTCATATTTAAACAATAAAATATTCTAAAATAAAAAATTTCCCCCATCATATAGTACAGCAAAAAACTTATTAACTTCAAGAACTCATAGGCGTTTATGCTTGAGATACTCACAAAGATCAGCATTAGAAATGTACCTCAAGAGCTTGGTATGCCTGTTATAAAAAATGCTGTTCCTGTACCCTTGTCTCCTGAGAATTTTCATTCTTTAGAACCCGTGGAGGGGAAAAGAATTGGATTTGTAGATGGGGGAAATAACACAATTTATCTCTCTCCCGGGCAGGCAATTTACATGCTCCGCCTCTACTACTCCATATTCTCAAATGGCCGTAAGGAGGAGTACGGAAGGTACACATACATAGTTGATGCCTACACAAATTTAAATGAGAATGCATTTGAACTAACAATTTACGATGTGGACAATTCTGGAATTTTTCCGGAGAAGATGAAGATAGGAATGGATGAAATTGATGAGAGAGATAAGATAAAGGGGGTGGGAGCATATCTGCGTAGAATGGGTGAGTGGCTCCTATCTGCAAAGATTATTCATAAATGCGATATCCTCGTTAGAGATGGCTCTCTGCAAACGGGAGAAAAAAGGGAGTATGAGTATGCAAACAAGCTTTTTGAAAGTGCAGAGGGAAAAATTATTGTGGGATTTTCAAAAACTTGCTCTCTTCTAACCTCTCGCGGCTATTCCCTAATTGCCTCCATTCACTATTTGGCAGAGAAGAATAGAATAAAAGCGCCATGGTACTATCATCCAATTGCAAAAGGAATAAGCACGATAAAGGGAGATATGTTTGCAGTAAAGCTTCACCCATTTAGCGAGTATGCTTTCCGTGTTGAGGTCTATCCTGAAAAAGATGCTGCCTTAGCATTAGGCTCTCTCATACCCTTTGCAAATGATCCCATTATGACGGGATATCCCTATGGATTGCTTGATGCTGACATAAATGCAAGAATAAGCGATGAGGAGGCAAAGACATATAGGCAGGTTATTTACAACCATGCCGATTCCTTCACTATTATGCAAGCTCGTGCTCTAGATGCCCATGATGCGATTAGCGAGGTGAAATAAGATGGTTGGACAGATTATTGGCGGAAATTATGGAGAGATACTAATAAGGCAGAAAAATGGAGAAAGAATTGAGCTTGGAGAATTGCTAGTGGCTGATGATATACTGCTTCAAGTCGTTGATTTGGAATATGGAAGCTTGATGGAAGGAAGAGACCTAGCTAGGATGAGTGGTATGCAGCTTGAAGGATATGGTGCTACGGAAATACATGAGAAGGAGGTGAGAAACTTCATACTTGTTCGTGCCAAGCCCCTATTTGATTTGAATAAAAAAGGCATACCAAAGCACCTTCCAAAGTTCTTCAAGATATTAAGGCGTGCAAATGCGGAGGATTTTGATTTCTTGGAAAAGCCTGATAATCCAATGTATCTGGGAAAGATAAGAAGCGGCTCTAAGGTTTTAGATGTTCCCGTTTACCTTGATGGAAAGAAAGTGCTAACGCATCACATTTTAATTCCAGCAACCACGGGTAGGGGAAAGAGTAATCTCGTAAAGGTTATACTCTGGAGCCTTGTAAACAAAGATTATGCAGGAATCCTTGTTTTAGATGCCCATAATGAGTACTACTCTTACAAAATGAATGGAAAGAATTACGGGCTCAAGGAGCATCCTGAAGCGAAGGGAAATGTGATATATTACTCCATTAACCCGCCTCTTGGCGAGAGAGCACTCAAGATAAATATAAAGCTTGTGAAGCCGTGGCATTTAAAGGAGATTGTGGAATTCACACCCGCCCAGGAGGATGCGTTGTATCTATTTTACAAAGAGTGGGGCGATGAGTGGATAAGAATGCTGTTCTCCGAGGAGCAAATTCAAGGGGTAAGTGAGACAACAAGGGCTGTAATTCAGAGAAAAGTTAAGGTTGCACTTGAGATTGAGGTAAATGATTATGGAGAGCTTTATGAGAGGGGAAAGATATTTTCAATAAGTGAGGGAGAGAGCACAATAAAGGATATATACAATTATCTTGAAGATGGAAAGATTGTAATTGTTGATACTTCCTCACTATCGCAGAATCTTGAAATTCTAATATCAAGCATGATAATGAACGAGGTATTCACAAGGTACAAGAGGTATAAAGAGAATGGAGAGTTGGATGACAAGCCAGTTATATCGGTTGTTATAGAAGAAGCCCCGAGAGTTCTAGGTGAGGGAAAGAGCACGATATTTGGCACGATTGCAAGAGAAGGCAGAAAGTTCAAGATTGGAATAATAGCCATAACCCAGCTCTCATCGATCATACCCCGCGAAATTCTGGCAAATCTAAACACTAAAATTATATTGGGCAACGAGATGAGTTCTGAGAGAAAGGCAGTTATAAGCTCTGCAGCTCAAGATCTAAGCAAGGACGATAAGATGATTGCCTCTTTGGACAAGGGTGAAGCAATAGTTAGCAGCATATTCACAAAATTTGCCATACCAATTCAGATAGAGAGATTTGAAGCACTAGTGGATAGAGAGAGAAAAGAGGAAAAATCCAAGCCGCTAAGATTCTTTGGATAATCTATTTATACCTATCTTCATTTCATTGCTGTATGAATGAGAAAACCAAGATAATAATAATCGCCAGCATTGTTACAATAATTGTAATAATAGTAGGAGCATTGTATGCAAATTCAGCCCTATTCAATTCCCCTAAAAATAAAAAGGAATACATTCAAAACATTAACTTAAATACCAATATAAGTCCATCAGCAAACTGGGAACTCATTGATAAAGGAAAGTATACTTATAGCTCAAATTATGCTAACATACAAGTAACTTGGAAGGCATATATTGACCATTCTGAAGAGTATGGAGGAAACGAAATTGTTGTAGTTTTCAATACAAACATATCAGCCAATAATTACATGGTTGGATATGGAGATTCTAAGCCCACATTTACCATTACAATTAAGACAACTGGAAATGTATCTAATTTTGTTGAAAATGGTTTTGGATTTCAAGATGAGAAGAAAATAGGTCCATTAATCTATAGCACACGAGCATATACTCCAAACATAATTTCAAACTGGGGCTGCTCAAGTGAGTACATAAAGGAAGTCCATAATGCTTCAATTTCAGCTATGGTATCACCTCCTCCAGAGAAGGGGGAGAATGTCACAATATTATACGCATTCACTGCATATATAGAGTATAAGGGCACAATTCATACAATAAGCTTCAGTTTTCCAGCAGTGATACACTACACTTAAATACCCACCTCTAAATTAAACCCTCTCATCTTCTTATAATAAATAGCGAAAATTTTAAAATGGTGTATGGGATATGCCCCTTTGCTGGGGCCGTAGCTTAGCCAGGTTAGAGCGCCCGGCTCATATAAGCCCCTTTGAAAAAGCGGCTTTGAGAAACCGGGCGGTCGCAGGTTCGAATCCTGCCGGCCCCACTAAGCCCTTTAAAAAGGGCCTATAAAATTTGGAAAGCATTTGTGGGCCAGTAGCTTAGCTAGGTAGAGCGCGGGACTCTTAATCCCGTGGTCGGGGGTTCGAATCCCTCCTGGCCCGCTACTTTTGTATCAGGGTTCGTCTGGATTCGCTCCTCTTCAATTCCAGATTTTTCGTTCTCCACTACTTCCATCAAACCTCACCTCTTATCTTCTTTAAATACTCCGGACCCAAAGGCTTCCAGGATCCGAACCTTTTGTCCTTCTCCCTAATCTCATCAAAACTCCATTCCATCTGCAATCTCCTTATGTATCTCTGCGTGGTTTTCAGTGAAGAATGTCCCAAGAACCTGCGTATCGTTTCAAGGTTCACTCCATCTTTGAGCCAAGCTATGGCTCTCCAATGTCTGGCTGCATGCGCATGGAACTGGGGTACACCCGCCAGCTCCCCTGCCTCCTTGCATATCTTCCTCGCAAATGGATGCGTTATTCTCCCATGAGGAGTAGTGAATATCGCATTGGGATCGCTATTTATCCTGTACTTTTCTTTGTAATCTATGAGCATCTTGAGAACTTTGGGAGGAAGTGGTACTATCCTTTTCTTCTCTCCCTTCCCATGGCGAATGTGGAGAATAGGAAGTGAGGGATTTGTAAGATCTATATCATTCCAGTTTAGTGCTATTGCTTCGCCTATGCGAATGCCTGTGGCAAATAAAAGGCTCAAAAATGCCCTGTTCCTAGCATTCGCTTCTAAATGAGTCCAAGTCACAGAGAGAATCGCATTTTTCTCCTCATCTGTGGGCACATAGAAATACTCATCCTCGTTCTCAGTTTGCTTGAACCTCTTGAGCTTGGTTTCACTACCCAAAAAAACAAGATAGCGATTGAGAGATTTTATCCAGCTATTTAAAGTGTCTACACTAAACCCGCTCTCCATCAAATCATAGAGCCTGTCTGAGATTTCTTCAATCGTGGCAGTATCAAGGTTTAACT
>WAPW01000063.1 GCA_015520565.1 Candidatus Aciduliprofundum sp. | reverse complement strand
AGAAGGAGGCAAAAGAGGAGAAGAAAGAGGAAAAGCAAGAGTACGAGGTTGTAGTAGTGGATGGAGAAGAGTTTATCAAGTGTCCTCAGTGCGGAACTCTAAATTCAAAGGATGCAATAATGTGCTATAACTGCGGTTATGTCTTTAAGCCTGAAGAGCTCTGAAGTTCCATTGACAAATTTTCCAGCCTTTTCTTTATATGCTCTAAGCTCTTAGCTAGTATTGTATAGTTGTTATACCCCTCAACTTCTTTTTTAGCTTCTTCAACATTCATATTTTTAGCAAAATCAATCATATTTTTAACTGCCCTCGTTAGCTCGTCAACTATTGTTATATTTGCAGTTTGAGCTGTGCGTGATAGTGGATTTAAATCAATAGTTATCACGAATTTGCCCATATCTCTTAGAGCTTTTGTTCTATCGCCATCCTCTAAGGGTACGAGCACCACATCTGCAGAATATATACCATCCTTGGTGCATAATGCTCTAGAATGCTCCAAGTTTGGTATTTTTGCATCTGGCTCCTCTCCCAGTATATCCTTTCCCAATCTTCTGAACTCCTCCACAATTTTTTTTATCCTCTCTTCCGTTCTGTAAAATAGATTTACTTCTATCTTTGCTCCAATATTATCTGCCAATTCTATAACCTCCTTGGCTGCTAGAGCAGTTACATTGCCGTTTACGGAGATAACAGCATTTTTTGCAAGGAGCATCTTAGCCACTGCAACCTTCTCTGCTTCCAAAGCAAAATCCTCACTTCTCTCTCCAATTAAATAATCAAAAGTTTCACCTCTGCCATGGGCAATTAAACCTGCATGGGCAACTATGCCTTTTTTAAAACCCTCTATTATTTTTTCTCTCTTCATAAGGGATTCGTACCTTGGATGGCTCTTGGGAATCATAGATGTTTAATGCACTATTGAGATAAACTTTTTCCTATGAGCATATCTACCTCTTTTAAGAAATCTTCTTCTGTTCCCTTTGGTATGGTTGCCCCTGCAGCTATATCGTGCCCTCCCCCGTTACCTCCAAATTTGGAAGCTGCCTCTCTCATTATGTCCCCTAGATGCACCTTTGGCACCAAGTATCTTGAGCCCCTTGCAGATATGTGCACCATATCATCAACAAATATGCCAACAGTAGCTTTTCTTGGATTTAAGAGATATAGAGAGCCAACAGTGGCTAAAGAACTGCTTAGGTAAGAATCATCAGCAAAGAAATACTGTAAATGCTCCATTTCAAACAAATTATCTAGCATTTTGTAAAGGCCATCTATAACCTTGCTCTTGTATTCTCTTCTCAAGAGCTCCATTCTCTCTTTTGCGCTCTCATCTCCAAGAATATAAGCTAGGGCCACGCTTTGATTATCTGTGCGTGCAGAAGAGTCAATAAGCTCAGTTAGGTACCTTATGCTCGTACCAAAATTCACATCAAAATCAAATACGAATCTTCCAGCTTCTGGAAGCTTGCTATTCTTTATCAAATTTAGAGAGAGCATTGAAACTAGCTTTGTCTTTTCCTCCTTGCTCAATTTTTCAATTTCCTTTGTAGGCTGTATGCCCAAGTCCCTTAACATTCTCTCAATCTCATCCTGCTTTCCTGAGAGCCCGGGGAAAAATGGCTCAGTGGAGTAAAGAATAGCATTAACGATATTGCCATGAAGCACAAGCTCTTTCTTTAATTCTAGCGATAGTTCATCAAATAGCTCCTTATTCAATCCCGTCAATCCGCCTAAATGCTGCTTATCTCCAAAAACACCCGCAAGGAAGAATGGTACCATCTCTTTCTCTCTAGTTAGCATATAAGCCAAGGTGCTTCCACACGCATCATGCGCTCCGTTGTATCCATCTAAGTGGGGATTTATATGCAGAATTTTCTCATTATCTCCTGGAGGTTTGTGATGATCTAGCACGATAACATTTCCCTCTAAGGAATCTATTAAGGAAGAGCCCATATCGCTCATTATAACATAATCTTCCTTGCTTATGATGTCTAAAATCTCCTCTTTATCCATATTTCTAAAAAATGAGATGTGAAATCTTTTTTCATTCTTGAGTAAATAGTGGGCGATTATGCCCCCTGCGCATATGCCATCTACATCGTAATGGGTTAAAATTCTAAACTCATCACCCTTATCAATGAGCTCTCTTGCATTTTTTAATCTCTCCTCAACTATCATCACTTCACCAGAAGCTCAGCCTCTTTAAGGCTGTATTTCCAATCAGAAGGTAATTTTCCAACCCTCTTGTAGTACTTTACAAGCCTGCGAATCTTTGCCTCTACCAGTTGCAAGCCCCTTCTGTT
>WAPW01000062.1 GCA_015520565.1 Candidatus Aciduliprofundum sp. | reverse complement strand
ACTATTATTTACAAAACACTTTACTCTCAGATATGGCATAGAATATATATTAAAATCATTGAAGTTTTTATTAAAAAATCAAGAGAGAATTTACTTAGTAGCAACAAACGATGATAATTATCTACCGAAAATTAAAAATTTAGCAAGAGATTTAAATGTTTATAACAGATGTATATTCACAGGGAGATTACCACTTCAAGAGCTTGTTAAACTATATAATGTGGCTGATGTTTTTTTGCATACATCTATAAATGAACAGGAAACTTTTGGCATCTCATTAATAGAGGCAATGGCTTGCGAGTTGCCAGTGATAGCAACTGCTGTAGGCGGTCCAAAAGAAATTTTAAAAGAAGGAAAAAAGCATATGGGAAAAAATGTTGGAATTCTTATCCCGCCAAAAGATCCAGAAGCAATTGCCCAAGCCATCACATATCTTCTTGAGCATCCAGAAGAGGCAAGGGAAATGGGAAAAAGAGCAAGAGAGTTTGTTTTGAAAAATTATACTTGGGACATGGTGGCTAAAAAAACGATTGATGTTTACAGATATGCGATAGCAGAAAATACATGAGGTAGATTAATATGTCTAGATATTTGAAAAAATTGCAAGTTATCTTTAAGCATTATAAGAAACCAATAAATGTAATTATCTCCTATCTCTTAAATAAAGATATCTATTTAACTCTAAAAAATAGTAATCTAACAATCAAAACAAGAAAAGGCAGTGGCCTTATCTCAGCCCTTCCTTTATTATCAAAAAAAGGATGGAAAATTAACCCTTGGAAAAATATGCTTTTATTTGAAAAAGATGGTATAAAGCTTATTCAACCCGATCCTGGCGTTTTGCTACAGAACCTAGAAATATATCATTGCTTTGACTTTAAAAATAAGAGTGTATTAGACATCGGCGGATTTTTTGGTGAAACTGCTATTTTATTTAAAAAATGGGGTGCTGTAAAAGTTGTAATATTTGAGCCTTTACCCTTTCATCTAAAGATTCTACATCAAAATATAAAGTTAAATAATTTAGAGGATTCTGTTAAAGTATATCCATATGCTGTTAGTGATAAGGATGGTTATACAATATTGTCTTCCACTACTAAATATGGATCTGGATTCGGATTGCACGAGGGAAAATACAAAGTTAGGGTAAAAACAATATCATGGGAGAATGTACTAAAAATGGCCAAAGAAGAAAACATAGACATAATAAAAGTAGATTGCGAAGGCTGTGAAAAATACCTTAAAAATGTGCCTGATAGCTTAATCAACTGCTTTGATAAATGGATTATAGAATTGCATTCTAAAGAGATAATAGAAAGTATAAACAAAAAATTTAAATCTTTTAAATCTCAAACACTAGAGCAGGTAGAAACAGATGTTATTATAACAAGATTTTACAAATAGTTTAAAAAATAGTGAGTTATTGTAAATTCTATTAGATTAAGAATACTAATATTAAACATGCATACTTTCCATAACAAAAACTTTCCGTTGTTTATAATAAAGGAATACTGAAAAATCGGTTAAAGCAGCTAGGGCAAAGCCCAGAGAGTAAGCATAGGCAGCACCCGATAATCCAAATAAGGGTATGAAAAGCAAAGAGAATAGAGTTATAGATGAGCCAGCAACTATCATATCTACCATAGAAATCCATGGCCTACCTGTACCTTCCCAAAGTGCAGAAAACATATTGCGCACTGTGGCAAAGAAAAATCCAAAGGAAACTATGAGAAATAATGGAAAAACATCAGCATATTTCTCTCCCAAAAATATTATGATTAGCGGCTTGCCAACAAATATCGCTGCAACGAATATCAAGAATTCTATAGCCAAGCTAAACACTATGGAATCTCGCAAATTTTTGAATATGACCTTTGGCTCCTTCGTGGACGAAATCTTGGGAAGCAAAACTACACCTATTGCTCCGGGAACAAAGCCATAGACGATTGCAAGCATGAGGGCATTTTTAAAAGATGCTACTGCCGCCTCTCCCAATTCCGAATTTATTATTGCAATTCCTGCCGTGCTTGTGAGAGAATAAAAAACAGTGGTAACTAAGAGAGGTAAAGAGAATTTAAGCAGGGTCTTGAATATCTTAGGATTGTACCTTGGCCAAGAAAAGCTTCTACGCTTGTATATTGCCTCAGCGATGAATATGATTAAAATACCAGCCACAGCGTATGTCCATATTACACTGTACTTTGTAACATATCCCAAAAATAAGAGGGCAATGAGAATTGTTAGTTTTATTGCATTTCTACCAGAATTAACAACGGCATAAACCTTGAACGCTTTCTCTCCCCTCAAAATTCCCAAATAAAGCATAACAATCATACTTACAAAGATTATCGCAATTATCTCTAGATGAGGCCAGAAGTATATGCCTACACCTATTGAAATTGCCAAGAACAGAACTAAGCTCCCAAACAACCCATTTTCTATGTACTCTTTTTTTCTAGCAGGATCTTTGGCGATATAGCGAGTTATGGCTATTGGAAAGCCCCCAGCTACAATGGTTGCAAAAAAAGAGCCCATGGTAAGAATATATGAAACATAGCCATAATCTTCCTTACTCAAAACCCGAGTAGCTATGATCATAAATGTTAAGGCAAAGAGCTGGGAAAGCACATTTCCAGTAAATACGATTCCAACCTTGTTAAGCATTGCTCTCCTTACCATGTTTGACCTCCTTTACAACGCATTTTAGAACGCACCAGTAAAACAAGAACACATAAATTAAGAATAGTATATTTCCAAGATTGCTATGAAATAGTTGCATCATTGACATTCCATAATCTATCGCTATAGCAACCAAGATAGCTACACGAATTACATTAATAAATAAATCACCTATGGCACCTACAACAATCAAAGTTGCCTTAGCCCACAATTTTATTCTCTCTCTCAAAAGCAGAACGAGCATTAAAAGAGTGAAGAGCGTAAAACTCTCAATTCCAGAGCACCAGACGAGCATGTATATCCTCTCTCCGTTGGGCAATATAAAATAATTAGGGCCCGCCGTGACACCATATCCAAATAGGTTCACCAAAGCTGTAGAGAAGTAGATGGTAAAATTGATAAATGCAGGGCCAAGAATATCAATAAATAGCGTGGTACCCATCAAAAACTCAAATACTGCAATTGCGAGAATAAAACCCACGGGGAGATAAAATTCTAAAAGGTTCCTTATTCCGTAAAAAACAATTACCAATCCCACGAGGACAATAGTAACATCAATATTACCAAAAGTAGGTATTGTATGTAGGGGATTAAATACATAATTCAAAAATGGCAATACAACTAAAATTATGCCAACTACAAGATCAACAGGTACATTCCCTACAGAATAGAACTTAGAGCTAAGCTTTTTGTAATTTTTTACATCAACAATAATTATAGCGAAGAATAAAAGCACGGTGATAAGGGTCATACCCACATAAGAGATAAAATAAGTCATTGAGGCAATTAATATAGAGTATATGAAGAGATTATACCTGTTTTCATCAATGTATTTCCTCATTTCAGCAAAGTTCATTAACATATGAAAAGAGAGCAAATAAATTAAGTTTCCCTTTTTCAAATTTTTCACAAAAGTGGGGTTGAAAAACTGTGAAGAATTCACGCAACTTGATGGGTCCAATAGAGAAAGGATGCAGGAATGGTAGCAATATTCTCTAAGAGGGAGAAGGAGAATCTGATGCTCTCTCAATATAAAACAGTGGCAAAAATAAGAATGCATGAGAGAAATCCGCCAGAGCACGCTCACGAAGCTCCGGGTGATTTGTAGTTCACAATTCCTTAATATTCACAAAATATGGTTGTGAATTTGTGAAAAACGATACAATATTTCAATAAAAATTTGTGCAATACTGATTTTTCAAGAACCTTTCGCAAGGATATTTTTCATTGTGAATATTTGTGAAAAAGATGAAGACGATATCGTGTAGCACGAATTTTCACAACAAGATTGGTAAAAGAAAAACTTATAAAGGAGTGAAGATATATAAAATTGGTGATATAAATGGATCCGAAGATAAAAGAAGAGATTCTGGGGCTTGTGGAGAATGGCTACATATACAAGAGATCGCCCAAGAGGGTAGGTAATAAAGTGTACATATACCTAGTCCCTCCAGAGGGAGGAAGGGTGAAGAGTTATAGCATAGGAATAGAGAGCGAGGAAGATTTTGTGTATCTCAAAAGAGAGCTGCCTTGGAGAATGCGCAGCATCTCGGGAAAGAGCTATTATACAGGCTCCAAGAGAAGAAAGAAGAGCAACGAGGATATCACAGATGCATCTTACAAAAGTTATCAGAGAGCTCTGGACGAATTTATAGCTAGGAATATAGAGCATATATCCAAGAGAAACAATTTCATATCCACGCTCATAGACAAGATTGGTTTTAACGCTTTTATGATATTGCTTAGCAAGATGCATATATCGTTGGAGGAGTGGGAAGAATTTAGAAAAGATCCTGACAAGCTTGCAGACAGAATTTTAGAGTTTCTGATAACGGTTATAGAGCACTATGAAGATCCTGATAGGTTGGAGAGAGTAGAGAAGGAGAACGAGAAACTTAAACAAAAGAACAAGGAATTAAGAGAGAAGTTGAAAGAAAAGGATGCGTTTATAGAAGAGTACAAGATGCAGTTATCGGGAATGAGTACCATGCTAACTTCCCTGCAGTATAAAAGGTTTGTAGATTGGAACAACCTGCGTTATTCTTCTGGCTGGAGCACCTTAACTCCAGAGCAGGCTAAGCAGGCATATTTTGTACCCATACCTTACAACAGGGACGATGAGATGTTTGAGCATATGCTTGAGACTGCGGCAACGATGAAGATGACAGAGATAACATTTGGCAGTAATGAAGGAGTACCTTCATCATTATTTATCAATTTCGGAATGGAAACTATCAGTTTGCTTAGAATATTTCAAAGAGATATAGCATCCAATTACAAAAATATAATAGAGCTTTGGAAAGGTATGGTAGATTTACAGCTTGAACTGCTCCGGGTAGTATACATTGTACTTACCCAGCAAAATAGAGCAAAACAGATTATTGAAGTTAAGCTCCCTTCACAACAAAATGATGAATATTTAGAGAGTCAAGAATACAATATCACTCCTCCCTGCGATGAAGATTGTGTGAGAAAAATAGTGGAAGAGAGCAAATCTCCTATAATTGACAAAGAAACTGCAACGATAATCATGAACAGGGGATTGAAGATATTCGATAAATGGATTGCATCCAAACTTTACAATGAGGGTAAGATGAGCAAGGATGAGTTTTCAAAAATAATGAACTTTGAAAAATACCATACTGCTAAGATGCCTTCATAAATCCCCAGCACCCATCTCCACAGGATCTCTCTTTGAGCATCTTCATATATTTTTTGCTATTTTTCTTTTATTCACACTGGCTCAAAAATTATCTTTCCTTCTTTCTCCTTGAATGTGATGTTGAACTTGTCAAATATATCCAAGCTACCAAGCAAGGGTGGTGCTTCTTCTATCAATGCCCATGCAACTCTTGGCTCTAATTCTACATCCCCTATTCTCATCTTTACTTTGGATATAATTACAGGAAGGCCTATCCCTCTTACACCTTTTAGCTCTTTAATCTCTCCTATATTCTTGGACAATCCCAGCATAAGTCCAAATGAATACGGAAGTAATGCTATATCTGCTCCAGAGTCAATAAATGGATGAAATTCAATCCAATCTCCTTCTTTACTCTCTACTAGCAAGTCAGCAATAGGTCTATTTATACTACCCACTATAGTACTCTCCATTTTCCTGTACTTAAACACTATACCCATCAAACTCTCCCCCTCATAAAACTAAAATGTTATCTGTGGGCACTTTGTCTATCGCTATAACCTTGTTTGGATATTTTTTCTTTGCTTCATTGTAAACTACATCTGCTCTATCTCCACTGGCCACAACCTTGCCATCCACTATGGCAATCCATTTCCCAGCGTATTCGCTCAAATCCGCATTTATGTAGAACTCGTAGTTCTTGTCTTTAATCTCCTCTACTTCTCCCATAATTATACATTCCCCCACCCTATTTTAAACTTTTCTCATCAAATTCCATAAAATATAGCTATTTTCCAGATAGCATAGACTTAAGATTATTGCACAAACTCTCATTCTCTCCCCAGCAACCATTTCCACAACGGAATATATCTAACTTCTCCTTCTTCCTCATAATCCCAAGTTATCACAGTCTTTCTCTTACATCTTAGCTCTTCACTAGCCTTCTCCAGAGCTTTTATCTCTCTTCTCTCAATCTCATCCTTTCCGCTTGCATAAGTAACTTGGATGCACTCAAGAATCTCCGAGCCTTCTTTCACCACGAAATCCACCTCTCTCTGCTGGTAATCTTTCCAGTAGTAAATCTCCCATCTATGGTGCCAATAAGCTCTCCTTCTGAGCAATTCAATCGCTACAAGGTTTTCCATTACCCTTCCCCGATTCTCCGAGAACTTAAATCCTCTCGCAGTATAAAGACCTACATCAATAGTATAAACCTTCCGGGGACTTAAAACAATCTGCTTTACAGAATATCCGTACTTTGGCACGAACAAAAACATTCTCGCAATTTCAAAGTATCTGGAGAAACGCTCCACAGAATCTAGAGACAACCCTACAGAGTTTTTGAGCCTGTTGTATGACTGCAAAGTGGATATATTGGAAAGATATATATGCGCAAGCTTTTCGGCCTTTTCAATCTCTCTTATACGATACCTTCTAACTATATCCTTCATAAGTATGTCCTCAAAATACTGAGAGAGAAGGCTTCTTCTATCCCCCTCATTACTCATCAAATTTATCTCTGGAAAACCACCATAATGCAGGTATTGATTCAGAAGCATCATTATCTTCGCCTTATTCCTGTACAATTCTATTCCATCATAATTCACATTGTTCCACATAAGAAACTCCCTGAAACTTAAGGGATACAACTCAAAATCAATATGTCTGCCTGTGAGCACTGAGGAATATTCATCGCTCATAAGCTTGTATGACGAGCCAGTAACGATAACATTGACCCTTCGTGCTTCGCTGTATAACCGTGCTGTTTTTTCCCATCCATCCACATTCTGCACTTCATCAAGAACCAGTACCTCGGGATCTTTACCGCTAACCCTTTCAGAGTAAAGCTCAACGATCTTGATTATATCCTCCGAGCCTATTCCTCTCAATCTGGGATCTTCAAAGTTTATCACAAGAACATCCTTAGCACGATAATTCTTTGCTAATAGATAGCAAAGCCGAGTCTTTCCAGATCTCCTAACACCCATCACCGAGAGTATTACATCCTTGGGGGGTAAGGAAGGTTTCACTTCCCTTTCTTTCAATACAATTCTTAAATTACCCCAAAGATTCCAGTCCATCAACGCTCCAAACCACTCTTCTTTAAGCGCCATATCTTCCACAATAATGAGATTATTAATAACTTTATCGGTAAGTTTTTGACAAAATTTACCGATTCAACAGCCAATTCCACGAAGGTAAGAATCTTATTCTCCGTGTATCTTCTTTATAATCTCCTGTAATCACAGTCTTTTTCCTGTATCTCAATTCCTCCGTAGCTTTCTCTAGCGCTTTTTCATTAAGAAAACTTTAAAATAAGAGGAGCGGATAAGTAAATTATGGAAAAGGTAAAAAATGTGAATAATTCATCAATAAGCAAATATCTAAATGATATCCTGAATGAGAAGTTAGCGGAAGAACTGCTAAAGACATGGGAGAAAAAACTAAAAATTGTAGAGGAGATAGAGAATATGAATTTACCGGTTGATGACTGGGATAAAATGGAAGAAGAGATAATAGAGCATTATAATATTATCTAATCCTTTGTTTATTGATATTTATTCTATCTCCACGGCTGTATATACTTAATCTCTCCATCTTCCTCATAGTCCCCTGTAATCACAATCTTCTTCACGAATACCCATTCTTTGCTTGCCTTCTCTAATGCCTTTCTTCTCTCTATTTCCATTTTCGCCAGATGTGTAATATCCTCTAAGCATCTCCTATTTTAATATTTTAATATTTCAACAATATTCTCGGGAGCGAAAAATCTACATTTTCTTATATGCTTTTCCTCTCACCAACACTACCAAAATTGCTATTTGCTTCTCTTTCTTTTCATATTTATATACAACACGGTAATCCCCTATTCTCACACGATAAATGCTTTCTCTTCCCTTTATCTTTTTGACATCGTAGGTTTTTATAGGAATGGGTGAAATTTTAAGGGCATTCAGCAATTCATCTATTTTTGATTTTATATCTTTGGGAAGGTTATCAATCTGTTTTCTTACCCTTTTAGTTGCAATTATAGTAATTTCACTCATTAATTTTCCCTCAAAGCTTCTCTCAATTCTTCCTCGCTAACTACCTTCCCCCTCTTAACTTCTTCTAGAGCTTGTTCAAGTTCTCTTTCTTCTTCCTCACTCAATTCTTCCTCTCCTATTAAAATCTCTTTTATCTCCTCAATATCTTTCTCTATTTTTAGGATTCTTTCGTAAATCTCTTTTATCATCACCGCTTCTGCTCCCATATTTCATCTATTCTCTACTTCTATTTTAAACTTTTCTGCCTCACCGATGACACGCATAAACCCTCATTCTCTCTCCAGCAACAATCCCCACAGCGAGATGTACCTAATCTCACCCTCTTCCTCTTAGTCCCATGTAATCACAGTATTCTTCTTACATCTCAATTTCTTTATTCCTCTCTTTTTAACACTAACCAAAGCAAGAGGATTTTCACCGAAGGAGTTAAATAGAATGGTGTAGATTTTATCGTAGCATGGATGAGAAGGTAGAGAAAATATTGAAAGAAATCAAGCGGTATTTAGAAGAGAAATATGGGGATAAGATAAAGAAGGTCATACTCTACGGCTCCTATGCCCGTGGTGAAGCCACAGAAGATAGCGATGTGGATGTTCTCGTAGTTGTGAGTGATGATCTAGATCCCGATGATGTAGAAGAATATCTTGTTCCTTTAATTGGGAATTTTCTAGCTTACTGGGGCGAGTTGGTTACTACAATAGTAATAAAAGAATCTGAATTTCTTAAAGAGCAATCTGATTTTCTGATCAATGTGAGAAAGGAGGGCATACCTGTATGAATGAAATTGAAGAGTTGATGGAGAAGGCAATGAGATATCTTAAAGGTGCGGAAAGGGATTTCAATGAGGGAGATTATTTTCTAAGTGTTTCCCGATGTTATTACTCCATGTTTACAGTAGCAAGAGCACTCTTACTTAAAAAGGGAATTACTCCCAAAAGCCATAAAGGAACAATAAAGAAATTTGGAGAAGTATATATAAAGCCAGGGATTTTTCCTAAAGAATTTGCTGCTGCTCTTGGAAGAGCTCAGGAATTAAGAGAGAAGAGTGATTATGGAATTTCAATACATATTATACCAAGATGGCGTGCAGAAAAAACGCTTCAGGATGCAAAAGAATTCCTAAAGGAAGCAGAAAAATACTTAGAAAGAGAAGAAGAAATGGAAATGTGATACCAATTTTGCAGAAGAGTTCATCTTACTACAAAAACTCTCATTCTCTCTCAAGAAACCATCTCCACAAGGGAACAAACACAATTTCTTCCTCTTTCCTATAATCTCTTGTAACCACCATCTTTTTCTTACATCTCAACTTCTCACTTATCAAAATCTCTTTTATATCACCCATATCTTTCTCTATTTTCAAAATATTTCTCACAAAAGATTTGCTCATTTCCCTAATCTTTCCACAAATACAAAATTATTCTCATTGTATCATCTATTTATTGAAAAACGAAATCATTAATTTTGGGTTAGGGGAGGTTCAAAATTTGAGATTGCACGGAGAATGTGTTCTACACAGGAAAAATCCTGCATTCAAGCTCATCGACAATTTTATATAGGGGTTCCTAAAAACATCGGGAACATCGGAAATGCCAGAAGGTGATGGGATGAAATGCTGCGCAGATAAAAAAATTATGGAACGAATCTTCAATGCTAAGCCTGTGAAGCTTATAAAGGAGCATGGAAAAGTAGTGTGGAGGAATGAAAATGGTAAGCTATGACATGTCAATGGTATATAAAGAACCGGGCTCAGAGTTCCATGAAAAAGTAGTATTACAC
>WAPW01000061.1 GCA_015520565.1 Candidatus Aciduliprofundum sp. | reverse complement strand
ACATAGTACTTTATTGCCTCTTCCACAAAATTACTCCGGGAAAGGTTACCTTTGTACTGCTCGATTAAAGCATCCACTTCATCGCTCAGGTAAAACACATAACTCTTCCCATTTTTTGTGCGAGGTCTTCCTGCCATAAATTATATAATTAATGGATATATTTGAACTTTACTATTTTACGGGTAAGTTAAGTTTTATGGAAATTGAAAATCAAGAAATTTAACATGCCCTCTTATAAAAAAATTTTTATATCTTAAATAAGTATATATCGCTGATTTAATGCCCAATGTGGATGATAGCAAGATAAATGAATAAATAATAAATTCAGATAAATTCCTAAGTTTCAGCAATGGTGGAAGAAGAATCACCGTAGGATTTATTTTGAGAGACACTATGGAAAGGTGGCCTAAATTTCTTTGGTAAATTATTAACTCTCCACAAACTTGGATGGATATTATTGCATATAGAAATAAGATTATTCTTTTTTAGTATATCCGCAACTCTTTTCTCAAATATATACACTCTACCCTTCTTTAGAGAAGCATCTCCATCGGGCAATGCAACTTTAAAGTCCTTTCTCGCCCTGCCATATACCAAAGAATTACCCGCTAAGGGAGGATTACCTGTCTCAACTGGCTCAACAGTCTCAACCCATGCATGCACCCTAAAATTAGAATTAAAATAGGATAATATACTTTTTAGTGTTTCATTCTCATTTTTCTCCCTGTGTCCTATGGTTGAGCCAACTGGGATAGTTGAGACATCTTTGATGGAGAAGTTTTTCATAGTGTTTAATAGTTCTCTATATTTGTCTATATTTTTATATTCTCTATTTGGTAATTTCAGGAACGGAGGTACATCTATCAATTCTTCTCCCCACCTATAGCGTCTCCAGTTCTCAACCCATCTGCGGGTACTTGAGATATATATCAATGTTGCAGTAGTGCGTTTATCTCCAATTTTCACTTTCTTCCTTAGTGTCTCAAATCCAATTTCTTGGAGTTTTCTTTTAACTGTATTCTTGCTTAGCCCAGTCTCCTCTATTACCATGCTTGTTGTTATGAACTTCTCCTCTCCATAATAATCTATGCTATCTCCCACATCTACTCTATCTTCTAGTATCCTCTGGCTTATATCTACAACTGCATTGAAAATAATTCCCTCTGTAGAGTTTGCCCTGTCCTTTGCAATTTCTTTTTGCCTTCTAAGAAGCCAGTATATCAATTTCTTTGCATAATCTTCTCCAAGAATAGGAATGAGTATAGTTAGAGGAGCTCCCAATTGTTTTATGCGTCCTTCCAATGGCAACTGCTGAATTATTTCCATGTATTCTCCATTGATTTTGCTCCAGTTCTCCAAGGCCCATCTTGCAATTAAATCCCTTAGCAAATCTGTTTCTTGGAAGTATATGTCGTCAAGATTTGGTGGAATATCCGTTCTCATAGTCTCCAAAGGACTTATTGTGAATATTCTCCCTTCACTGGCCGCATCTTGGAAAGCTTCCCTCATTCCTAGTATTTTTGGGCAGAAATTATCGTATCTTTCTCTTTTTCCACTATTGCGGTTTGTTAAAAGAAATGGCTTATAATCTTCAAAGCCTGAATTTATGTACTTTGCCATCTCATGCTCTTTATCTCCTCTGAAATCACTTTCATCCAGCACCAAAGTTCCTTTATAATCTTCTTGGGCTCTCATTATTGCACTTCTTGAAGAGCCTCCAGATGTGATCAATGGATAGAAGCATAACTGGCCTATAACATCCAACATCCTAGTTTTTCCTTTCCCGGTATCTCCTCTAAATGCAAGATATGGTACAGTATGAACTTTTCTATAAAACCATGTAAATAGGATGTAGTATATTGAAAATTCCAAGTCTCTATCCTCCAAATCTATATACTTTTTGAGATGCTCTTCTATATTCTTTATTAACTCATTAGTTTCCACATACTTGGCATTCATTATGTTAGTAGTTGGATAATATACAGGATCCCCATAGGGATTTCTCGGTTCATATATGGCATCTTCTAATTCTATAACTTTGGTAAGCTTTACTTCTCCCTCATCCAAATAAGCAAAGTAATAATTGTCATTATCCCCCTTTACTGCTAAATAGAGTTTATCGGGAAGAGCAATGTACGATACAACCTTCTTCATCTTCCCTTTATTTTTCTCATTTTTCTTTTCCTCTAATTTAGGGTTTGGAGATAAAGCCATCACATACTTTTCTACCTTCTTTAAGTCCTCCTTTGAAAGAATATCTTTTAGCTGTGAGTACCCCTTCAACTCATCCACAGGTAGCTCGTAATTTCTCTCTAAATTCTTCAATCTCATAATTGCTTCTTCGTCCCCAGTTAAGGTTATTAATCCTCTCAAAACCTTGCTGGCTATCTCTATAGGTACTCCTTTCTTACGCATGTAACCCAAGAGTGCATACTCTAATGCATCTCTCTGGCCTTTCTTCCAGTAGGGTCCAACAATCCGAATGATTTTGGCTATTTCTCCCTCAGTTTTACTTGTATTATTAACTTTAGAGTTAGTCCCTGTTATATCCATGAGAACATGGAATACATGTTGCCATTCCTCATTTTTCAATTTTAATGGTTTTCTGTCCTCCCAGATTATGTATGTTCTGCTAGTTTCTGGATGGACACTTGGAGGCAACATTGCCAATTTTCCCTTGCCCAGAATATCTATCTTTCCAAGCTTGGTGGATCTCACTGGCTCTGGAGTTCTGTAGTAGATATGGTATCCCTTCTTCCCAGTTCTGACTATGAAAGTATCCATAAATTTATTCTCTATCTTCTCTGTGTATTTCTTGTAAAGCTGAGGGTCATCAAAGTCCAGGACAACGAGATTGTCACTAATAGCTCCGCATATTACCATCCAGTTTCTATTTCCCACATCCGTATATTCTTTGAGCTTCTCTCTGGGATACCTCTCACTCTGGTACTTTTTCCAGTCTTCCACAGGATACTTTGTATGCTCTCTTCCGGGAACTATGTTAAAGCCCCACTCCAGATACTTCGCTATGTACTTCCTTATTTCGTCATTCTTTTTCTCTCTTTTTCTTATTATTCCTGCAATTCCAATTCTATGTATTCCGTTCATTTTGCACCCTCCAAGTATTTATAAAAAATTTTCATGTTTTTCTACTATATAAAAAGTTGAAATTTTGAAATTGCATAGAGAGCAAGTAAAATACTAATTCTATTTTAAATTGAAAAAATTGAAGTTCAGAAAACGAACCTTTGAAAGATGGAGATTCTCTCTTCTCTAGAGTTATTCTTCTCTCAATTTCTTAAGTGCTCTTTTTATGTCCTTCTCTGCAAATTGCACAGTCACCTTCTGCTCTTCTAAAACCTTGTCTATATTCTTCTTTAAAACATCGGTGAATAAGGATAGTATATCTTCCCTATTTCCTTCAAATTCTATACCCTCGTAAAATTCATCATTCTTAACAAGAGATAGAGCTGCAATGCCTTTGTGGTCTATTATATCGTATGCTTCAACAACTATCTCTCCATCCCAGTCTTTTATAATCCTCTCTAGCTCATCTAAATTATCCACCTTCATTTTAGGATATAAATGATATAAAAGAATATAAGTTTTTCTTACTAATAATCCCCAATAATGATTACCGATAAACTTTGCCGATCCCACTTTATGAAAATTATGAAAAATAAAAGCTCATTCAAAATCTTGTAGGTCAAATACTAAGTAGCCTTCTCTCACTTTTTTCTTGTATTTTATGTGTTTAGCGAATACTCCATAATGGAGCCCATAGCCACGAATTAGATGAGGCTTTGTTTTATCTTTCAATTTCTCAATAATCCCTTGGACCTCTCTAGGCATCAGATCTTTCCACTTTACCTCAACCAGAAGGGCTTTCCTTTCATCTCTATTTATAGCCACCACATCTATTTCCTCACCCTTTTTCCACCATCTCCCCATCTCTTGAATTTGAAAAGGTAGCTTTCCTTCTTTACTTAATGTCCACAAAAGCTCCTGGGCAACATCCTCAAACACATAGCCAAGGTATTGATTATATTTATTCTCAAAGGCTGGTATTTTTCCTCCCCCTAATAGTAGAGATTTGTTGGGATAAATGAACCTGAAATAGAATCTGAAATAGTTATCCGATATTTTGTACCTTGCATTTCTTTTCCTGCTCTCTCCAATTGGATACTCCTCCTCAACTATGTGGAGAGTTTCAAGGTTGTTCAAGTATTGTGAGACCGTGGAGTTTGGAAATCCCGTGAAATTCACAATCTCACCAAACTTAGTGTAGCCCAGAGATATGGCTTTTAGTATCTGAGCATACCTTACAGGATCCCTTATCTCATACCTCAAAAGGTACTCTGCCTCCTCAAATAGAGGTTTATTGGGCATAAATACCTCTCCAAATTTCTCACCAATCTTAAAGCGATATTGAACCTCTCTTATGTATGCAGGAATGCCATCTGTGAGTCCGTATATTCTTACTATCTCTTCTAAGGATTTTTCAGGGAAGAACTCTTTGAGATGTATGAACTTTAGCGGTTTGAGATAAATTTGTCCCGTTCTCCTGCCATACAATGGACTGCGGTATCCTAGAACTTGAGATTCCATCACGCTTATGGATGAGCCCAAAAGAACTAGTTTTATCTTTGATGTGGATAATATCTCATCCCATATTCTTTGAAATTTGGAAACTATACTCTTATTCTCCCTTATCATGTTCGGAAATTCATCAATTATTATCACGAGATTCTCATCTTTCAACAACTTGAAAACTTCTTCCCAGCTTAGCTCTGCCTTCTCAATTATATCATTCTTCAGATACTTGGCTACAAGAGTCTTAAAATTCTTTAAGTTCTCCTCCTCTAAGGTTTCTTCTGCAAAAAAGTAAATATGTTCTTTTTCCTCTGCAGATTTCCTGGCCAATTCTGTCTTTCCCACCCTCCTTCTTCCATAAATTATTATTAGCTCAGCACGCTCACTCTCATACGCTCTCTTTAAAAATCTCATTTCATTCTCTCTATTTACAAATTGTTCATACATGATTATGATAATGTAATGTGAAGTATTTAAGATTTGTGTATGAATAAAGGTTCTTATTGTCCAACAAAAATTTCCATAGAATTAAGCCATAAACTCACATAAGAATAGGGCTGCATCGTTTAGAGAGGAAAAGTCTTTCTATAGGAATGCACTAGTTTGAATATTTCCCCAAGCTCTTGCTGAGATTTTATTTTTCTTTTTCTCCAGTATAGCCTTCTAGGATTTTACTATATGTAGGTTTATCTTTCTACACTAAAGGGATGTAAGGTTTATCTATTCTCCAGTTTCTCCAGAATATAGTGTGTATTAAAAATAGGCTAATTTACTTTTTAGTAACTGTAACTCCTTTTTAGCGTATATGCATGTAATGGGAGAGAGTAGAGAATCTGGAGCGAGAGTGAAAAATCCAACTTTAGAGTATGTAAAATTGCATATGCCCAGAGAATCAAAGAAATTTCCTCACTTAGTGGAGATAAATGCTTCTAATACTCTTTGATTTTTCCATTTATACATCTATATTCCATCTCTTTAAACGCCATATTGTACATATAGAACTAAAACATATTGTGGCTTTTGAGCTTTAATTTACTATTACAACCTTCTTCATTTTCTAACCCCCAACATCCTCACCAACCATTCCTCACTTCATAGGGACTCCATATTCTGCTCAAAACTCCATTCTTCTCAACAAAGTAATACTGAGTACCAGCAACAAGGTGGTCGCTTATCACTACCTTACCCCAGGAAGAGTTGTAGCAGAAATAGGTAACATTGTGTCCTGTGGTATTTGGATTCAAAAATGGATATTGTTCCCGAGCAAGATTAAAATGAATTTGCAATGTGTAATAGGTAACATTCTCCAGAATATCATAGTAGTAATCTTTCTGTTCCACAGTTATAGTTACACTATATGGTATTTCGCTTGCGGTCCAATATGATATGTTCAAATAAAGCTGAGAAGAGAATGTGAAATTCTCAGTATTGAAAGCATATTTAACTTCCTGCCAATCTTCCATATAGTTCCTATAAACTCTTTTGTAATGTGCTCCGTTATTTAATGGATTTCCCTGTGGAGCTACAGCTGTATCAAAGTACGCGCCATTTAGCGGTATTGCTTTTAAAGCGTTCAATGTGTATGTTATATTTCCCACATACTTGGTAGAATTAACAATTGAATTAAGAATGAACTGTCCCTTAGTGGTATTATATCCCAAAAAGGTGCCATTATATCCCAAGAAGTATATGGGATATACTTCTATTGATATTCCACCCGCATTCATTTCCCATTCATGGCTCTTTAGGTACTCTTTCTCCCAGTACTTAGCAAGTGGAGTAGAATTTAGAATTGTTGCATTAAGCTCTTTGGGTGTAAAATAGAACAGTTTATTCACATAAAAATTCTTTTTCACATATTTCTGTTCAGGCAAGTAACGAGTAATTGCACTTAAAACTCCATCTTTCTCAGCAAAAAAATACTTTGTACCGGGCACAATATGATTACTTATAACTACCTTACTCTTCCCATAGGGCGTATAGCAGAAGTATTTTGATCCAGGGATATAGAAACTATAGTTCCCCATATAATAAAGATCCTGCAAGTCAAGGTAAGGTTCCCACTCATCAGTTAGATTGAACACGAAATTCATCTCGTATATCTTGTCCTTCGTCTCTATGTATGCGGTAAAATAGTATGGCACAGTTTTATTAACATCTCCCCCATCTATATCAACAAAATCAGTAGCCTGAATAGACACATTGCTCTTCTCAAATTTGAAAACCACCAAATCATAATAATACTGAGGTACATCCACTCTTTTCACTATGTACTTACTATACTCTGGTGGATAGCTTAAATAAGCAGTTGGGAAATTACCCAATTCATAAATGTATGTCGCATTGGAAATGAATATGGCTTTTTCAATGTATGTGCTGCTTTTAAGTGTCACATTAAAGGCAAGATGTTGCTCCCATCCAGGGTACCCTGAAAACCAAGTATTATTAATTGTTAGGGTTATGTTATCTACAGTTTCATTCACCCTATAACCCTCTAAATAATCTTTAAAGTACTCTCTTAACCAGTACTTTTTAAGGGGTGTTTTACTGTCATATGAGTAAGGCCCAAGAAATGGAAATATAGATATGTTCCCCTCATACCTCGTAGGCAACTTGACAATCGGCTTTTCCTGTACATTCTCTCGCATAGGATGAAAAGCTGCGTAGTAAAATCCACCTCCGCCTACAACAAGCACGATGGGAAGCACCACAGCCAAGATAATTTTGGTCTTCTTGAGCATTACTATGCCTCCTTAGTACCAAAGATATGATTTTAATCGTATATATCATTTTCTTGCCTTTTTAGATACTTTATTTATACTCTATCTCTCTTTTCTCAATTTTAATTACACTTACAACTTTATTTGAAAAATTCAATCTCCCTCTAAAAGCTCTTTCTGGAGCTCTTCTTTAGTGATGTAATTACCCCTCTTCATATCTTCCAATATTGCCATTATCTCTTTCTTTTCCTCTTCCTCCACATCCTCTTCCTCTAAATAACGAGATAATAAAAATGCCAAATGTACTTTTATCTCTTCAACATCCTTCTTTATAATCTCTAACTCTCCATTTTCCATATTCTATACATTAATTTCTATCATTTTAAGGTTTTCTCTATTTTGCCTTAAGTTTTTACCTTTAGTGGATGCAACTCTATGAAGTTCTCATCATTATTCAACACGCTCACTATTTCCTTTGCAATTTTATTGTACCAGTAATCAGCTTGCTTAACCTTGGCCAAGTAATGCATTGAGCCAATAGATATAGGGCTTCTCCCTTGGATGAAATCGGCCACACTTTCAGGTACATTATGCATAATGAGAAAATTATAGTTCCACTTACGCAAATATTTAGATGGTAATCCTGCTCTGATGAATGCGTTGGATATTCCTCTTCTTGTGTATTCCCTATTTTCTATTTCATTGATCATATCGGCGGGGAAATAAACAAAATAAGAACGCTTATTCTTTCTTAGGGAAAATAAAGGATACCTTGCTACATTTCCCACAATCTCCACCTTATCTTTAGTGTAGTTTTTGAAAAATTCAATTGCCTCTGTGGCTCTTATTCCGCTAAAGAGGAGTAGTTTGAAAAGAACTTTGTATTTAGGGTTAATCTTTTGATATGCTTCTCTTACCTTTTCATCATTGGGCACATAGTTATCTGGATTACTTCTCACACTCTTTAGTGGTTTTCTCAATTTCGCTATGAAAGCCTCATCCAACAAATCCATTTCCTCGCAATAGTTCAACAGATTTCTTATGGCTATGGTTATCTGTTTTTTGCTACTTGCATTATCTCTTATCCTTGATATCTGCGCTGGAGAGGTTATAATTTTTCCAGAAAGATATCTATCTAAATATGAGATTTGATGTTTAGCATGGTCATCACTAACTCTATTTTTAATCCAGATAATAAAATCTTTTCTGTGCTTATCATATACCAAGCTTGTTCTATCATCATTCTCTTTGGCTGAAGCATTTCTCTTTTTAAGAGAAAGGCTCCACCCTAAATCCCGCACTTTGACCTGGCTCGGTAACCCCTGCTCGTAGGCGCATTGCTTTGGAGATTATAATTTTTTCCTTTATATTTTCTTTCCCGAGCTTCTTACCCTCTTTAATTTTCCACCACATACTGGGCATTGCTCATAGTAATGATTGAAGTATCTCCCGCAGGAAGTGCATCTCCACTTCCACTTTCTCTTCTCTTTTATCTTTTCTTGATGCACACCTTCAAAATCTAACCCGAGATGAGCGGCAACATTCTGAATTGCATAGTCATCCGTAATTATTCTGGCATTTAGCTGAAGAGCCAGAGCTATAATTTCAATATCCACATTGGAGAGTGAGGGAAAATCACCCGTTTCTTTTGCTGCCTTTACTGCAAGCTTAGTATTGTATCTTGAAGGAGTGACAATTTTTAAAAGGGTAAAATCAAAGGATTTATCCCTAACTTCCTCTGCCACGCCCGGAGGAATGTAAATTTCATAGTTTGCAGGAGGAACGAAACCCTCAATTAATGCGGAGGAATCCAACACTAATCTTTCCACGAAACTGCATTGCATCATAGTTTTTAAATTTGCCCGATAAGTATTAAATAAATCTGGGAGATTATCATCTGGTGATACTATGGGGATGACTTTAACAGAAAAGATTCTTGCAAAAAAGGCTGGAAAGAAGGAAGTGCAACCTGGGGAGATAGTGACTGTGGAGCCAACTTGGGTTATGAGCCATGATAATTCCGCTGCAATCCTGCTCAAATTTAAGAAAACAGGTGTGGAGAAGGTTTGGAATCCAAACAAAATAGTGATTATTCTGGACCACACAGTGCCTGCACCCACAGCGGAATATGCGAACAATCACCAGAGCATTAGGAACTTTGTAAAAGAGCAGGGAATTGAGAATTTTTGGGATATAAATACGGGGATATGCCATCAAGTAATGGCGGAGAAGGGTTATGATTTACCAGGTGCGGTTATAGTTGGTGCTGATTCACACACAACCACGCCGGGGGCATTTGGAGCATTTGCAGCTGGCATAGGGAGAAGTGAAGTTGCAGCCATATGGGCCACTGGAAAGATATGGTTGAGAGTGCCAGAGAGCTATGAGATAATTGTGAATGGCAAGCTGCCCAAGGGGGTTTTTGCAAAGGATTTAGCGTTGCATATTGTGGGAGATGTGACTGCGAGTGGAGCAGTCTATAAAGCTGTTGAATTCAAAGGAGAGACAATAAAAGATATGACTATAGCATCAAGGATGGTTCTTACAAACATGAGCGCTGAGATGGGAGCCAAGAATGCAATAATTGAAGCGGATGAGAAGACAGAAGTGTATATAAAAGAGAGGGCTAGAGGGCCTTGGGATATTATGCATCCTGATGAAGATGCAGAGTACGAGAAGCGCTATGAGTATGATGCCTCTGATTTGGTTCCAAAAATTGCATTCCCTCACACTGTTGATAATGTTTACGATATTGATAAGGCGGAAGGTATTGAAGTAAACCAAGTATTCCTTGGAACTTGCACAAATGGGCGTGTTGAGGACTTAGAAATAGCAGCTAGGATTTTGAAGGGGAATAAAGTGAATAAGAATGTCCGCATGCTCGTGTTCCCAGCTTCTTGGGATGTATGGCGTGAAGCTGATGAAAAGGGTATATTGCATACGCTCGCAGAGGCAGGTGCAGTGGTTATGAATCCTGGATGTGGCCCATGCTTAGGAGCGCATGCAGGTGTTCTTGCCGATGGTGATAAATGCTTGAGCACAGCAAATCGCAATTTCAAAGGAAGAATGGGCAATCCAAATGCGGAAATTTATCTTGGCTCTCCAGCAACCGCTGCGGCTACGGCTCTTAAAGGATATATAACTGATCCAAGGGAGGTGCTTTAAATGGGAAAGGTTTGGAAATATGGAGATGATGTAAATACAGATGTAATATTTCCAGGAAAATATACATACAAGATCATGAGCGATGAGGAGATGGCTTCTCACGCCTTAGAGGACTTAGATCCCAATTTTGCTAAGAATGTAAAGCCCGGAGATGTTATTGTGGCTGGAAAGAACTGGGGCTATGGCTCATCAAGGGAACAGGCGGTGAAGTGCTTAAAAGCTGCGGGGATTAAAGCAATAATAGCCGAGAGCTTTGCTCGCATTTATTATCGTAACTGCATAAATCTTGGCTTGCCTGCTATAACACTTAAAAAAGAAGACATTGCGAAATTTGATGCTGGAGATGAAGTGGATGTGGATATTGAGAAAGGGATAATAATTAACAAGAGTAAGGGCTTTGAACTGCATTTTCCACCATTTGAGGGCTATGTAATGGACATAATTAGCGCAGGAGGCATAATAGAGTACATAAGAAAAAGCAAGGGGAAAAACTAATTCTCTTTTTTCTTTATTAATATTGCAGCTATAATCGCAAGGGCAATTATTAATGGTGCAAAGCTTCCAAACTCTGGCACGGAATTTTCTACATATATTGTAAAATACATCGTGTAATTGATATATTTATCTTCCCCGTAGAATGTTATGGCCACGGTGTAGTATCCACTTGCATTAGATGGTATTTCAACTTCCATAGTTTCGTTTCTCCAATCATAGACATTCTCCCTGTACCATGTTAAATTTTCATTAATGGATATATTTAAATTCCCTCTAGGGATTAGATAGAAGGAAGAATCATTTTTGTATCCTCCATTTGCCAAGAATACATTTATATCTAAATTTTCTCCGGGATAAGCTGTAAAGCTCCACTTATCTACAAAACCATCTGGAATGTACCATGGATTGTCCCTATATTTCCAAATTTGAAGAAAATAACTTGCAAAGAAATTTGCTAGGGTTTTATTCTCAATTATTACTCCCACAGTGTGAGTTTCATTATCTAAATATTTATAACCCCAATTCGCATCCCCGACATAAACGGTATTGTCTGCTATGACCAATTTTAAATGCGTGGTTACTGAGGAAGAATCGTACTCTACGCTTACATCAT
The DNA here is from genome assembly GCA_015520565.1 of Candidatus Aciduliprofundum sp. Classification (GTDB taxonomy): domain Archaea; phylum Thermoplasmatota; class Thermoplasmata; order Thermoplasmatales; family Aciduliprofundaceae; genus Aciduliprofundum. The sequence goes on along the minus strand of WAPW01000061.1, from coordinate 26,060 downwards.
TATCTTGTAGGTAATTGTAAGCATCATCACTATCATGCTCATCTAGCACAACTTTTGCAATTGCTTTTTTTGCAATTATTTCATTTACCAAATCATCAACTAAGCTTTCATTTCCTTGAGGATTTGAATAATAAGCCATTGTGTAAACACTTACATATAGGCGATTCTTGGCTGAGTTTATCAAATTTTTTAGGGCATCATAGGTATAGCCATCGTAGGTTGTTTCTATGCTCATTCCTCTATTGGATTGAGATAATAAGCTTAGCTGAGGAGTTTTGGAAGAATTATCCCATAGAGAATTGAAATAATTTTGATAGAAATCTGCAATTTGTGAGTTAAAAATTAAAATTCCATACTCATTATTCTTTCCTAATGCATAAGGGCTCCAGTTATGCGAGCCCAAATATACCTCTTTTCCATCAATCACGACTAGCTTTGTGTGGATGAATTTTTCTGTGTTATCAACTTTAACCTCCACTCCTCCATTTTCAAGGTACTGCACCCCGTACTTATTTGAAGTGATATCTCCTTCGCATATAACCTTGACATCCACACCTCTATTATGAGCCGCTATTAGAGAATCAAGCAAGGTTCTAACGGGCTCGTAATCGCTGAGAATTTCCATGGATACATATACGCTCTTACTAGCATTATCAATAAGATGCTTTAACATGGGAGCATAACCATAATTTTCAATGGGCACAACGAAGAGCTCATTGCTTGAAGTGCTCAAATCTTTTACATTTCCCTCATTGCTTTGCTCCAAATTTATAGCGTAGATTATGGAAGTAAGTAGGATAAAAGCGTAGAAGAGCACAAGTAATTTTGCAAATCTCATTTGGTAGGTTATCCATATTGCCAATATAAATTTTCACATGCCCAAGATTTAAATAATTCGTTAGGTATTACCTAACCGTGATAACCGAGGTTGAAGGAAAGTACCTTATGGCTATATACGAAGCTATGAGGAATGGTATTGAATCCATTGGGCCAAAGAAGATGGCAGAGATGATGAATGTAAAAAGGCCCACTGCTTATGAAGTTCTAACTAAGCTTGCAAATATGGGATATTTAAGCAAGGAGAAAGGGAAATATAAACTTACTGAGAAAGGTATAATTTTGGCGCAGAGAGTTGTGAGAAATCATAGAATAATTGAAACAATGCTTTATAGGATTGGAGTTGATTTGAATAGAGCTTGCAATATTGCCTCTCGCATCCAGGTTGACATTGAGGATGATGTTGTTGAGCTCATTTGTAATTATCTTGGCAATCCTAAAGAATGCCCTCATGGAAGGCCAATTCCGGAGGGAGTGGTTAATGATTGAAATTGAAAATTTGAGTGTTAAGTATGGCAACAATATTGCTCTTGAAAATATAAATTTAAAATTAGAGCATCCTTCTTTGCTTGTAATAATGGGCCCAAATGGAGCTGGAAAAACCACACTTTTAAAATCCCTCCTTGGCTTGGTTGAGTATGAGGGAAAGATAAGAATTTTTGGAAAAAAACCTGAAGAGGCTAGGGATATGATTGGCTATATGCCCCAGAGAGATAGGGTGAATACGAACATTCCATTAAGGGTTAAGGATGTTGTTCTTATGCCTCTCTTATCCAAATACTATTTTGGAATTCGCCTTCAAGATGTTAAAAATGCAAAGAAAGCTTTAAAGAGAGTTAATATGCTTCATTATTGGGATAAAAATTTCTCAGCTTTAAGTGGGGGTGAGCAGCAGAGAGTTTTTCTAGCTAGGGTACTCGCTCAGAATAGCAAGGTGCTCATTCTTGACGAGCCGTTTTCTGCCACAGATGTAGCTACGAAGATGAAGATGGCGAAGATTCTGCATATATTGAAAAGGGATAAAACGATAATAATAGTGACCCACGATGTTAATCCCCTTGTAGAATGCACGGACAAAATTTTGCTTTTAAGGAAGAGGATAATTGCCTATGGCACAGTTCCAGAAGTTTTGAGGGAAGAGAATATGGAGAGGTTGTACGGGGTTAGGGTGCCAATAATAAGAAGGGAGAATGTTTGTTATGTTGTGGGGGGTGATGTTCATCTTCGCCATTGATGTATGGCTAATTAGGGCTATAATTGCAGTTTTCTTAATAGCAGTTGTCTCATCTCTTATAGGAAGCTATTCCGTTTTTAGTGGTAGTACTTTCTTAGTTAGTGGGATAGCCCATGGCGCCTTAGCAGGTGCTGCCTTGGGTATATTTCTCGCCCTCTATCTCTTTTTCGTTAATTACCTTCTCGTAGCCCTCATATTTTCCATACTCTTCGCCCTTGCAATTGGATATGCATCCCATAGAAAAGAAAATGTTGATGTTGCCGTGGGCGTGATGTTTGCCCTATCTATGAGTTTAGCAATCCTATTTCTCTCTTTGATTAGAGAGTATGCCTCAGTTGCTTGGGGATTGATTGTTGGAGACCTTCTTCTCTTATCCCAAGTGGATATTGAGATAATGCTCCTCTCCGTAATCGTTATTGTTCTAATTTTCATTATTTACCATAGAAGGATTCTATTCTCAATTTTTGACCCTGAAGGTGCCATGGCAGTTGGATTAAAACCCATAATCTATGAAAGCTTGCTGTATGTTATTGTAGCCATCGGAGTTGTGGTATTATTGAAGGGTGTTGGTGCCATATTGGTTTATGCTCTTCTTATAATTCCAGCTGCTGCCTCTAAGCGCCTATCTTCCACCGTGGCATTTACCATGCTCTTTGCCTTTCTCATCTCCCTCTTTTCCGGACTCGGTGGTTTAGCTCTTGCAGTAATCTCTCCAGTTTCTCCCAGTGCCTATGCTGGGTTGATTGCCACAGGAGTATATTTCTTCACAATGTTTAAAAAGTGAATTCGGAAAAGATTTATATATATCCATCCGATTATACCCCCGTAAAATTTTGAAGGTGTTAGAGATGGAGAATGCTAAAACTGGAACTACCACTGTAGGAATTGTGACGAAGGATGGCGTTGTGATGGGTACTGAGCATAGGGCTAGTATGGAGACATTCATAGCCCATAAGACAGCTCAGAAACTATACAAGTTAGATTACAATATAGGAATGACAACTGCTGGTCTTGTTGGAGATTTGCAGGTTCTAGTGCGCTATATGCGTGCAGAAATCAATCTTTATCGTATAAGGAGAAAGATGTACATGCCCGTGGGTGCAGCTGCCACTTTGCTATCCAATATTCTCAACGAGAGGAAATTCTTCCCATATTATGTTGGCCTCTTGGTTGGAGGATTTGATAATAAGGGCTACCATGTATTTGCCATAGACGCTGCTGGAGGGGCAATTGAGGATAAGTATGCAAGCGTTGGCTCTGGCTCCCTATTTGTTTATGGTGTTCTTGAAGATAGATGGAATGATGATTTGAGTTTGGATGAAGGTATAAATTTGGTTATAAGGGGCATAAATGCAGCCATGAAGCGTGATGCTGCTAGTGGTGATGGTATTTCCGTTGCCACCATAACTAAGGATAATGGATTTGTGGAATTGAGTCAAGAAGAAGTTGAGAAGAGGATGAAGAAACTAAAATTGAAGTGATTCTATGCCATGGGAGGATGTACTGAAGCAGGTCAAGGAAGTAATAGATGAACTTGCTCCACAGGTTGAAATAACGGATATTGATCTTGAAGGGCCCTTGGTTGTAGTTTACACTAGAGATGTGGAATTTTTTGCAGACCATCCAGATATTATAAAGAAAGTTGCCCAAACGGTGAGGCGCAGAATATTCATCAGGCCAGATCCATCTATGCTTATGGATGAAAATGAAGCTAAACAGGAGATTTTGAATATAGTGCCAGAGGAGGCAGGGATAAAGGATATTTATTTTGTGCCAGAGACGGGAGAAGTAGTTATAGAGGCAGAATCCCCCGGCACTGTTATAGGCAAGGATGGGCAGCTTTTAAATGAAATAAAGAAAAAGATAAAATGGGCACCTCGCGTGGTTCGTGCACCCCCTTTAGAGTCAAGGATAGTCAAAGAGATGAGAGCTTATTTGAAACTTGTGCGCGAGGAGAGGAGAGAGATTTTGAGAAATATTGGGAAGAGAATAAACAGGCCACCATTGAGTGGGGAGCAGTGGGTTCGTGTTGAAGCTCTCGGCGGTTATAGAGAAGTTGGAAGAAGCTCCACTCTCATTATGACCCGCACAAGCAGGGTGCTTGTGGATTGTGGCTTAAATGTGGCTGTGCCTGATAAGGCAGACCCTTGGAGCGGTGCTCCGTATCTCTATGTTCCCGAGGTTTGGGATGCTAGCGATCCTGAAAAACCCTTTAAGCATATAGATGCTGTTGTGGTAACTCATGCTCATCTTGACCATGTTGGTCTTGTGCCTCTTTTATTCAAGTACAATTACGATGGCCCGGTATATATGACAGCTCCCACCAGAGACCTTGCAGCTATGCTACTCATTGATTATGTTAAAGTTGCTCAATCAGAAGGGAAAAAAGTACCCTATGAATCAAAGCATATAAAGGAGATGATAAAGCATACTATAACGCTCAAGTATGGGGAGACCACGGATATTGCCCCCGATATAAGATTGACATTTCACAATGCTGGCCATATTCTTGGCTCCTCAGTTTCGCATTTCCACATAGGCGAGGGACTTTACAATATAGTCATAACGGGAGATATAAAATACGAGCGCTCTTGGTTATTTAACGCAGCCCATAATCGCTTTCCTCGCGTGGAGACAGTTATAATGGAAAGCACTTATGGGGGCCGTGAGGATTTTCAGCCATCTAGGAGAGAGGCAGCAGAAAGATTGAAAGATGTTGTTATGCGTACCTATGAGAAAGGAGGAAAAGTCCTTATTCCCGTTTTTGCTGTTGGAAGGAGCCAAGAAGTTATGCTCGTTCTTGAAAGCTTTATGAGGAATGGAGAATTGCCTGAGCTTCCTATTTACCTTGATGGTATGATTTGGGAGGCGACTACTATACATGCAGCGTATCCAGAATATTTGAACAAGGATTTGCGCGAGCTCATATTCCAGAAAAAAGAGAATCCGTTCTTATCTCCAATATTCCATAGGGTTGAATCTGCAGAGAGGAGGGAAGAGGTTATAAGCTCATCAGACCCGCTTATCGTTCTCTCCACATCAGGTATGATGAATGGAGGGCCAGTACTAGAGTACTTTAAGCACTGGGCAGATGACCCCCGCAATACCCTTGTATTCGTTGGCTACCAAGCAGTTGGTACTTTGGGAAGGAGGATACAGAATGGCCTAAAAGAAGTGCTTATGAGTTTGGGTGGCAAGCCATTCACAGTTAAGGTTGAGATGAACATAGAGACAATTGATGGTTTCTCAGGCCATTCTGATAGGAGGCAACTTGTGCAGTACATTTCTTCTATGAATCCTAAGCCTGAGAGGGTTATAATATGCCACGGAGAGGAAAATAAATGCATAGACCTTGCAATAGGATTACATAAGAGGTATGGAATGGAGACAATGGCTCTGAAGAATTTAGAAGTTGTGCGCCTTAGGTAAATTTGAATATTTGAAGCAGGAAAGCAAACATATCCTTGCTTGGTGAGTATGCGTGTACTTTTCTTTTTTCTAAAATTTTTATTTCCACCCTCATTTCTTTCCCCTTATCGATTATATCCTCCTCTCTCTCATTTTCCCTTGGCAAAATTTCGTAATAGTGGATAAATGCTCCATTTTTTGCTGCCTTAATCGCATATTCTAAAAATGCAAATGAAGAGTGCGGCAAGTTCATTATTATTCTATCCGCTCTTAATTTTTTTGCCACTTCTCTCGCATCCCCTAAGATTGGAATTATGCCATCAACTTTGTTTAATTTTATATTCTCTTTGAGGTATTCTATTGCGTAGGGATTAATATCGCAGGCGTAAATTTTCACTTTTTTGTATTTTGCTATAAGGATTGAGAATGGGCCACAGCCCGCAAACATATCAAATATTGTCTCGCCATCTCTTACTTTTTGCACAACTCTCCACCTTTCCGTTGCCAAGCGTGGAGAGAAATAAACTTTTGAAATATCAACCTTTAAGCGTATGCCGTACTCTTTATGCATCGTTTCCAATGAATCTCCAACTATGAGTTTTAATTCTCTTATCCTCTCTTTACCCCTAACTCCCATATCCACTGCCAATTTTTTTATGCTCTTTCTGTCTACTATTTTTTTTGCAAGTTCCTCATAATTCATATTTTCCTTGAACTTCACTATGGCTATATCGCCAATTATGTCAAAGGAGCCGATTTTCTCCCTTCTTTTCTTCTCTTCAAAATCATCGTAGCAAATTTCAAAATTTTCTATCTCTCTTTTTAAAGGTATTATTGCGTACCCATTCTCTTTTTTCCATTTCAAATTCGCGAGAGCATTTATCTTGGCCAATTCTCTTTTTGTTCTTTCTGCCTCGGAGAGTGGAACTTTTATGCAAGGGGCACGCATCTTTAATCCTTAGGCAATTGTATTACAAAAACACTTCCCTTAGGCTTGTTCTCTTCTACCCAAACTTTGCCATCGTGCATATCTACAATCATCTTGACAATGGTCAATCCTAATCCACTTCCCTTCTTCTTTGATAGAGTTTCAAAGGCATTGAATATTCTATTTTGCATCTCTTCTGGTATGCCCGGACCATCATCTGCAATTCTTATCTCTACGCTATCCTCCTTTTCAATTATTGATATATCCACATTCTTCGCCCCGTACTTAAATGCATTATCAATTATATTTGTGAAAACTTCTCTTATTATTGGAAATGCGTGGATTTTAATATTATCCGTGGCTATATTTATCTTCGCAGCTGGGTATTTGTGGGATAGCAGAGAGGCAACATTTTCAATTTCTTCTTTCAAATCCAAGAGCTCTTTTTCCTCGTCAATCTTACCTGCTCCGAGCCTTGAGAACAACCTTGCCTTTTCAATTATGCTTGATGCCTCCTCCACAGCCATTTGCATGGCATCCAAGTATGATGGGTCAAACCCTTCTTTCATTAAATCTATATAGCCCTCAATAACTGCAAGTGGATTTTTTAAGTCGTGGCTAACTATGTGGAGCATTAGCTCTTGCAAGTTCTTTGCCTTCTCTAAATCTTTTTGAATTTCTAAGCTCCTAAGGGCCACAGCCATATTATTGGCCAATAGGTCAATTAGCTTCATATCATCCTCGCTTATTGAATAGGGCTCATCCTTCTGCACATCTAATACACCATATACTTTGTCATCAATGGATATTGGGGTAGCATACTCTGATTTTGCTCCTCTCACGCCCTCAATATACAACGGGTCTTCATCTGTATTCGCACAATAATATGGCAAGTTGTTTCTTGCGACCCATACAGTTATGCCCTTATTTCCATCCACGGGTAGCTTTATGTCCGTATTTATATAACCCCTTGATTTTGCAACTATGAGTATATCATCTTTTATCTCTAAAATTGCAGAATTGTAAAGATTAAGCACTCTGTATAGATTTTGTATGGCAATATCGTAAATTTCATCTTTGCTCTTTGCCATCTTCAATTTTCTTGCAATCTCATCCAGTGTGATTAATTTATCCTCCATCTCTTTTATTTCTGTGATATCAACCATGCTCACAAGGTCTGCTTTTCCATGCTCCCAATTTATAAGTGAGGTGCGAATATCCATCCAAATCTCTTTTCCATTCTTTGCTATGAGCTTCACGATATAATGCTCTGGGACCTCAAGGCCACGCATTCTTCTCCTGTAATTATTTAGCACTATATCTCGCATGTCTGGGTGCACAAATTCAATGAAATGCTTGTTTAGAACATCCTCACTTGTGTATCCTGTGACCGCTTCAAACTGCTTGTTTACATATACAACCCTCTCATTTTGTATGAGCACGACTATGCTTGCCATACTCTCAAATAATTGCTTGTACCTTTCTCTCTCATTTCTTATTTTCTCTTCCATATCCTTTCTCTCGGTTATGTCTAAAACTATGCCTAAGGTGCCGACGATTTTTCCATTAGCATCTTTAAGTGGTGATGCATTTATTAAGGTGTGAATGATTTTTCCATCTTTGCGGATGAGAACAGCCTCATATTGATCTTTTAGCCCCCTCTTTCTCCTTTCAAGCATATTCTTGAATATCTCTTTGCCCTCAGGAGTGGTTAAGTCAAATACGCTCTTTTCTATGAGCTCTTCCTTTTTGTATCCGAGCATATCTGCAAAGGTATCATTCACAAATGTAAGGTTATTATTCAAATCTGTAATACCAACTCCCACTATGGAGGAGTTGATTATGTTTTCAAGCTTCTCTTTGGATTCTTTAATTTCATTAAATAGTTCCGCATTCTTTATTACTATAGCAAGTTGGGTTGCAAGAGTCATTATGAAATCTCTATTATTCTCATCATATTTGTAGGCCTTGAAACTTTGAACTATGAGAATACCAAGAACTTCACCTTTATACATCAAAGGCACGCCAAGCCAAGATTTTGGCATTTTTCCCACTTTAATCAATTTTGCAGGCAAATTATCCTTTTCTTCATCCAAATTCTTTATTAATAAGGGTTTTTTGGAGTATATAATCCAGCCCGTTAGAGAATCCTTAGGAGCTATATCTATTTCAAGAGGTCCTAAATTTTTATCCCTAGAAGTAAGGATGTCAAATTTAACGGTTTTTTTATTCCAGTCAATAGTTCCCAAGGCGAAGCTATCAAAATCAATAAGCTTCTTTATCTCTTCATAAACCTTTTGAGATAAGATGCGAGTATCTACAATTGAGCCAAGTTCAAGGGAGAAATGATAAATGGATTTAAGCTCATCAGTTTGCTTTTTCAACTTTCTCTCCATCTCAACCCTTTCGCTTATATCTCTTATCACCGCCAATGCATATTTCTTCCCACTTATGTTAAATATTGAAATTCCTAGCCCAACATCTATCAATTTTCCGTCCTTTCTTTTTGCTTGGATATCAAATCTCCTTGTGTATGGCAATTGCTTATTAAATCCCTTCTTAAAGAGTTTTGGAAAATTGGAGTTTGGCAAGTATTTCTCAGGGATAATTAGTTTCCAGAATGGCTTATTCAACGCCTCATTATATGAGTATCCAAATATTCTCTCACTTGCAGGGTTCCAGTACTCAATTATTCCATTCTCGTTGATTAGAATCACAGCATCGCTTGCCATCTCGCTCAAAATTCTATATTTTGTCTCTTGCTCTTCCCTAAATGATAAATTCCTTGCAATTACAAGGGCTAGATTCTCTCCTTCAATGTTAAGCATGCTTATTGAAAGTTCCAGAGGAACTAAATGGCCATCTTTGTGCTTATTAAATGCTTCTAAGCGCACATACCCCTCTCTTTTTAATTTTTTAACCATAGCTACAATTTTTTCCTTGGCATCTCCTGGTATTATAATGCTCAAATTCTTTCCTAAGAGCTCTTCTCTCTTGTAGCCAAGTATTTTAGCTGCTGCCTCGTTCAAATCTACAATTTTTCCATCAAGGGTTTCTATGAATATTCCATCGTTGCTCATACTGAATATCTTGCGATAGTACTCTTCCTTCTTTCTTACCTCTTCTTCCAATTTTTTCCTTTCGGATACATCTCTCTTCACAGCAACGAAATTTGTGATTCTCCCCTTGCTATCCTTCACTGGCACTATTGTCATCTCTTCCCAGTACAATGTTCCATCTTTTCTCTTGTTTATCAATGAGCCCTTCCAAATTCGGCCCGAGAGGATTGTGTTCCACATATTTTCGTAGAATTTTCTGTCTTGCTTGCCACTTTTCAAAATTCTTGGATTTTGCCCTATGGCCTCTTCCTCACTATATCCCGTCATCTTCGTAAATCCCGGATTTACGAACATTATTGTACCATTCACATCCGTGACCACGAGTCCTTCAGCCATATTGTCCACTGCTGATTGCACGATGTTCAATTTTCCCAAGGTCTTGTAGAGCCAGCTTTTATCAATTATTGTCACAACCAATGAATCCTCTAATTTTTTAACGCGAACATCAACCATTATTGGCTTATCGCTGCCCATGGGATACAATTCGTATGAGCCCTTGCCCCATTCAACCTTACCATTCCAAACATCTTTAAGGGTTTTTTCAATCTCGCCCCTCATTTTTTCTGGAAACCAAGAGATGAAAGGAGTATTGAGTAGCATTTCCTTTTTTATGTTTCCCTTTACCAAAATCTCCCTATTTACATCTACAATTTTGAAATTTTTATCCAATATAACGATTCCGATTTTAACAGCATCTGCAAGCTCATTACATTTTACTTGCATCAAGAGGCTATCTTACTAAAGGATATTAAAGTTTTTTGGCTCTTTATCACTCGCGATAATACTTACAGAAGAGATTTTAAAATTTCAAAGCTCCTGTAAAGCTCGTTTTTCAAATTTTGATGGTACAAAGCGGCGGCAGGATGGTACATGGGGAGAACTAGAATATCTCCTTCAAATACCCTGCCTTGAATTTTTGAAATTTTATCCATAGTGAATCCAAATTTCTCAAGAATGTATTTTGCAGAGAAGCGACCAAGGGGACATATTATCCTTGGCTTCATAACTGCGATTTGCCTATCTAAATAGGGAGAGCATGATTTTATCTCCTCGTCCGTAGGGTCTCTATTTCCCGGAGGCCTGCATTTCACAATATTTGTTATGTAAACATCCTTGCGGGATAACCCTATGCTCGCCAATAATTCATCTAAAAATTTTCCTGCAGCGCCCACGAAGGGCCTGCCAAGCTCATCCTCTCTCCTTCCAGGGGCCTCGCCCACAAACATAATTCTCTTCTCAAATCCCCCTTCACCGGGAACTGCATTCTTCCTAGTTTTGTATAATGGGCATTTTTTGCATTCTCTAATCTCTTTCTCTATTCTTTCCAGCGAATCTCCAAAATTGTAAAGGGTTGTTTGCATTATGCTCGTATTGAAATAGAATATTAAAAATTTTCAACTTACCAGCCGTAGAGCTTGCGAAGCTCTTCACTCATCCTATCTGGGCTCCAAGGCGGGTCAAATGTTAGCTGCACGGTTATCTTGCCCACTCCTTCCAACTGCTTTAACCTCTCCTCCACCTGTGCTGGAAGTACATTCATTAGCGGGCATCCCGGAACTGTTAATGTCATCTTCACATACACATCCTTTCCATTATCAACTCTAACCTCGTATATTAATCCCAAATCAACTAAATTAGCGCCAACTTCTGGATCTACTATGTCTCGCAGGGCATTCCACACATCCTCTTCCTTGACCATCTCATCACCTCAACCTAATTTTGCATTGGGGAAACATATTTAAACATTTCTGGATATTTTTGTGTATTTGTTTATAGCACATATATCGTTTGAAGGGAAGGATCTCTGGCGCTTATATGACCTCCTCTCTCCTTCACATTTAGAAGATAGCGAACATTATTCTCGGTAATTCTAAACCCTTCAAGAATGACTGGAACTCCCAGAGGATAAATTTCTATGTGCTCTGCTGCAATCTTGTCTATTGCATCTTTGAGTGGAACTATCCTTCCTATTGTTTGAGCTACTCTTCTAGCTGTATGTGGCTCAATAACTGGCTTCGTTTCTAAATGCTGGAATGGATTCTGAATCAATTCTTTCTTTCCTATCTTGTGGAACTCTTTTATTAGGGAGGACAAGACCCTTACAGTTTTGTCTATTTCTCCATAGGATAATGAAAAAGTTGTTAGCATAAGAATTGTATTAAGGCTGCTCTTCTCCACAATTATTTTATTCTTAGCTAGAAGATTACCAAGCTCAAATCCAGTTTCTTTAAATTTCGTAAGCGCTATTGCAGTTTTTGTCTTATCATAGCCGGAAATGTAATCTTTTACGAGGTCAAACTCAAGGGAATCATCCATTATTTTTAATGGGGGAATCAATTTCTTACCGAGTAAATCTTTGAAGTACTCCGCCTTCTTTATCAAAGATTCCACTAGATCTTTCCCATTTCTCTCCATAATTGCCCTTACAGAATCCAGAGAAGCGAGGAGATGATAGGATGGGCTTGTAGTGGCGTATTCTCGAAAAGCCTCGTACATCAGTTCGCTATTCACATATTTTTCCTTCCAGTGAATCATTCCAGTTTGCTGTAAAGATCCTCCTTGTTTGTGTGTGCTCTGCATGGCTATATCCGCTCCAGCCTGCATTGCACTCTTAGGTAATTCATCGCTGAAATGGAAGTGAGAGCCCCAAGCCTCGTCAACGATTACTTTTATCTCCTTATCAAAATTCTTCACGACCTTTACAATATCTCTTAGTTTTGCAGCAAGTCCCGAGTATGTGGGAGAAGAGATGATTACAGCATTGCTCTCTGGGTAATTGTTGAGAGTGTCAAGAACATCCTCTGGCTTTGGTGGAATCAAGCTTTCAAACTGAGGGTCATAGGAGGATTTTATGAATCTGAATTTTATTCCAAGCCATTCTGCAGCGTGGAGTATGGAATGGTGAATATTTCTTGTGACTAAAATTTGGGGTGATTCGTATTCTAAAGTTAGCATTCTTAATACTATGAAATTGCTACCTGTAGTGCCATTCACGCTAAATAAGGTTTTGTCGGCACCATATACTTTTGCAGCTTTAGCGTGTGCTTCTTTGAAGATTCCGGGTATTATCAACATAACTCCCGAGGAATCCTGCAGAAACAGAAATGTCAGATTTGTAAATATTTGAAATCTTCTTTTGATTTGGTAGAACTGAAGGAGTGCACCATTTTATGTATCCACCAAGGTTATTCAATGCATCGGCTATAGGAGTATCGTATTGGGATTCATTATTCATATGGAAGAGTATGGTTTGGTTGTTTAAAATTTTTCCACAAAAACCCGAAACTAAAAAATAAGCCCTTGCAATTTTAGTTTGTGAATCTCAGGGAGAAATTAAAATTATATGTGATTACGGATGGAAGATTAAGAGATGAAATTGAGAGTGTAAAGCTCGCTCTTGAGGGGGGGGCTAGGGCAATACAGCTCAGGATGAAAAAAGCATCCACGAGGCAAATGATTGAAAAAGGAGCAAAGATAAGGAAAATTGTGGAGGATTACGATGCTCTCCTCTTTGTGGATGATAGGGTTGATGTGGCCCTTGCAATAGATGCCCATGGAGTGCATCTTGGGCCAGAGGATATGCCTTTAAGGGTTGCTAAGAGAATTGCACCTGAGTTGCTCATAGGAGCTACGGTGCATAGTGTGGATGAGGCCATAAAAGCACAGGAATATGGGGCGGATTACATCGGAGCGGGAAGTGTTTATCCCACGAGTAGTAAGGAAAATGCAATTGTGATTGGCTTGGATAATTTGAGGAGGATAGTGAAAAGCGTGAGAATTCCTGTGGTGGCCATAGGAGGGATTAATATTGAGAATGTGGGGGATGTACTATCAACAGGAGTTGATGGTATCGCAGTTATCTCTGCAATTCTTGCCGCTGAGAACCCAAGAGAGGCAACGCGCAGAATGATGAGAGAGATTGAGAAATATAGGAAAATCCTTTAATTTTATGGACAATTTTGTCCAGAAAAGTTTAAAAATGTGTAATTATCACTTCTTTTGGTGATAAAATGTCAGAATTGCTTGATAATAGGGAAATGAAGAAGGAAAAACTGAAAGAAATGCTCAAAAAATTGCATTCAGGAGAGGATGAGGAAAAGGTGAAGGAAGAATTTAAAAATGTACTTCGCTCCATATCTCCCCTTGAAATTCCACTTATTGAGCAGGAGCTCGTAGCGGAAGGGATATCTGCGAGGGAAATTGCCAAGATGTGCGACATTCATGTTGAAATATTCAGGGAGAGCGTGAGTGGAGCTGAAAAAGAGGTAGCTAAGTTTCCATCAGGGCATCCTCTTCGCACACTTTATGAGGAGAATGTTAAGATAATAAAGGATGCAGAGATTTTGAATCTTTATGCGTCCTCGCTTTTGAAATTGAAGGGCAATGCCCTTAAAAGCACACTAAAAACTCTTGAAGGGATAGTGCGCGGATTGAAGGCAGTTGGCTATACCCATTACAATCGTGAAGAGATGATTATTTTCCCCTATCTTGAGAGGAGGGGATTGAATGCCGTGCCCGCTGTGCTATGGAGAAAGCATGATGAGATAAGGGCAGAGATGAACAAGCTTTTAAATCTAATCCATAAGGGAGATTATGAAGAAATTGCAAACCTTGGGCAAGAGCTCGCCTCTCGCCTAATAGATATGGTGTTTAGGGAGAATAATATTCTGTATCCTACTCTGAAAGTTCTTCTCAGTGAAGGCGAATTCAAAGCCATAAGGATGCAAGATGATGAAATTGGATATTACAAAATCAAGCCGGGGAATGAGTGGAAGAGTGAGGCAAAGCCCATAATGCCGTATGAAGTTAGAGAGGAAATCACCCCTGAGCAATTACTATCTCTGCCTCAGCATCTCATAGAGGAAATGAAGAAGAATATGGGAGATGTTAAGCTTAAAGCGGATTTCAAGGAGCTCAAGAGGGAGGGGGATATAGAGCTTGAGAATGGTTATCTCTTTCCAGACGAGATATCTGCAATGCTTGCAACAATGCCCGTGGATGTAACTTTCATTGACTCGGAAGATAGAGTGAGATTTTTCTCTGGAGGTGAAAGGATATTTACTCGCACAAATACGATTCTCGGCAGGCCTGTGCAGCTATGCCATCCCCCAAAGAGTGTGCATATAGTTAACAAGATATTGCAAGCGTTCAAGAGTGGGGAAAGAGATAGGGCTGATTTCTGGATTGATATGCATGGTAGGAAAATATTAATACAGTACTTTGCTGTTCGCAAAAATGGGAAGTATATGGGAGTGTTGGAGTTTACGCAAGATATAACGGATATAAGAAAGATTGAGGGTGAGAAAAGATTGTTGGATTGGAGGTGATGGCATGAGAGGAGATGCGAGTATGTTTGAATCCCGAGTGAGAAAGTTCCAAGAAATGCTTAGAGAGAATAATGTGGATGGAGCTATAATAAGAACTTTGTCCTCTTTTACATATTTCACGGGAACTAGGTGGTTAAGGCCATCCTTGCTTATTCCTGCAGAGGGAGAGCCCAAGGCGCTTGTAGTGGAGGGAGAGGCGGAAGAGTTCAAAAACAGGGCATGGGTAAGAGATGTTGTAGAATACCAAGATGCAGAATCCTTAATGGCTACAGTTGTTGGATGGATAAAGAGTAATGGATTTAAGAGGGTAGGTATGGAATTCTCCGTTGAGAGGGATTCTTATCTGTTGTTTTATAAAGTGTTTAAAAGGTTGAACCCTGATATAGAGCTTGTAGATATTTTGGATTTGACATTTTCACTTAGAATGATAAAGGATGGATGGGAGAAAGAAAACATAAGAAAGGCAGGAAGAATTGCAAATAAGGGAATGAATCTTGCGGAGGAGATAATAAAACCGGGAATGAGCGAGTTAGAAATTGCATCGGAGATAGCTCATCTTTTAACCAAAGAGGGTAGCGAAGACCCAAAGGTTTATGTTTCCACGACTCCAAGGGTACATGCCGAGCCATTTAGAGATGCTTATGTGAAGAATGATTCTGTGGTTACGGTGGTAATAGGCACAGATTATAATAACTATTATGCGAATATGGCTAGAACATTCATAGTTGGCGAGGTGAATAAGGAAGTTAAAAGGGCTATAGAAGTTAAGGAAGAGGCATACAAATTTGCAATTCAAGAAACAAAGCCGGGCAGGAAATTTACAGATGTGGAGAAGAAAATTGCCGAGCTTTACAGGCACGAAAGGCTTGAAGAATACTATATCAAGGGCTATACACATAGTGTGGGGCTTCTAATAGAGGAGCCGCCCATAACAACCATCGTGGTTGCCCATAGATTTTGGAAGATTCTGCCAGATATGGTTTTAGCCATAGTACATCCTCCCCTAATGCTACCCGAGGGTGCCATAAAGCACGAGGATACATTTATCGTTGGAGAAGAGATGGAAAAAGTGACTTGATCATCCTCCACTTATTATTGGAAATACGGACACTTCTGGAGCTATGGGGTCTTCCTCTTTGGCATATTTTCCATCAATGGATACCTCTATAACCTCATCTTTTAAGAATGGGTACTTCTCTTTGAGGAATTCAATTAGGTCTTTTACATTTGCATTTTCGTTTATTTCAATTTCCTCTGAGAATTTTCCTATCTCTGTGGCGAATCTTCCAAAGTATCTTATGCGAACTCTCATAGTTTCACCTCCAAGAAATTTGTGCTAAGGGCATCGTATATTAGCAAGCGATTGCGAAGTAAATCGCCTTTATTGCTCAAGTATTTTAGTACTTCCATAACTTGGATTGATGCTGTAAATGCGGCTGTGGCAGCGAGGACCTGCACATTTTTAAATTTGAAATTATGTATGAAATCTTCCAATTTTTTCGTTGTGTTATCAATGAATGTTACCATTCCCATATAACCTTCAACTGCTCCGAATACATAGGGTATGCTTTTTTGAAGTGCAGCTCTCTCTAATTCTATGCGAGATTCATAGTTATCCAAGCCATCCACAACAACATCAACTTTTTTAGGGAATTCAAAATTTTCATCTATTCTTTTCTCTATAGCCATTATCTCTACATCCGGATTTAACTCTTCTAATCTCTCTTTTGCCACATAAACTTTCTTTTTTCCAATATCCTCTTCTCTGTAGAGTACCTGCCTATTTAGATTGCTCTCTTCAACAACATCGTTGTCTACGATTATTATTCTTCCAACTCCTGCCAACGCAAGATACATGGATGAGAATCCACCCAAACCACCTACACCAGCAATGAGCACCGATGAATTTTTCAAATTATCTTGCGTAACAAGGGCCTCTTGCCTTGAATAGCGAGCCATGTTATCCTTCTACTATTTCATAACTTCTATTTATCTCTGCAGCTTTAGAAAGCATTGCACTTACAGAGCAGTATTTCTCCTCGGATAATTTTATTGCCTTCTCCACGCTTTCTTTCTTTACTTTTCCTACCACGACATATTTTAGATTTATCTTAGTGTAGATTTGCGGATAATCTTTTGCTCTCTCATAGTCAATGTAAACATTTACCTCCTTAACATCTTCCCTCATCTTCTGCAAAATCATAAGAACATCAATGCCAGTGCATCCTCCTAAGCTTGCAAGAAGGGCTTTCATTGGACTCATTGCCTTACCATTTCCAGATAAAATTAGCGCAGTATTTTCATCTTCTGCTGTTATTAGCATATCGTCATGGACTCTAACTCTCATATCATAACCTCCGATGGATAATTAGAAGTGGTATTAAAATAATTTCCCTTATTCTTTCAGAACATCCTCTCTCTCCACGGGCTCTAACTCTTTTATCTTATCAATACCGTACTTGCAAGCTTCAAATCCCTCGGCTCTGTGCACAGATGATACAATCACAGCAGCCACTAGCTCACCTACTTTCAAATCTCCGAGTGAATGGTATAAAATTACATCTATTATGGGGAACTTCTCTTTTATCTCATTTTCAATTTTTTCCATAATTTCTTCGCTATTTTCCTTTTTTTTGCATAACATATACGAAACTTTCTTGCCGTTAACTTCTCCCCTCACATATCCAAAATATGATACTATGGAGCCAGAGCCATTTTGCTCAATAATAGAAAGTAACTCTTTCTCGCTTTTTTTGCCCAAGATAATCATTTTCTTATCTCCTCCACTCTCTTCTCCATCTCCTCTTTTAATTTATCTCCTATGAAATCGCCTTTATAATAATCCACTTTTGCAGCAATGGCAATCTTAGCTGCTAAAGTTCTTGCAATCTTGCCCCTCAATTTTTTAGGAGAGTTTCTAACCCATGGAACTCGGAAGATTATGCCATGCTTTGGACATTTTGCTCCCGATTTTAAATGCCGGAAAAATGCATCTTCGGCGCCTAGCACCTGTATTGTACTTGCAGGCAAATTTGCCAATCTTCTCAATCCACCCGCACTTGCTATGAGCCGAGCTGCTATTATTGGCCCTACAAGATATGCAAGATTTAGGCATACATTCTTGCTTAAATTATTAATCTCATCTGCAATTTCATCCTTTAATTTCTCAATAGATTCAATCTCCTTCTTTAACATATCTCCACTCTCCATATTCTTGCCCTTAATTTCTGCAATTCTATCCCATTCTAATGCTCTCTCACTTAGCAAATTTATTGTAGAGATTAGGTCATCGTATGTGTTGAGATTCTCAATGAGTATGTAATCCTCTCGGAGCTTCTCTTTCATCTCTATTTTGGCAACTTCTATTGCAGTGGATATTAATGCTCTCTTATCCTTGAGCTCTCCTTCAAAAACTATGTTATTATCTTTGAACGGAATAACGCTGTAATCTCCTTCTCTTATTCTCACGAGAATCTCGGCTCTTTGTTCAGCTGGAAATATGTATTTCTCCTTTACTTCTCCTCCTCCTTCAATTTTGAATGCTCCATACCATTTAATCACTATCAACGAACCTCACCCCAAACCATAGGAATTCGTCATCTATTTTTTCCGTATAACTTTCAATAACATTCTCTTCAAGGAGATAAACTAGGGCATCCCTTATGTCCGAGATGCTGTATTCTTTTAAATCATCGTGTAAATATTTGCTTAATTCTGTGAGCCCCTCTTCTTCCCAATCAGGTGTGTTTTTTATATTTACCCTTAGATGGCCGCGCATTCTTATCTCTGCTTTTATTATCCTCCCAATTTTTAAATGTATTGAATCGTAATAAATGGCCCTTCCAATACCTAGGAAATCTCCGTAGTACCAGCCGCAGTGGGGGCACATGTACAATGGAATATCACTATCTGCATCCACAAGCATAAGCTTGCCCTTACCGCAGTGCCTACATATCAAATCAGGAGTGATTTCAATTTTTGGTTTTTCATAAACTATGTAATCTTCAAGTTTTGCACCACAGAATGGGCAATATTTGGCGTTATCGCTGAGCTTGGCACCGCAGTTTGGGCAGTATTTCATAATCGCCCTATGGAATGATGGGATTTAACATTTTTCTATGAAGGAGTAGCGAGCCAGCCCATAAATAGTATGCTCCCCGTTATTTTGTCTTGTATTAGAAAGAGGAATGGATGGTCTGCTTTGAATACTACATGGGGTAGGAGAGGTAGTGCAGTTGCCCTCACCGATACGCCTGTGGCTGCTGCCGCTTCAGTTCCTTTTTCATCAACTTTAACATAGCTTTGATGTACAACATCACTTACGCTCAATGAAGGAGCTATCCCATTTAAATTTGCCTTTGCTGGATTGAATATGTCCTTAATTCCCAATTTTTCTAAGGAATTTTTTAAGTTCAATCTCTCCTTCATCTCAAATTTTGGAAATGAAATATTTACTTCGGCATCTCTCAAATTTTCTCTCCATTTTTGAATCTTGGCAAGATTTATTTCAAAATTCTGTGTTTTTGGAAGAATAACGACCATTGAGATATTATTGCCCTTGTATGGAAGTTCTACAATTTGCACATTCTCATCTTCCGTGTATTTCAATTTGAGCTCATCGTGCATCATTTTTACCTTTACTTTGCCATGAGGAGTGAAGAAATAGTCATCAGTGGTTTTTGAAGCGTTGAATGGATGGCTCCATAATCCGTAAAAATATATGGCATTTGTTAGCACAAGAATTGTTTGAGGGTTAATATCTCCTTTATGCAACAGCTCTTTTATCTTTCCGTTTGTTTGATTTTCAACCCAAGAGTTTATCGTTTCTCTTGCTTTCTCAGGGTTTTTGGCATAGTTGAGATAATGTAGATACGCGTGGTAATAATTTTCCAAGATATCTACATACTCTTTCTTGACAGATGAATTTGCATGGGGCCAAAGGGCATTTGCTATTTTTAGAGTATAATTCTCCCCGTTATTCAATTTATCAAGGAGATACTTTATGTTTTCCCGCAGAATTGTTTTATTCTTAGGCAGATAAAGAGCTTTTTGCAATTGAGCTGCGCTCTCCCCCTCTGCCCCCTCGTAGAGCATTGCTAGGGCTATCCATATACTTAATGGAGAGAAAAATGTATTATTCTCCCGCCCCCATATTTCATTGAATAGAGAAAGTGCAAATCTGTTGTTTGCATACCCTAGAGCTTGGAGATTCTCGGTATTAACTCCTCCATTACTCCATTGCGGTTTGATTTCATTATTTGAATTTTTAATTGAGGGTGCATTTTGAAAAATATAGATGCCCAATAGCAGAGTTGCGAGAATCAAGGTTATTATAGATGAAATTTTACCCTTAATCATATTTTGCCATCTCACAGCTTTTATTTATTACTTTCGTGTATAATTGCTAAAATTTGAAAAATTTCACTCAAAATCTATAAATACCCTGACCAGCATTAAATAACTGTGGATGATTTGGAGAAGAGAATAAGGAAAGTTGAGGAGCTGCTTGAAAAATATTTGGAGAACGATTATCTAGTTTATATAAGGCACATTCTCGCCTCTTACCTGAGATTGATAAATATCTATGTGGAGTACGGAAAGATAAGTCCAGCTATAATTTTTCCAGAAGTCAGGGACCCTATATCTAGGGAAATAATTGAGATTCTCTTCTCCTATGGAAGATTAAATACCTCTCAGATAACTGAAGAGTTGAAGAAATCCAGAGGAAAAGCATCTAGACGCATAGTAAGGGAGAAATTAGGCAATTTGGTGGAGAAGGGTATTGTAGAATGCGAGGAAAAGAAGAATGAGAAGATTTATTCCATCTCTGAGTATGCAGTTAAGAAGTGGTTAAAAGTGCTCGGAATAAATATAAAGGGAGATGCCCCTAAGGAATAATTGGAGGTGATAAATATGAGTGAAGAAAGAAAAGAAGTGGATGATGACGAAAAGGATATAGAAGAGTTTAAAGAAGTGATGAGTACTCTTAGGAATTTCATACCTGCAATGATAAGAGAAATTGTAGAAGCCCTTTACTCTGGCCAGAGTGCAGAGGAGTTTGGCAAACAGGTGGCAAATTTTTACAAATCCTTGGTGGACGCGGGTATGAGCAATGAGCAAGCATTCACTTTGACTCAGAAATTCATGGAAAGTAGAGATGTTGTTGGTATTTTGAAGAAAATACTCTCTGAGGGAAATTGGGGGAAATGGAAAAATGAGAATGTGAATCCAGAAGAGATTGCAGAGCAGGTGATGAAAGAGGTAAATGAAGAGTTAAAGAAAGAAAAAGAGAACTGAGGTTTTCACAATGGGACAACTGGTGTTGTACCTAACAGCATACATACCTCTCTTAATAATTACCATTATTTTTAGTTATGTGGGCTACCTTCATAAGGCAAAGAAATACAAGCGTATATTCTACAAAACCCTGAGAAAAGAAGGCGTTCCAAGAAAAGCAGCTAAAGTTCTCAGCGCTCAAATTAAGATCTTAAAGTTCAGAGAGCTCGTCAAATACGGAAATATGAGAAGTATCTTGTGAGGGATTTGTGCACCCTATACGGATACGCTTCCTCCAATTCAAAATATTTTTCTCCAATTTTAATTGCTTTCTCATCTGGCAATGCTATTACAACCTTGGAGGTAACTTCTGAGAATTTTTTAAATGCCCTATCGTATAGTTTATAAATTTCCTCACCCATGGAGGAGGATGAGCGGCCATAGGGAGGATCGGTGACTATCGCATCATAGGAGCCTTCAATCTCACCTACATCCTTTTTCTCCAAGATTGCATCTATCCCGAAACTTCTTAAATTCGTTTGAGATGCTTTGAGCATTCTCTCATCTATATCGCTCCCATACATTTTCATCCCTATAATTGCTCCTTCAATTAGTATGCTCCCAGTACCACAAAAAGGGTCTAATATCCTTGCCCCACTTTTAACTTTCGCTAAATTTATCATCGCCCTAGCTAAGCGTGGATGCATAGTTATTGGATAGGATATGGGAAGATTCTTTGCTCTACGGGATTCAAAGGATTGCTCTGAGAAATCATAAAGCTCCATGCCTATATGTAAATTTTTTCCTGCATAAACCCTAATTATGTTTTTTGGATTCTCAAGATTTACCTTTCCTTCCACACCATTTGCAAGGGCTCTTATTATCTCTCCTTCCTTCCAATTTTTATTTTTTCTAACCCTAATTGCATAATCCTCTAGCTTAATCCCTAAATTTGGAATGTTTTTTCCTGAGTAAATTTGCTTTGATATCCTCCTCAGCAATCCTGCTCTTTTTAAGGGGGTATAGTTATCCGTTTCAATAATTGCCACAGGATAATCCACTTTTATTATTCTGCATTTTATTTTTTCTCCTTCGCATATTCCATTTATCTCTCCTATTGCCAAATCTATTTTTTCTCCCCAGAGCTCTGCTATAATTTTCATATAACTCCCTGTAGCTTTGCCGCCTTGACTAGATTCTCAATCAGACATGCATTTGTAACCGTGCCCACACCTCCGGGAACTGGGGTGATTTTAGCTTTCTTCTCTATGCTCTCAAAATCCGCATCACCAACGATTTTTCCATTTACAACATTTATGCCTACATCTATTACAATAGCTCCCTCGCGCACCCTATCTTCCTTCAAGAATCCCGGCTTGCCTACAGCTACAACGATTATATCCGCATTCAATGCTTTCTTCTTCAAATCTCTTGTCTTTGAATGAGCTATAGTTGGGGTTGCATCCCTGTTCAAGAGTAAGAGAGATAATGGCTTGCCTACCACAGGAGTGCGGTTTATGATTAAAACATCCTTTCCCCTAAGCTCTGTTTCTCTTTCAAGAATTCTTATAACAGCCCTAGGTGTATTTGGTGTCAATATTTCCTCACCCAATAGCAACTTTCCATAGTTTATGGGATTTATTCCATCTACATCTTTTATTGGCGAGATTGCACTGCGAACCTTCATAGGGTCTATGTTCTTTGGTAGGGGGAAATTTACCATTATTCCATGCACAGAGTCATCCTCGTTTAAAGCTCGGATCAAATCTAGCAATTCTTTCTCACTTGCTTCTTCCAAATGATGTATCTTTCCATCAAAGCCAAGTTTTCTAAGAAGTTTTAAATTTGAACGAGCATAGACGAGGGAGGCCTCATCCCCGCCTACAAGAATATTGTGGAGCCATAATTTTTTGCCCTTTGCTTCTTTTTTTGCATTCTCTCTAATCTCTTTTGCAAGAGCTTTGCACTCTATTATCATACCATCCTTTAATTTTTCAAAAGATTTTAATCTTTTGATAGATGCTCCCTCATCTTAACTACATTGTCCGTTATCACTATATCCACGATATCTTTTAATTTATCAATGTAGTTATTCAAATAATAAATTTCATCCTTTTCGGCCCAGAGCACTATTTTCAGCCCTAATTCTTTTAACCATAAAATTAGGTCTTTGAAATCATCAAAGGGGAAAATTGTTAGGGCATCTATTGGAAGATTTACAGAGTATAAATTCAATTCTTCCTTTAATTCTGGTATCCTTGGAATGGTCTCCTTCTTATCTATTAGCAATCCAAGAATGGCATCTTTGTCTCTTTTTCTAATTTCCCTTAGAGCATCAATGTTGAAAGATGAGAACATAACTCTATTCATAGCATTCCATTTTCTAACGATTTCTAAGCTTCTATCAACTGCATCAATATCCTTTATCTCAACATTTATCAAAGCATCGGGCAAGCTTGAAAATACATCATCCAGTGTAGGTACATGCTCACCATTACCTATATTCACACCCTTTAAATCTTCCAATTTAGAATCTTTTATTCTTATATTTTTTCCTGAAACCCTCTCCAAATTCTCATCATGGCTTATCATCGCATAACCATCTGAGCTTAGCCAGACATCAAGCTCTACCCCATCTGCTCCAGCTTTCATTGCTTCCACAAATGCCTTTATGCTATTCTCTGGAAAATTGCTCTTGAATCCCCTGTGTCCCAAGATTATCCATTTTTTGTCCCATCTATTCATATTTTCACCGCATCTTTATTGCAATTAAGGATTAAAAATTTGTGAAAAGCTTAAATAATGATTGCTCAATATAAGAAGCAATGGAGAAGAATATTGCCATAATATTGGCACTTAATACCCTTACAGTTGTGTTTGGGTGGGTTATATACCTTGCAGGAGTTCCGCCAAATACCAATTTGTTCATATTTGCAGCTGAGAGTATAGCATTGTTGGGGTTAATATCTCTAATTGTGACACTAATTTACCTCTTTTTAAGTGGGGAGAGGAATAGGGCATTTTGGCCTGCAATATCAATTCTTATAGCAGGTATAGTTGTCGTTTTCTTTAACTGGTTTGCAGGTGGAATTGTTATACTTACCTCTCTGCTTCTGTTGATTTTAAGTAAAACTTCAACATATAAAAAATGGCTCTCACTGGGGCTTACATTTAGCGGATTTATAATATTGGCCATTGTGCCTCCCTTAGAAGTCCTTTTGAATGTTTATATTTTAAGTATGGATTTTGTGTTGATAACTATTGCCTCAGGCATAATAATATCAGGCCTCTATCTATTCTCAAGAAAATATGTTTATGTTGAAGGAGCTTTGAGTTATATAGTATTAGCTATGTCTTTTTTCCTTCTCCCAGCATTCCATGAGATATTTGGAATAAAGAGTAACGGCTCCTTTGGAATTTATGATAGTGCTATAATAATAACTTCAACAATAGTTTATGTGATTTTTGCCTTGGCACTAGTTTATTTATCAAATGCTAGGGAGAAAATAGTTAAAAAGATTGATGAGGGTTATAGATTACTGGAGAATGGAAAGTGGGAAGATGCATATGCTCTATTTAGGGGAGTTGCGGAGGAGGGTTATAAAGACGACCGTTTGTTTAATGGCATGGGTGTTGCTTTAATGCGAATGAGCAAATTTGAAGATGCTGAGGCCTTTATAAGAGGAGCAATAAAATTAAAGGATGAAGATATATATCTAACGAATCTTGGTAATCTTTATTATAGGAAAGGGGAGCTTGAGGAGGCCATAAATATATACTCAAAGGTTCTAAAGAGAAATCCAAATTGTTATCTCGCTTTGAACAATATGGGAAGGGCTCTTCTAAAAAAGGGAGATGTGGAGAAAGCTGAAATGTATCTTAAGAAGGCAATCAAAATTAATCCTAAGGGAGAAATAGCCAAGAAGAATTACAGTTTGATTAATGGAAAATGATTATTTCTTGGTTATATTATACCATTTTAGAACCCTTCTAAATTGTATTATCAGCGATTTTAATGTTAGCTCTCCAAGAAGCTCTCCATTTTCGTCTATAACAGGCAATCTTCTAACCCTATGAGAATGCATTTTATCTAAAGCATCCTCAATGGTATCTCTCTTATGCAATGCAATTACTTTTTTGCACATTATCTCCTCAGCTTTTTTAACATTTCCGAAGAGAATTGAGGATAAATCAACACCAACAGTTACATAAGGTTTAATCTTTTTAGGAGCAAGTATGTTAATTAAATCCTTTTCCGTTATAATCCCAACGATTTTCTTGCTATTTTCCTTATCAACTATCCAAACATGGCTTCTTGCTGACATTACCGATAGGACCTCTTCAATGGATGCGGTTTTTGGTAATATGGGAATGTCCCATAAATTCTTGTTCATCACCTGTCCAACTGGAACTTGATAAAAGTTTTTGAGCACATATCCTAACTCTTTTTTTTCATCCCCCATAGATGTTTATTGTTTAATCCATATATAAAATCATCGCAAAACTTTTTATCACAGAATCATATTTTATAGGGGTGATTTGTTGGGAAGTAAGGGTACAATTTATGAGAGGGAGCTCAAAGGTATACTTTCGGGGGATGATAAAATTATTTCCAAATTTAAAAAGTCCTTGGGTGAGGATTTTAAGTGGTATGAAAGTTCAAAAACTAGGCCTTTTATGGTTCTCCGTGCCGCTGGCTCTCTAGGGGTGGATCTTGTAGCAATAAGGGATGATTATTCATTTCCCATAGAGGTTAAATCCTCATCAAGTAAGACGATAATTTTCACTCATTCAAGCTCTCGTGCCCAAGAGCAGGCAGAAAGATTTCTAAAAGAATGCGAAGAGGCAAAGATTCTTGGATTGTACGCTTTTCGTCTAAAGGGGTATAGGGGTGATCCATGGAGAGTTTTTGCATTACCTGTGAATGGATT
>WAPW01000060.1 GCA_015520565.1 Candidatus Aciduliprofundum sp. | reverse complement strand
GAATTATGAGAGATTTTAATTTCAAAGATGATTATTTGACAATAACAGAAGATTTCTTTATTAACTACAAAGAGAGAAGATATGAAAAGCTTGAGGATACTGGAAAAAATACCATAGAAAAATTGAAGAAATCCATTGAACTCATATTCAACAACTATGTTAACAAACTTGAGCGACTCATATCTGATTTAAACGAAATAGGCATCCAAGTTGATAGTTCCCCAATAGCAAAGAGTAAAGAGAAATTTTGGGAAGGAAATATATTAGAGGCTTTCTCAATTCTTAAAGATTTTGAGTCCCATATAAAAAACATTCATGGTGAAAAAATGGAGTTGATGAATATAGAAAACAGATTGGGGAGAATAATAACAGTGGCCTCATCATTGGGCATAGATACGAAGGAATATTTGGAAAGAGCGAAAGAGATTGAAAGTAATGAAGAGCTCTCTGCAAGGAAAAATGGCCTAGAGAAGCTATCCAAAGAAATAGAGAGTAGGATAAGGGATAAAATTGAAAATATAATCAAAGATGTTGAAGGAGAGTTGGATAAATTAAGAAAGAGAGGCGAAAATACAACTACTCCTGAAGCAATGCTTATGCGTGCCAAGTCACTTATGGATAAGGGTGATTTTAAAAACACACTTGCCCTCACTCTAGATGTTATGGAAGAGATTGAAAATCTTGGTATGCAGAAAAATACAGCATATGGAATTCTAAAAACTCTAAATGAGAAGATAAATAAAATGAAGGGCTTACTCCCGAAGGATTTAATCACAGAGTATAAAAATGCTAAGAGCTTGTTCTTGAACGAAAGGTACAAAGAGGCAATAGATAAGGCTATGAATGTTAGCGAGAAGCTTTGGAACATTGAGAAGACAATTGAAATTATAAAGGATAAAAACAAGGAGCTCAAAAGGTATATAGAGCAAGGTAAAGCTCTCGGCATTGATATGAAGAGCGTTCTAATTCCTCTCGCTAAGGCAAAAAAAGAGCTTCAAAGCTTACATTATGATGCTGCTCTCAAGCTTGTAAATGAGGCACATAAGGAAGCAAGGAAGAAAATTGAAGAAATTATAGATGGGTATAGAAGAAGATACGAGGAGATTATCAAGTCAGTTATAGAATTTGATTTGAGGGATGAATTGGAAGATGAGATTAAAGGAATAAATGATGCTTTTGCAAATAAAGATGCTGTTGCTTTGGAATCTTTAATACCCAAACTCAAGGATAAAGCACTTAGCATAGTTGCAAATATAATAAAAGAAAAGTTGGATGAGTTTGAGAAGATGAGCAAGCTCATTGAAGGGAGAGAAATAAAGGGTAAGATTGATTTGAATAAAGAGAGAGAAAAATTGGAGAAGTTAAAAGACAAGCCCAAGGAGTTTCTAGAATATTATAGAAATTTAAAAGAGAGAATGATTGGAATAATTAAGGATTCAATAAAGAGCGATATTGAAAAATTTGTGGATAAATTGAACAATTTTGAAGCGTTGGGACTGAATTTGGGAGATTATAAAGAGAGAGCATCAAAGTTGATGGAAGAGATAGATGAAATGGATTACAATACAGCTATTAATGAGCTTGAAGAGATTAAAAAGAATTTTGAAACTTATATTAAAGAGTACACAAAGGACAAGGCAGCTAGGGCAAAAGATATGGTTATGAAGTATAACAAGAAGAAGGCAGAAGAGTATGAGAAGAAGATTTTGAAAAGAATAGAGAGTGGAAACTATAAAGAGGCAATAAAGATTTACGAAGAGGCAATAAAATATGTTGGAGAGTATCGCAATGTAGTGGCGGAATTCAACAAGAAGGCAATGGAGCTCAAAGAATTGATTAAATCTGCTATTTCTTTAGGATTGAATATGGACCCATACATAAAGAGATTGAAAGAAGCTTTATCCTCACAAGAAGATTTAAGCAAGGGCATAGAAGCTATGGAAAATATTGAGAATGAGATTTGGGAA
This sequence comes from Candidatus Aciduliprofundum sp., assembly GCA_015520565.1. GTDB lineage: Archaea > Thermoplasmatota > Thermoplasmata > Thermoplasmatales > Aciduliprofundaceae > Aciduliprofundum. The sequence goes on along the minus strand of WAPW01000060.1, from coordinate 18,487 downwards.
GAGATTGAAAAACTCAAGCCAAAATTAACCGTGGCAATAGATAGCACTCAAAAGGCAAATGATAAGTATTTCGCGAAGATAAGAGTTAGAAACAATGGAAACTCAGATGCTCGCAATGTGCGCCTAAGCTTAGATGGCTCTTTAAAGAGCGAGAATGATATAACTATAATGAAAATTGCAAAAGATTCAGAGGAGATTGTTGAGAGTTTCCTTGTTGAAGGTGAGGGAGATAAAATAAAGGGAAAAATCAGCTATGAAAGATTTGACGGGAAGAGATATGAAGAAGAGTTTGAAATAGAGTACAAAATATCAAAAAGAGGTTTCCACATTGAGAAAAATAAGGAGAAGGTTAAATGCACTCTGTGCAGGGGAACCATACTCCCAGGCATGGACATTGCAGTATGCGATACCTGTGGTGCAGTTTACCATGTGCCCTGTGCTAAGAGAGCTGGAAAATGCCTGAAATGCGGCACTCCATTTAATTTTGAGTGATTCTATGCTCACCAAGAGATTTGGATTAGCAAAAATTACAAAGGGAGATATAGAAACTCCATTACTCCTTGAAACAGGCAAAGATATAGAATTCAGAGGGAATAATTTTAGATTTCTTGATTATGAAATTCACAGGGATGTGCTTTACCCACCTGATATGAATGGAAAGGAGATAAAAATCAATGAGGATATTTATTTAATACCCTATATAAACACTCGGTTAAAGAATACAAGGGATTTTGTGGATTACACTATTAAACTTAGAGAAAAACTTGGCTTTGATAAGTTATTTTACGCTTCTGGCATTCCACCTCATCTAATTCCCATTCTAACCTACCTTGGTTACGATATATTTGACGATTCTTTAGAGCACATAGAGAATTATTCTTTGGTTGGAAGAATGGATGATGCACCTCCACTCTCAAAATTTATGATGTCTCAAACAAAGATGGCATTGGAAAAAGGGCTGCTTAGGGAGCTTGTAGAGAGTATAGCGGATAACAAGGCAAAGGAGATTTTAAGGTACTTGGATATGAACTACTATTCTCTAATTGAAAATTTTTATCCCATTTGGAACCCTCGGCTAAATGCTGTAACACTGGACTCTCTTTATAGGCCTGATGTGAGAAGATGGCTCAAGCGCTTGAAAGAGAGATACAAAAAGCCATCCTGGGCTAAATATTTGCTTCTAATACCATGCAGCGCTAAAAAACCATACTCAATATCAAAATCTCATAAAGAGATGAGAGAGCACATAAAATCCACAATGCACGAGGTTATTTTAACATCACCTTTAGCCCTTGTACCTAGAGAGCTTGAGAGGTTCTATCCTGCACAAAATTACGATATACCTGTGATAGGGTATTGGTACGAAGAGGAAAAGAAATTGATAAGGGATACTTTAGAGTGGTACCTTTCAAAATTTGAATACGAGGATATAATCTCATTTTTGCCAGAGAGCATGAAATTCTTAGAAGATATTTTGAATGATTATGGAGCATATACAATTTGGGGAAAGAATTATAAAGAACTGGAAAAATCAACAAAAAAATTAGATTATCAAGTCCCAAGAAATGTGTTTGAGAGAGAGAATTTTAAGAGCTTAGCTAGGTTCCAATTTGGATGCTGCGAAGAGTTATTGGATGGAGCAAAGATAAAAGGAAGATACTACCAGCTCAATATATGGAAAGATGGAAAGAGAATATTCAGCTATAATCCCCAAAAAGGAATGCTGACATTAACCGAGGAGTCTGCAAAATGCTTGGCAAGAAATAAGAAATACACAGTTTATATAGAGAATTTTTATCCTGAGGGGGATGTTTTTGCTGCAGGCATTTTAAATGCAACAGAAGATATAAGGGAAGAGGATGAAGTAGCAGTGGTTTATGAGAATGAATTGAGAGGATGGGGCATTGCAAAGATGAGCTATATTGATATGCTTCAGCAGAAAAAGGGAAAAGCAGTAAAAATTAGAGGAAAGCTCAAAACCACTTCCTAGTTGGAGAGACCTTGAATGGCTCAAATGTTCTATTTATCGTTTCATCATACATGGAGAGATAGTAGGATAAATCCAAATCCTCAATTTTCACCATTTCAATAGGCCTAGCCCTATATGTTGGACCTCCAGAGCCCTTTACTATCGCTATGTAAATGTACATCCCCCTATGCACTTCAACCCCATAATTTTCCATCAAGATTTTAGCAGCCACGCTGGCCTTCGTGGCTTTTTCATACTCCTCCGGCTTCTTTGTTAATTGCTCCACCACTGCAATATCTTCAATTTCAAATTTACCTTCTTTTATCATACTCCTATATCTCCTCCTGAGCTCTCTTGCTCTTTCCACATTCCCTTTAAGCAAATGCTCTACAATTTGTTTTTGAGCATCCTTTATTATTTGAGGATAATCCCTCCTTATGTATTCTACTCCTACAGCAGTTACCTTGCCATCATAGAGATGGGCATACTTCTTCTTGCTCCAATAAACTCCACGCTGCGCAATTCTCTCCAGCTCAATATTCAGGGGGTACTCATCATTAATCTTATTCATAATTTTCTCCCAATTCCCTCCAATGAATTGAATACCATCTGTATCCACATAAATCACGGTACCTCCCATCTCTTCTATAATCTTTCGCACATTCTTTATGTAATATCTGGCTAAGGCAGCTATTAGCTCTGCTGCATTTCTATTGTAATAGGAGGCCCCATTCCAGCCCATATAACCATACATAGCGTTTGCCATGACCTTTAGAGCCCTCTGTTCAGCATCCATTCTCTTATCGTATTTCTCCTTCAATTTTTTCTTTAATTCTAACCTTCTAGACAGAAAATCGTCAACAAGCTCTGGAATCACTCCACGAACCTCCTTTTTTATTCTATGCCTAACTCCCTCAATTTCTATCTCTTCGCCTTCATCCATATCCACAGTTTCTGGACTAATGTTCCAAGCTTTTATGATATTTGGATACATACTTTGAAAATCCAGATAGGTTATATTCTCATACACACTCGGCTCTTTGAGCCAGACATAACCTCCTTCATACCTCCCTGCTTTTCCAATTCTCATCTCCTTTATGCCTCTTTTCTTCATCTCCCTTTTAACAATAACATCTATCAATTCACCAACAGTCATCCTTATCTGCCTATCAATTGGAACATCGCATATACTTGATATGCTCTCCTCAAAGGGCAGTATGGCATTGGATATCTCTTCAATCGTTCTTACATAATCTCTCAAATAATATTCAAGCTCTTCATCACTCTTCTCCTTTATTCTAAATTGTGGTATCCTTTTGAATCCTTTAATCTCCAAAGCATCAGCAAGTTCGTCTATTTCCTTCGTTGGCAATCTTGGAAAATCGCGCCAAGCTATTGCAAATAGGTCTATATTTTCCCTCCCATTAATTTTCGTCTCTTTTAGAATTATACCCCTAAAATACTTTCCAGAAAAATCTACGGGACTTTCATCCTTGCCAAGATTTAGATTTATACCGTAACTCTTGGCTCTCTCATAGAGCAATGGAAAATCTTCTGTATCTTGCTTGAATCCTACAATCCTATCTGGCTCATATTTCTTGAAAATTTTTACAAATTCTTCTATTATCTCTTCCTCATCTCTTTTTAAAATTTTAATATCATCACTTTTCAAGGCAAGCATATAAATCTTATCTTTCTTTGGATTTATGTACCCGCTCTCAGTTTTTGCAATGGTTTTGAGATACAAAGTTTTCATAGATACAAATCTCTTTAGAAATATTAATTTTTTGCCAAGTTCATAGTTAAATTTATCTTATCTCAGATTATCCCCTCTTTAATGATTAAAAAAATCATCATTGTAATTTTCATAATTTCAATCTTGCTCATCCCTTCAATTCACGCTAAAAATGCAAATATTAATGCTGAAATTAAAGATAGGTATTCGGGGCATATATTCATAAAGCAAATTTTCTCTCCCCAGTTGAAAAAAGAGTACGATAAAGACCATTCAGGATACCTAGATGCTTCAGAATTTTTGAAAATGCTTGATGATGAGATGATGCAATTAAATTTCACCCCTGCGGGAAATTATTTTTATATTATTCACAATCTAACCATAGATGGGAGAAATCCCATAGTGAATTTAAAAGACATACACAAGTATGGAAATTATACATTCCCTATGCCAGTAAATACTCCATCATACTATTCCATAAGCTTCAATTTCACATTTTATTTGAATGGTAGCTACGACCATACTCTAAAGATAATCTTACCCAAGGTATCTGGAATTTTCTCAATTACCCTTCCAAAAAATGATACAATTTTGCAAAGCAATCTTATAAATGCAAGGATAAATGAAAATCACATAGAGGGAAATTTTAAAAATTCTATCATTATAAAATTCAGAGAGATGAATTATTACTGGATGAACATATACGCCATTACCCTTTTAATTGGAATACTTGGCGCCTTTGTTTTTTTGGCTTATAAATTCAGAGGGGGGCGTGTTAAAGGGGCAAAATTATTAGTTAGGAGTATAATAAGGAATATACTAGCCCTCTTCATAGTTCTAACGATTTTATTCTACATACTTTGGGTATTTGGTCCCCCATTAGATGTTAGAGCTGGTGGTGGACTTGGTGGAATGGTTATTAGATTCTATATAATCCAATACTATCATCTTGACAGACCTTGGTACGACCAATATCTGAACTGGTGGCATTTGATTTTTACAGGTGGGATAACAAAGGGTGTTACTTGGGGTGCAAAGTCAATAAATTTAAAAAATTCCGTCATGATTTCACTCACAATATTCATATTAACAACAGTGCTAACCTACTTTGCCTCATTGTATTTAGCAATAAGAAAAAAAAGTCCCCGTTCCTTTGATTTGTATGCTGCTATATTCATAGCTTTATATTCCATACCAACATTCTATGCCTCATTGCTCATCCTCCATTCATTTGAGAGTTGGCCAGCTTTATATAACTCGCTAGTTGCACCTACAAACGGATTTGAAGAGGGCGTTAGGATAATTATAGCATCAATCATTCTAACCTTGTTAACTATAGCGAGACCATATTTAATAGCACGCTCTATGGCAAATAGGGAGTATATGGAGCCATATGTGAAAACATTTCAAGCTGTAGGGTTAAGAAGAAAGGATATCAAAAAATTTGTAAAGAAAAGTACTATGATTCCAACTACAACCGACTTGGCCTTGAATTTTGGATGGTTCTTAACAGCACAGGTATTTCTAGAGGTTATATTTCATATAAAGGGAATGGGCTTACTTCTATTCATGGGAACCATCCATGGAAATCCATTCCAAATTCAGATAGCCATAATATACTTCGCCCTAGTGATGATGGCTGCTTCAATATTCTCAGATGTGGTAATTTACTTCCTTGATCCGAGGGTGAGAAAATGAAAATCAATATGAGCATAAAGGGGAAGATAGCGGTAGGAATAATCCTTGCCTATGTAATCATAGCCCTAATTGTACCTGTAATGCCTCTAAGAGCTCCTTTGACATATAGGGCTCCCCCTACGGATATTTTTGCACCCCAAATTATTGGAAATTACTCCTTCAATTCTAAAATAGTCAATATGGCTGCATATGAGAATGAATTTTATATAATAAATGAAAAATCACAGTTTGTAGTGTATAACACACTATCAAAAAACTATACTTATGAGAAAAATCTTCCTCCTGCGAGATACTCCAAAATAGAAATTCTAAGGGTGTATCCCTATGGCATTCCAATATTTTATAATGAAAATAAAATTTTTATATATTCATCAAAAGAACTCATAGAATACCCTGTCAATAATACCCAAAAACTTTTCACTCTGAACCCTCCTTTTTCATCCTACTCAGGATTCATCGTTTATAATTCCACAGGGATATATGCCTTCCAATTTAGTCCCTATGGATTCTCAAAGACACCTTTATGGCACCTAAACATCACCCAAAAACCCATTGGATTGCACTATGATTACACACACATATTTATCTCCTATCCTGATAAAATCATCTCCATAAACTCTGAAGGTAAAATAATATGGAAAGATTCCGGGCATTTTACATCCAATCCAATTTTCTTACCAATATACGAAAATACAAAACTCTATGTTGCCTCATACAAAAAAATAGATGTTTTGTCAATAAAAAATGGAATCTTAATCTCACAAATTCCCATGCATTACAACATAACCTCATTAACCTATAGAGGTGAAATACTATTTGCCTACTCCCCCAGTGGAGTTTTTGGAAAAGTTAACCTTATGGATAAAGGATTCTCTTGGAAGATAAAAAATGTGGAAAAATACGCTGCAAATCCCTTCATAGATGGCATTGGTATAATATTCAAAAATGGAAAAATAGGATTCTTGCTAACAGATGGTACTATTCAATGGGGAAAGGACATAAAAATTTATGATATAATTTTAACTGAGATATCCCATACTACCTATCTTCTAGCTATTCTTGAGAATCAAAAAAATGTGCAACAGTACAGCTATTCTGGAAAGATGATGACTCCACTCCCACCAAGTAAAAAATATATTTTAGGCACTGATTATGCAGGTAGAGATGTATTCTCCCAACTTCTATGGAGTTTTAGAAGTGAACTATATATGGCATTTATTAGTGGGGCTATTGTCCTCTTAATAGGAACTCTATGGGGATTGGTAGCAGGATACTTTGGAGACACCACTGACGACTTTCTCCTTCTTCTATCCGACTCTTTTCTTTTCATACCAGCAATTGGCTATGCTGCCCTTATGATATACCTATTTGGCATATCCCACCATATAGAAGCAACAATAACCGCATCAATATTGGCCTTAGCACCTCTAGAAGCTAGAGCTGTTAGAAATTACACAAAGGTAGTTAAAGAAAAAGCGTATGTTGAAAGTGCAAAATTGGCAGGAGCCAGCAACTGGAGAATAATGTTCATTCACATACTGCCAGAGATCAGAGGAATTTCAGTTGTTTATGCTCTTAGTGCCGTGGCCATGGCTCTACTTTTAGAAGTGGGTATATCATTCTTGGGATTTGGAAATTATACGGTGCCAACTTGGGGCTGGATGATATCCAATGCATATTTCACAGGATATTGGGATAAATGGTGGCTCATTGTACCTCCTCTACTAACCCTTTGGACCCTTGTATACTCCACCTACCTTCTATCTCACGAGTTGTATGCATCTGAATACATTCTCTCATTGGAAGCAAGAAATATTGGAGAGGAAACTAAATCCAAATAATTCTCGTATAATTTTTACACTCTACAATTAATTTTTTTGCCACATCTTCCCTTGGCAAGATTGGATAGTTGTAAATTTTTCCTCCGGGGCGCTCGTTGTAAAAGGGACGATTGCATCCAGGGCATCCTGAGGTTAAGAAAGGTAGCCCTCTCATTATGTTCTTTCTCTCCTCTTGCGGTACTCTAATTTCTACAACTTTCCCATCTTCAAAATCTGCAAAATTTCTATAGTTCTTTGAGAAAAGATAACGCATTAGCTGTATAACCCGATATCTTTCCAATGGTGGCTGCTCCCCTCCGAAAATCGGCATAAAAGCAAACAAGGCAATGGATATACCCATATCACTCAATTTTGCCATAACATTGTATAGGGCTTCATCACTCTCTCCCAACCCTACGATTAAATGGGTATTTACAGAATCAAAAATTTTAGTAGCATTTTCCAAAGCTCTCCAATGTCCTTCCCAAGTGAAGCGATTGCCAACTTTGTAACCTTTGACCTCATCAAATATCTCCTTTGTGGCAGCATCTAATGCAATGCTAATAGTTTCAACACCCTTATTTTTCAATCTTTTCATATCCTCATCAGAAATGGGAACTATGGAAACTGAAACAGGAATAGGAGGTAGGAGAGGGAGCAAAGAGATGAGGTCATCCACAACCTCAGGATAATCAAGAGTTTGAAAGCATATGCGAGAGAATCCCTTTAATTTGGAAAGAATATTGGTGGGATAGGGAAGCCACAAAACTCTTGATAAATACCCATCTTTCCTGTTATCTCTTCTCTGCGCGCAAAATAGACAATTAGATACGCATTTCTCTCCAAGCATTATATAGGCAGTTGTGGGCTCTGCAAGTATTTTTCCCTCTTTTAGGCCCATTTTAACAGCTGTACCATAGGATAAGCGAATCATAGGAATCGCCTGTCTAATTCATTATGCACAATGGATATGGTGTGGGAAGAGAGTATGCTCTTTGGCCCTACAGATACAATATCATCTGCAAAATTCTCTACGAGCTTCTCCTCATCATCGCTCATATTTACACTATCACTCAACACGAAGGATATATTAGCTGGAAATTCTAAATTCCTTATGTCCTTCCCATCCTCACGCAAATAATACACCTTGCCAATCTCTGCCACCTCGCTCAGAACTTCTTCAAAGCTAGCCCTTTTTATATAGAATCCCGGAGAACTCTTGATTTCATCCTCCCCAATCTTCAAAATTGCATTTCTTATGAGAGCGGCTGTACTTCTTTCATCTGGATTTAAATATTTAACCCGGGAGGAATCAATTCGCAAACGCACATTAATTTGGGGAAAATAAGCAAAAAAGAAGACATCTCTCCTTATGTTGTGCGAAAGAAATATTGCTGCATTTATGCATCTTGCAATAACATCTATCCTTCCAGAGCCGGGAAGGTCATTTAGATTTATCTCCCCTTTAAATTTGTGCCCTATAACTAAGAAAGCTCTCATGTGAATCCCGACATATCAAAATCTCCACTCTTTAGCTGTTTCCTCAAAGCTCTCATCAATTTGCGATTTCCACGCATCTGCTTCATTGTCTTCTTCATCCTGTTATACTCTTTGAGCAAAGCACGCACTTCCTGCTCGCTTCTCCCACTTCCCCTTGCAATCCTCTTAATCCTTGAAGATTTAATAATTTCAGGATTCTCCAACTCCTCGTAGGTCATAGAATCCATAATAATTCTGTATTTTCTCAATTTCTCCTCGCTCTCTTCAACCATTCCCTTGTCAATATCTCCCATCTTGAAAAAAGGCAGAGAGTAAAGAATCTTCTGCAAAAGCCCGGGTTTTGCCATCTGCTCCCAAACTTCGTACATATCCTTGAGATTGAACTTGCCACTCATCATGCGCTCCATTACCTTCTCTGCTTCCTCTTCTCTCAACTCAAGTTCCTTCGCAGTTTCAAGCAAAGTTTCCAAATCACCCATACCGAGCAATCTGGATATGAAGCGTGTGGGATTAAAATGCTCCAAGTCCTCAAGATGCTCTCCCGTTCCTATGAAAACTACGGGTGCTCCTGTGGCAGCCACTGCACTTAAGGCACCTCCTCCTTTTGCACTTCCATCCATCTTTGTGATTATAACCCCTGTAACTCCAACAGCATTGTGAAACGCCTTTGCTTGCTTTCCTGCTTGCTGTCCTATGGTTGCATCCAAAACCAAGAAAATCTCATCTGGCTGGATTATTTCTTTCAAATCCTTTATCTCTTCAATTAAATCATCCTCAAGGGCATGCCTTCCCGAAGTATCAAAAATTTGAACTTGATAATCCTTCGTTTTCCTCATCGCTTCCCTCGCTATTTTCCTAGCATCTTTCTCTCCTGGAATGCCGAATACGGGTACATTGAGCTGCTCACCTATCTGCTTCAATTGGTCATAGGCAGCAGGTCTATGCACATCACAGGCAATCAAGGCAACGCTTAAGCCCTTTTTATGAAAATACCTTGCAAGCTTTCCAGCGGTGGTTGTCTTACCTTGCCCATACAAGCCCACGAGCATTATTTTCTGTGGCTTTAATGCAACTTCTTTCTCCTTACCCAAGATAGAAACGAGCTCTTCATAAATTATCTTTATTAAGAAATCACGATGGCTCATCCCACTGGGGGGCTTTTCCTCTAGGGCCCTTTTCTCAACATTCTTTGAGAGCTTTAAAGCGAGGTGAACTTCAACATCAGCCCTAAGTAAAGCTCTTTGAATATCCCTTACAACCTCCTTGATTAAGGATTCATCTACATACCCCGCTTTTGATATTTTTCTTATAGTATTCCTTAGCGACTCGCCTAGAGAATCAAGCATAAACCTTTAATGCACGGCACATTTAAAAGTTTTCCTCAATCACACATATACTATTAAATTTTTATATAATATTACCATTACCCCTCGGATACAATTACCCCTCTGAACTAGCTATGTTATTGGAGGTGATTACGATGCAAAGTAATAACAAACTTGCAGCTTTGAGAGATCACCTAGACAAGTACCTTGGCCTCTATGTAGGAATAATGATAGTGCTAGGCATATTCTTAGGGTACTATTTCGGTGGATGGGTATCGCATCACGAAAACCTTATGAAATACCTCATGAGAGCTGCAATATACATAATGATATTTCCAATGTTGATAATGCTAAACATTAGAGAACTAAAAGATGCTTTCAAAAACTGGAAGGTTGTTGCCTCTGTAGTTATACTGAATTTTCTGTATAGTCCAGCTATGGCAGTTTTGCTGGGCACTGCGTTCTTAAGCAATCCTTTTATTCGCTTGGGACTATTTATAGCTTGGGTTGTTCCATGCTCCTCCATGAGCATAGGATATGTGGGTATAATGCGGGGTAATATCCATTCTGCTACAAGCATGGTGGCGCTCTCATTTATCCTCTCACTGTTTCTCATACCTCTAGAAGTCAACATGTACCTCTCATGGTTTTCAACAGGAATCACCCTTTCACACGATGCATTGATGGGAATAATCATGAGCATTGTAATGACTGTTGTAACTGTACTTGTCATACCTTTGGTAATAGCCATTCCAACTCACGAGGCTCTTGTGAGAAAAATGGGATTTGAAAAATTCAAGCGCATAAGTCCATTGTTCCCATCAATTACACTCCTAGGGATGTACTTCATAATATTCATAATATTCTTCGCCCACGCAAGTGTTATAATCACTCACATTCATGATGTACTTGGTGTGCTATACTCTGCCCTAGTATTTGGAAGCGTATCCATATCACTGTTCACCATACTATTTAAGTATATAAAACTTGGAAAACAAAAAACGCTAGAAGATAACTACAGATCGTCAATGGTTGCAATATTAACGGGAATACCAAAAAATGAAGCTACTGCCATAGCAATAAGTGTTATTGCCCTACAAGCTCTTAGCCCAAAGGTAGCATTCATGGCGGCAATGGCACCATCACTTCTTCCAGCATTTCAAGTGATATTCCTAATAGTATTCCTAAAACTCCGCAGACCAATTATACGCTACTATGGAGCAAATGTGGACTTAATTGAAAAAGAGGAGTTTGCAGCAAAAGCTTAATTAAAAATTTTATAATTTTTTTATAATCTCTAATCGCATGTACCATCCCTGCAAGCTGCAGTTTCTGTGGATTCTAATTTAACATACTCCTCCGGAAATAATTTTACCTGAAGCAACTCCTTATCTTTTCTCTTCAACAATCCCTCTATGGCCTTGTCTGCCTTCTCTATAACCTGCTCTTTCTTGCTCTTGTCCCTATAAATAGTTATACCCTTGCATTTGAGCTTGTAGGCAAGCATATATGCTTTCTCAACATTCTCAGGGGTGGCATCATATCTCAAATTAACAGTTTTGCTGACTGCATTATCCACATATTTTTGGAATGCTGCCTGCATAGCAACATGCCAGGATGGTCCTATATCATGGGCTGTCTTAAATATGCGCTTAACATCCTCGGGCACATCCAAGTTTTGAATGCTACCTGATTTTGCAACCTCTAGCATTAAATCCTCAGAGTAAAAGCCCCTTTTCTTTGCAATCTCCTCAAATAAGGGGTTTATCTCTAATAATTCTTCACCCTCAAGTACCCTACGCACATAAACAATGGCGAATAAAGGTTCAATACCAGAAGAAGTGCCTGCGATTATGCTTATTGTGCCCGTAGGAGCTATCGTGGTTGTAGTCGCATTTCTTATCCTTATCCCTTTCTTCCACCATTCGCTTCCTTCCCACGCTGGAAATACACCTCTCTTCTCTGCTAACTTCATACTAGCTCTATGTGATTCATCACTTATGAATTTCATTACCTTCTCCGCTAACTCTATGGCCTCCTCACTATCGTACGGTATCCCTAACTTTATCAACATCTCTGCCCAGCCCATCACTCCTAGGCCAATTTTGCGAGTGAGAAGTGTTATCCTCTCTATTTGAGGTAATGGGAATTTGTTTGCATCTATAACATTATCAAGGAAATGAACAGCTATATGCACAACTTTGCGCAATTTATCCCATTTTATTTTCCCATTCTCAACGAAGAGAGAGAGATTTATGCTGCCAAGATTGCAAGACTCGTATGGCAATAAGGGTTGCTCTCCACAGGGATTTGTGCTTTCTATCTCTCCTAAATGCTTGACAGGATGTCTCCTATTCACCTCATCAATGAATATCACTCCCGGGTCTCCTGTCTTCCATGCCTGCGTGATTATCAAATCCCATACCTGCCTAGCCTTTATCCACTTCACTTCCTCCCCGTTTCTGGGATTGCGAAGTGGATAGTAATCATCGTTGAGCAGAGCTTCCATGAATTCATCTGTCACAGCTACACTTATGTTGAAATTGCTAAGCACCTTGTTCTCAGAGTCCTTGGATGTTATGAACTCTATTATGTCTGGATGATCCACCCTTAGAACTCCCATGTTTGCTCCTCTTCTCTTTCCTCCCTGCTTTATTACATCCGTGGCTACATCAAACACTCGCATAAACGATAGTGGCCCTGAGGCCACGCCCATGGTGCTTGCCACTATGTCTCCCTTCGGTCTCAATCTTGAGAAGGAAAAGCCCGTGCCTCCTCCACTCTTGTGTATCATCGCCGCATATTTAACTGCGTTGAATATCCCCTCTATGCTATCTGGCACCGGTATTACAAAGCACGCACTTAGCTGCCCTAAACGAGTATTGGAGTTCATGAGGGTTGGGGAATTTGGTATGAAATAGCGATTTACCATGATAGAGTAAAATTCCTTAATTTGCTCTTCTATAATGCTCCATTTATCACTTAAAATCCGCATAAATTCTGAAAAATCAACCTTCATATGCCCTTTGAAATTTAATCTCCTGTAAGCCCTCTTTAGCATCTCCATCTCATAAACGCTCAAATTACTCTTTCCCGAGAAAATCTCATTTCTCCTCTTTTGCTTCCCGCTCAAATCAAAAACTTCGTCAAAATATAATGTATCCACAAGAGCTATGTATCTTGCTGCACGGTAGAACATCTGCCTTGGGGTTTCAATAACCTTGCCTTTCTCATCCTTGAGCAAATACCTTGCCTCTAGGACTTTCACAGCATTCACAGTTAATTTGAGATCATCCTCCACTCCTAATATCTTCTTAGCTTCTCGCACCTTCTTTCTTGTTTCGCGGTAAACTATGTACGCCTTGGCAGTTTTTGTGTACTTCTTCTCCATGAGCAATTTTTCAACCTCGTCTTGAATTTGCTCCACAGAGGGTATCTCATATTTCTTTATTCTCTCTTCAACAATCTTTGATAATTCCTCGGTAACTTCCTCTGGATTATCCACTTCTCCCGTTTCCAAGAACGCTTTTTTTATGGCGTTTGCTATTCTCTTTCTATCGTAAAGCACATAATCTCCACTTCTCTTCTTTATCAAGCTTGGCATTGTTCATATATGGGATTGTGAGATAAAAATTTTCCTTAAAGATACAAATTTTCGTATCTTGCTATGATCTCATAGGCGGCAATCCATGCCATCAATGTGCCATCATAAATGGATATAATTTCATCGGCAAAATTCACATTGCTCAAAAAATCTCCACTTGGAAAACCACCTATTATGAATGTAATATTCTTGGGAATATCATATTCTTTCAAATTCACTTTTTTTCCTTTCTCTGAGAGCACTATGGCTTTGTTTCCAATTTCATCCACCAAGGCACGCAGACTCATCTTCTCCAATGTGAGCAATGGATTCTCCTTGTCCGGCACATACTTGTTCTGGAAAACATGCTCCATTAGCCCTACAAATCTATTGTAAGATTTTGGCAACCTTGTTTCTGGAGAGATGCGGATAACATCGTTGTTTCTAGTGTGCACATAAACCCTCAACTTTCCTTCATAATTCAACAAGGATTCCTGAGCGTTCATAAGGAAGAAATGAACAATATCTGGCCTTCCCCTTCTCTCCGCTTCGGCAGCATACTTGCTCCTTATGGCCTGATGATGATAGGTGGAATCAAGCAATATACGCGAGGGTTTTTTCTTTCTCATCTTTGCATGCTTTACAACTGCAGGATGTCCTTGAATCGCCTGAGGCACGAGCTCAAGCTCGGAATCTGCAAGGATTAAGTGCATCATCCAAATATTGCCCCCATGCCCAAGGACGCTTCTTCCTCGCTTTCTTTTATTCTCTTGTATATTTTTTCCGCTTCTTCGCCCTCAATTATAAACTCACCTGCAATCTCCTTTGCTTTCTCTATGGCATCGGAAGAGCCCTCCACGACCATATAAATTTCATTTCCATCCAATCCCAAAGACCTTGCATCCCTCTTGATTATAGTTTGCCTTCCAATCAAGTCATCTTCGTATATTTCTCTCATCTTCGCATCCTCGCCCTTGAATTTAAACACCACATACATTTTTACCACAGATTCCATAAATTAGTAAGGTAATTAAACCTTTCTAAAAGAGTTAAGTACAACTTTCACATATAGCAAATATGCTTAAAGTCACAATAATTGTAAAGCTCAAAGAGGGTGTGGATGACCCTGAGGGAAAGACAATAAAGCATAGCTTGGAGCTCTTAAATTTTGAGGGAATAAAAGAGGTTAAGGTGGCAAAACTCTATGAGGTATACCTTGACTTGCCATTGGAAGATGGGAAGAAAGAAGTGGAAGAGATGATAAAAAAGCTATTTGTGAATCCAATCATACACGATTATGAAGTTAGGGTTGAGGAGATATGAGAGCCAAGGAGATAGCTCCAAAGGTTTATGAGATTGATATTTTAAATGCTAGCGATGAGGAGCTGAAGGAGATAAATGAGAGTATGGGATTAGCTTTGAGTTTGGAGGAGATGAAAAAACTGCAGAAATTTTTTATCTCCCTTGGAAGAAATCCAACAGATATTGAAATACATGCCATAGCACAGGGATGGAGCGAGCATTGCTCTTATAAATCATCCAAGCCAGTGCTCCGCAAGTACATATTTGGCATACCATCCAAGCATGCCTTAATAGTTATGCAGGACGATGCAGGCGTGGTTGAATTCAATGATGAGTACGCTTATGTTTTCAAAATAGAGAGCCACAATCATCCAAGCGCTGTAGAACCCTATGGAGGCGCTGCCACAGGAGTTGGTGGAATAATAAGAGATATTCTCAACATGGGCGCAAAGCCAATAGCCCTCGTAGACCCTTTATTCTTTGGACCTCCAGATTATCCCTACGAGAATCTCAATCCCGGGATAAAGCATCCCCTATACCTCATGCAAGGGGTGATAGCTGGGATAAGGGACTACGGCAACAGGGTTGGAATACCAACAATCGCGGGCATAACTTATTTTCACGAGGATTTCGTCAACAATATCTTGGTAAATGCAGGATGCTTAGGAATAGTTAGAAAAGATAAGATTGTTAGGAGTGTAGTGAGCAAGGCAGGTTTAAAATTTGTTCTAATGGGAGGACGCACAGGGAGGGATGGAATCCATGGTGTTAATTTCGCCTCAAAGATTTTAACTGAGAAGAGCGAGGAAGAGAGGCAGGCAGTCCAGCTTGGAAATCCAATAATAAAGGAGCCACTAATTCACGCAATTTTAGAGGCAAATGATGCAGGGATAATAAAGGGCATGAAAGACCTTGGCGGTGGAGGATTGGGAAGTGTAATCGGCGAGATGTGCCATGCTGGAGGAGTTGGAGCTGAGGTGCACTTGGATAAGGTACTATTGAAAGAGAGAAATATGGCCCCTTGGGAGATTTGGGTTAGCGAGTCGCAGGAGAGAATGCTCCTCGCCATAGAGGAAAAAGATATTGAGAAGATAAGGGAAATTTGTGAAAAATGGGATATTGAAATGAGCGTTATAGGGCAGAGCGTAGAAGGCAGCTACCTTGATATATATTGGTATGGAGAGCACATTGTGCATTTACCCCTTGAATTTGTAACCGCGGGAGTTGAGTATGAAAGGCCTTATAAAATCAAAAAAATTGAAAAAATGCAGGAAATTCCCAAAGAGCCAAATTATAGAAATGTGCTTTTATCACTTTTAAGCTCGTACAATATAGGGAGCAAAGAATGGATAATCAGGCAATATGACCACGAAGTTCAAGGTAGAACTGTGCTCAAACCTCTGCAAGGAATAATCAACTACGAAACCCATGGAGATGCAGCCATAATTAAACCCCTTAAGGACTCTTGGAAAGGATTGGCAATAACAACAGCTGCAAATCCCCAGATTGGAAAGATAGACGCTTATAAGGGCGCACTCTATACGGTGGATGAAGCCATAAGAAATCTCGTAGCCGTTGGTGCACGACCCCATAGCTTCTCCGATGGCTTAAATTTTGGAAATCCTGAGAGAGAAGAGATAATGGGAGAATTTCATGAATCTTGCCGTGGACTAGGAGATGCTGCCAGATTCCTTGGTATCCCCTATGTCTCTGGAAATGTGAGTTTTTACAACGAGGCCTTTGGAAGGAATATACCTCCCACACCTGTTCTCATGGCGGTTGGAATAATTGATGATATAAGAAAAGCAGTTAGTGCGGATTTCAAAAAAGATGGAAATTCAATATACATCGTTGGAGAAACTAGAGAGGAAATGGGAGGTAGCGAGTATTACAAGCTTATTGGTGCAAAGAGCACATTGGCTCCTGAAGTGAATTTAGAGGAGCTCAAAGGTAGAATGGAGGAGATATTGAAAGCTATGAATAAGAATTTAATTACATCCTGCCATGATATATCCCATGGGGGCTTGGCAGTCGCGCTTGCGGAGATGAGTATAGGAGGAAATATAGGAGTGGAGATAGACCTCTCTTCCATGGGCTTTATGCGTGCAGATTTTAAGTTATTCTCAGAGAGCCCAACGAGATGGGTATGCGAAGTAAAGAGAGGAAAAGAAGAGGAATTTGAGAGAATAGTAAAGGCAAGGAGAATCGGTGCGGTTGAAGGTGAAAATTTGAAGGTAAGGGATGGAAATCGCTGGTTATTCAACATACATACAAATATTCTTAGAGGCTCGTGGCGCAATGCCCTAAGGAATTATTTGGGGTGAGGAAATGAGAGTGGCTATACTTCAAATTGAGGGAACAAATTGCGAAGAAGAGAGCTATACCGCATTTAAAGAATTGGGACAAGAAGTTGAATATCTGCATTTAAATCTCTTAAAGAAAGGAAAGAGAAATTTGGAGGATTATGATATTCTATTCATCCCCGGTGGATTCTCTGCTGGAGATTATGTTCGTGCAGGAGCCATATTTGCCGCTAGATTGAAAGCTATAGCAATGAGAGCATTAAAAGATTTTGTGGATGAGGGAAAGATAATTATCGGAGTATGCAACGGCTTTCAGGTCTTAATTGAGCTCGGCCTCTTACCCGCTGTGGATGGTATAAGCGAAAAGCCAGAAGCAGCTTTGATGACAAACGATTCAAACAGATTTGAGTGCCGCTGGACATACTTGAAAAAAGAGAACGAGAGCATATTTACCAGAGATGTGCCAAATATCATTTCTCTTCCAGTGGCCCATGCTGAGGGAAAATTTGTTACAGAGAAAAAAACATTAGAAAGGGTTATAGAGAACAAGCAAATTGCATTCAAATATGTAAAGCCAGATGGCTCAAGAGCAGATTACCCATGGAACCCAAATGGCTCTATGGAAGATATAGCCGCACTAACTAATCCGGAGGGAAATGTACTAGGCATAATGCCCCATCCAGAGCGGGCTTTCTTCCCATATCAGCATCCCGATTGGAATAGAAAAGAAAGGGAAAGAGGGGATGGTTTCTGGATATTCAAATCAATGATATCTAAATAGAGAGCTACATGCCCAACAACTTTCTAGCCTGCGGAGACATCATATCCGGACTCCAAGGAGGATCAAAGGTTAGTTCAATATCCACATCTTCAACTCCTTCCAATGATTTTACATTTTTGTAAACATCCGCAACTATAGCACTTCCCACGGGACATGTTGGAGTTGTTAAAGTCATCTTAATATATACCTTCTTACCTTCAATTACCTTTACCTCGTAAATTAAGCCAAGATTTACAACATCCACTCCTAGCTCAAAATCTACGGACTTTTTAAGAGCGTCCCAGACCTCCTTCTCCGTCACCATATTCGCAAAGATTACAACCACATATTTAAATTTGTGGATAACATTTATATCTTGCTTGCTATTTCCTCGTGAGGTGGTATTATGGTGCAACTTAGAGAATGTGAAAAGCATGGTCCATTTCGCGGTGATGTTTGCCCAATCTGTGGTGAGGAGGGAAAGTTTCTGCT
>WAPW01000059.1 GCA_015520565.1 Candidatus Aciduliprofundum sp. | reverse complement strand
GGAATGCTCGCGGGGATATTTACTCTATTGGGCGCCCTTGCTGCTATGCTTCTCCTATTTGTGATGGTTAATACGGGCAAGCCCCAGCCGGAATTGCCTTATTTGAATGCAGGAGCTTTGGCGGGACTAATAGTATTTTTACTTCTTTGAAAATTTTTATATTTTCGTTAGGTATATCCTAACCAATGAAAAGAGGAATAGCTATTGCATTAATTGCAATTGTTGCGTTTTCATCGTTCATTTCCTTCCCTCTTGCTCACGGGGATGAGGGGAAGATAAATATTGTAGCTACCCTTCAAATATACTCCTATTTTGCGAAGCAAATTGGGGGAAATAGGGTGAATGTTACCTACATTGTGCCGCAAGGGGAGGATATTCATTCCTACTCCCTAAAATATGGGGATATAGAGAAGTTGAATCATGCAGATTTAGTAATTTTAGCATCCAGCGAGTTTTTTGCACTTGATAGAAATATAAAGGAAAAGGTTAGCGGCAAGGAAATTCTTGATTTTGAGGACTACAATGTCACACTTTATCCCCTAGGCAATATGGAGAGAAATGTGCATGGATACTGGCTTTATCCGCCAAATGTGATAAACATAAGCTTGGCAATAAAGAATAAATTGGAAAATATGGATCCTCAGCACCGCAATTATTATGAGGGTAACTTTTTGAAATTTAAAAATGAGATAGAGAGCACTTTGAATAGAATTGATGTATTGAAAAATGGGAGCGGGATGAATGGCAAAAGCGTTCTCCTTGCAGTTCCTGGAGTTTTCTATGTTGTAAAAACTATGGGATTAAAGGTTAAAGGCACTATTTTAAAGGGCCCGCATCAGTTCATAAGCGAGAGTGAGTTGAGAGAAATTAGAAATGAAATAGAAAATGGAAATATAAGTTATATTGTGAATGTTGAAGGACTTCAATCCTCAAAGGCAGGGCAGATTGCAATAGAATTATCTAAGGAGACGGGTGTTAAAATTGCCTACATAGATATTTTTTCTACGGAGAATTACACGGCTTTGCTTTTAAAAGACGCATCTATTTTAGCTGGTACGAATTATATTTACAGTTATGGTATGGAAAAATGCAATTATGAATTCTACATCATTGCTACAATACTCGTTGTTGCAATAGCAATTATACTTACCTACATTGCCTATAAATATAGAAAAGAGTTGTTGAAATAATTAAGCTTTGTATGAAGGAATTCGCTCTAAAAGCATTCCCTCTATTTTCAGTGGCTTGAGCATTTTTGCAATTTTAACTGCTTCATCAAGCTTTGTCTTGCTATCTGCGTATATGGTGTATAGAACTTCCCCCTTGTCAGTTTTTTCGCTCTTCTTCTTATTGAGAATTATCCCTGCTCCCTTATCCTTTGGTGCTCCTGCAGTCCTTGCAATCTTTACTAGAGCTTTGTTTGAAACTATGGAAATATAACCCTCTTCTGGAGAATGTATATCTGCTTTGTACTTTCCAATGGGCACATCTTCGCTCTTTTCTATTCCCCTTGAGCCTTGGGCATTAATTATCTCCAAGAATTTCTCCCTTGCCTTGCCACTTTTTAGAATATCCTTTGCCATCGCCTTGCCTTCTCCCCTCTCGGCTATATTTCCAAGCTCTAAAAGCATGCCTGCAATATCCGTTGCCTTTTCAATTAATGAATGGCTCACTCTCTTGCCCTCTAATGCTTGCATTGCCTCCCTTGCCTCTAAGGCAGGACCTATTGCCCTACCGATTGGCTGTCCACCATAGGTCACTGCTGCCTCTAATGTTATTCCTAATCTCTCCCCTAATTCTATGAAATCCATTGCATATTTTCTCGCTGTTTTCTCATCAGGTACCTTTGTCTCTGGGCCCATTGGAATATCTAAAACCATGAAATTTGCCCCCACTGCCTTCTTCTTTGCCATCACGCTGGCTAAAACTTGGGAATGCGGGTCTATGCCTAGGGGATATTCCACATGCACTATTTTATCATCGGCAGGTGCTAGATTCACGGCTCCTCCCCAAGTCAGAGTTGCCCCAACTTCATCCACTATTCTCCTTATATCATTTACACTCAATCTCACATTGGTTAGAACTTCCATAAGGTCCGCGGTGCCAGCTGCACTGCTTATTGCCCTTGATGATGTTTTCGGTATTTTTAACCCTGCTGAGGCGGCTATTGGTACCGCTATTGGTGCGTATTTATTTCCCGGTACTCCACCAATACTATGCACATCAAAAACGGTGTATTCAAAATCAATGGTTTCGCCAGTATCAACCATTGCCCTAGTCATCCACTCTGTTTCGTCCATATCCATGCCGCGAATTTGTATTGCAGTTACATAGGATGCAAGCTCAATGGTAGAAAGGTTATCTTCTACAATGTCCTTTATTATTTCATATATCTCATCCTTGCTCAATTTCTCTCCAAAAATTTTCTTCTTGATATAATCAACGCTCATGGGTCTCGTTGTTGGTGCAATCTTAACTGTATCCCCATTCTTGACATACATCTTTTCGCTAATCTCTATGAACATGCCTATTTCTCCCTTCTTTATCATACTCTCGGATATATTTACAATGGCAGTTGTTATTGAGCCCTTTCTAGCAACCTTCACTCTATCTTGGGGATGTAAGCCCAGCTCCTTTGCATCCTCCTCGTTCAAGATAATTTCGTAGCCACCAACTTCAATGTCTATCCTCTTTACTTTCAATTCCAACATTCATCACCTCCTTTATTATTTCATACGCTAAATATGGAGATATTACCCCTAGCTCCGTTACAATTGCATCTATGTATTCAGGTGGAGTTGCATCAAACACAGGATTGCGGAATTTCACTCCCGGAAAATCCTCAGGATTTGCAATCTCCCTAGGGTCTCTCTCTTCAATCTTCACAAGCTTGCCTATTACCGTCTCTGGTGAGAATTTGTAAGTTTCGGCGCATACGATAAATGGAACCCTTGCCTCATGAGCAGCCAAGGCGATTTGAGATGTCCCTATTTTGTTTATAACAGCCCCATTGCTGGCTATTGTATCTGCTCCCACAACAACAATATCAATATCTCTCATAAAATAGCGTACTGCAGAATCAACGATCATGGTTACATCAATACCCTCCTTTGCCAATGCCCTTGCGGTTATATGCCCCTGCATCCAAGGCCTTGTTTCTGTGTTAAACACCCTTATATCCTTCCCATCCTTGTATGCCTGCACTATGCATTGTATCGCAGCGGAAGAGTTACAATGGGTTAATATGGTTGCCCCATCAGGTATCCTACCTGCACCATATTTTCCAATTATTTGCAGCGCCTCTTCTGATCTCTTAATGAAATCTTCTGCGTTTTTTATGATAGATTCTCTGAGCTCTTCCAATGTGCTCCCTTGCTTGCGATTTACAACATAGTAAATTGCATTGCGTAGAGAAACTGCCGTTGGTCTAGTACTCAAAAGATAATTTTTAACCTCTTCTAACTCTTTTAGAAAATCTTCCTTGCTGCCATTGAAATCCTCTGAAAAATATTTTAAAGCGAGAGCTGCGGCCCTACCAATGCGCCCAGCTCCTCGTATTTCCATGCTCTTTATCTTCTCTCCAATATCCCTAACTCGCGCATACATGGAATTGGTGTAATGGGAATTATATTATTTATTCCTTTTGCTCCTCTTCTTCCATTGCATCCACAATAGCCTGATTGGCAGAATCAATTAGGTCTTTAAAATTCTTCTCAGCTTGAGAATACTTCTTCATACTATCACTATCCATAATTTTTTTCTCCAAATCTTGAAGTTCCATCATGCTATCATTCACATTTTCCCCAGTCATTTGCCTGAGTTGAATCTCTTGGGCCTTTGCATTGTAATCATTCAAAAGTTTCTGCGTTTCTTCATCCTCATTTAATGCTTTTTCTGCCTCAACAAGCTCTCTAAACTCATCCGATTCCTTAATCGCCTTGCCAAGCTCCTTGGCTTTGTTTAAAATCTTTTCCTTTGTCATGCACAACCCTACACTTCATATTTAATAAATCTTTTTACAATTTTAGAAGCTCCATTATCTCCACTCCTTCTTTGCCATTCCATATTTTTCTAGGCCCTTTTTTCTCTGCTTTTAGCATAAGATACTTGTTCTTTTGCTTCAGAGGAATTATGAAATACTCCTCGTAATCTTCGCCGTTGAAAAGCACGATTTTCACCTTATTCTCGCTCCTTTCTCCCGTGGATGGGTCTAGATAATCATATCTAACAAATTTTCCATAATCTACAAGGTTTCGCACTTCAATTTTTCCCTTTTTTGATTTTGTTAATACCTCTTGAGGATACTCCATATTTTCAAAAATACAAAGAAGGGTTAAATAATTAACTCATGGGATAGTTGGGTGCTTCGCTTATTATATTCACATCATGGGGATGACTCTCTCTCAATCCTGCGCTTGTGATTCTAATGAATTTTCCCTTGCTCCACAGCTCTTCCACATTTCTAGCACCCACATAGCCCATACCTGATTTCATTCCACCTGCAAGCTGGAATATCACCTCTTCCACTTTGCCCTTGTAAGGCACGGCTGCCTCTACGCCCTCAGGCACCAATTTGCCCTTTCCAAGCTTGCCATATCGGTCTGATATGCCCTTTTGCATAGCCGCTATACTACCCATTCCTCTATACACCTTGAACTTTCTTCCACCTATTATCATCTCCCTTCCCGGTGCTTCCTCTGTGCCTGCAAGCAAAGAGCCAAGCATAACTGCACTAGCTCCTGCGCTTAGAGCTTTTACAATGTCTCCAGAGTAGCGTATTCCCCCATCTGCAATTACAGGCACATCGTACTCTTTGGCAACATCTGCTGTTTGACTTATCGCCTCTAATTGAGGCACACCTATTCCAGCTACAACCCTCGTTGTGCATATTGAGCCGGGGCCTATACCAACACGCAGAGCATCAACATCTAGGGCTATTAAATCCTCTGCCGCTTCCCTAGTTGCTATATTTCCTGCGATTAAATCAACATCTACTTCTTTTCTTATCTTCTTTATGCTCTTCATAACATTCTCATTGTGAGCATGAGCGGTGTCTACCACAATAACATCCACTTCTGCCTGCAATAATCTTTTTGCTCTCTCAATATCAAAGGGGCCTATGGCTGCACCTACCATCAACCTACCTTCTTTATCCCTTAGCGCATTCGGATACTTCTCCCTTTTAAGTATATCTTTTGCAGTTATGAGCCCATTCAATTTTCCATCTTTTACAATGGGCAATTTCTCAATTCTATTCTTGTGCATAATTTCAATTGCTTCCTCAATTGATATTCCTTCAGGAGCGGTTATAACATCCTTTGTCATTAGCTCGGATACTTTTATCTTACCTCCTCTATAAAATCTTATGTCCCTATTTGTCAATATGCCCACAAGCTTATCATCTTTAACAACGGGCAAGCCAGCAATTTTGTATTCTCTCATAATTCTCTCTGCATCTTCAATGGTTGTATCTGGGGTAACGGTATGTAAGTCCCTTATTATCAAGCTCTCCTCTTTTTTGACATTCTTTACCATGTTTACTTGCTCCTCTATTGTCAAATTTCTATGGATTATGCCAAGTGCCCCCAATTCTGCAAGGGCTATTGCCATTCTATCTTCAGTTACAGTATCCATAGGGGAACTTAAAATTGGAATTTTTGCCTTTATATTCCTAGTTATCTTTGAAGAAATATCAACATCCTTGGGTTCAACTGGGGTTTTTGACGGCAAAAGTAGAACATCGTCAAATGTGAGTCCTATTTTTGCATTTTTTAATTTTTCTTCAAACATAGGCCCTATAATGAATGCTCAATTTAAAATTTTCCCTAAAAAGTAAAAAATAAAAATTTAGAAAGTTCTAAAGATAGCTGCAATTTTCGGTGTGTTTATTATTGGAACATTGTTGAATTCCTGCAAGTTATTTGCATTATGATCTGCGAAAACCATAGGTATTTGTATATTTCCCTGTATTGAAGTTGTCTCTCCACTGAGCCAATCAACAATAGCTTTAAGCAGTGCATTACCGGTGGAAGAATCAGTATTTTCCACAGCTTCAAATGAGAAAGCAGTAAATACTGTCTTGTAGGTAGATGTCTGCACATAATCACCGGTGACATAGTCATCAGATGGATTATAGAAGAGAGCGTGGCCGTATGAGCTAAGACCTAGTTCATCATCGTAGTTTGTGAATGGGTAATTGGATAGCGAGATAGATGTAAATGACTCCACGAATGTACCTGATACTCCTGCTACGCTGTTATACTGTACATCATTGGCTACATAATCCACACCAAGATAGTTGGTTACGAATGTATTGGATATGGATTCATCCCATCCGCCTGTGAGATCATACAAGAAGTCTTGTGAAGAGAGGTATAGAGCGCCACCGTTATTGAGGTAAGTTTCAAGGTTGCTCTGGTCAGTGGATGTGAGGGTATTGGACCATGTAGCACCGGTAGTCCATATAACCACATTATAATTTTCAAGGGTGCTAGCAGAGGGAGAGCCGCTAGAGCTCACATCCCAGACATCGTAAGAATAGCCATCAGCATCAAGAGCTTGAGTGAAGTAAGATTGGTAGTTTTCACCGCCATCATCATCCACGAGCAATATTT
>WAPW01000058.1 GCA_015520565.1 Candidatus Aciduliprofundum sp. | reverse complement strand
TCCACGGGCTCTATATATTCAACTTTGAAATTCTTGCCAATTATGCTTTTCCATTTCTTTTTCACTTTCAAATCTCTTACCCTAGCACTTATCTCAAAGAATCTAAAAATTTCTCTAACATTTGAGAGATCTGGAGCAGTTATGCCGATTCTCTTGAATTTTCCCGCAAGCATGCCTGCGGCTATGCCTAGCACACTGCTCTTTCCCCTGCCCCTATCTGCTGTAATTATCATAACTCCATGCTTTCCTAATCTCTCTGTGGCTTGTAAAACCCTAACTTGGTCTTGGCTCATGCACATCTCGTAGGCATCCCTTGGAAATCTCGTTTTCTTCGGTATTTCAATTTTTCTCTCTTTATTCTCGCACTCCAAATTTCCCCTCTTTGTTATCTTTCCATTTTCAATTATTGCTATTCCTTCGTGCTCTTTTAATTTTTTGATAACCCATTTTGCAAGGTTTCCCTTTATATCGTCCATAGTGTATGGGGGAGTTAAAATGACTTCGTGGAAGAAATTCCTTGTCTTTGGCCATTCTTCAAATGGAGGGGTTAAGAGAATTATCAATCCTCCTCCTTGCACAATATTTATCAGTTTTCCCAAATCGTTGGGTATGAAAGAATGGTGCAAATCTATGGCTAAAAGGTCATAATTTGTGCCAAGGTATTTTTCCGAGTTTTTTAATTCTTCAATCTCTCCGGGTACTTTGAAATCTATGTTCTTTGCAAATGTGATTTTTCTCTCCAATTCTACTTTGCTCAAAATCTCTTGTAGGAGGGATATACCTTTCTCTCTCTTATCAGCTATGACAATAAGCCTGCGCTGGTTGCAGCGCTTTGCCTCTTCTACAAGCTCATCTACGAGTTCCAAAATATCTTGCTCTGGCATAATTACTCTATGATTTCAACTGTATAGCCCTGAGATTCTAAGAACTTTCTCGCTTTATCTCTCTGGTCCCCTTGCAGTTCAATGCGTCCATCTTTTACAGTTCCGCCAGATGCAGTTTTCTTGCGCAGAGCCCTAGCCATGTCTTTCAAATCCACATCTTTCGGATCAAACCCCTCTATTATTGTCACTGTTTTCCCATATCTCCTCTTGTCAGTGTATATCTTTATCACTTGCTGCTCCTTGGAAATTTCCTCCAAGGCAAACAGCTCATCCGGAAGTCCAGTTATTACCTTTTTCATTACAAATCCTCCAAATGAGAGCCCTTATTTATATTTTTTGTCAATCATTGCAAAAATTCTTTAATTACCTGTGCCATTATTGTTTATGCTCACAATTTTGGACGGAAAAAAGAGGTACCTTGCTAGGAAGGATGGAATGTATCGCGTAGGAGATTTTGCCGTGCTAAAGGAGCTTAAAGAAGGGAAAGCCAAATTAGGAACGAAGGAAGTTTATGTGCTAAGGAGCAATTTATACGATTATATAGGCACAATAAAGAGAAAAGCTCAAATTATAGCGCTTAAAGATGCAGCTTACATAATAGCTAGATGCGGGATAAGAAGTGGGTGGCATGTGGTGGAAGGAGGTGCAGGCTCTGGAGCCATGAGCATTGCATTGCTGTATTACACATACCCCAATGGCAAAGTTTACACATACGAGCTGCGAGATGATTTTGCTGCAATTGCAAAGAAGAATGTGGAAAATGCAGGGTTGCAGGATCATTGGGTTTTGAAGAAAGGGGATATAAGAAAGGATGTGGAAGAGAGAGATGTGGATGCTTTTATTCTTGACATCCCAGAGCCATGGGAAGCTGTGGATATGGCAAGAAAAGCTCTGAAGCAATCGGGATGCATTATGGCCTATATTCCCACATACAATCAACTTGAGAAGGTGTATAAAAAGATGAAGAGTTCGGGCTTTGTGGACCTTGAAGCCACGGAGATAATAAAGCGTGATATTCTCGTGTGGGATATGGGAACTAGGCCAGATAATGTGGAAGTTGCTCACACGGGCTTCATAGTTTTTGGAAGAAAATTATGAAAGGTTTAATAATTTAAAGTTCATTATGGGATGTGGATATGCTTACCATCCTTGGCTGTGGAGGCGCAGGTGTAAGGTTTGCAGAGTATGTTACTTCCCAGCTTCCCATAAGACCAATTCTAATAAATGAGCATGATGGAGATATAAAAGTTGATAAGAAGAAGGTTATGGCCTATGCCACTGTGGATAAAAAGCTCATAAATATGGCATTTCCGTGGCTCTCAAGGATAAGCAGCCCGTACATTTTTGTTCTCGCAGGCCTCGGAGGCACGCTTGGTACAAATATCGCTAGAATTATGGGAAAAGCGAAGAGGAGTCAGAGCAAGCTCATAGGACTTTTCACCTTACCATTCTCCTCGGAGAATAGTGGGAGGATAGAATTGGCCAAGGAAGCTTTGAGGGATATAAGGAAAAATTACGATATGTACTTCATACTTGATAACGATGGGCTTTTAAAGCACTATTCCAATATTCAAATACGGGTTGCAATGAATATATCCCCTGAGGTTATGAAGCATATTATTTTGGATTTTAGAAATATTCTCATTAAGAATATGTTAAGTGTGCCCTTGAGAGGGGAATTGGGCATAGGCATAGGATTTGGCTCGGGAAAAAATAAACTGGAAGTTGCAATTAAAGATGCTCTTGATTCTCCATGGATAAGCGATGGTGATATGGTTATGCTTTTTAGTGGAGATATTGATATAGAGGATGCAAGAATAGCAGCAAGGCCCTATGAGCCAGTGTTTTTGGATGTTTATCGCACGCCTCAGTATGGAGAGGAAGTAAAGGTAACAATTATAACGCAAAAATGAGAAAGTTTATTTTAGTTGATGTAATATCTCTTAGCCATGAACATTGTAAGCTTGAAATGGGATGTTTTAGAGATACCCCTGAAAAAGCCATTCAGGATAACTTATGAAACCATTGATAAGTATAGGGGCGTAATTGTTAAGATATGCACCGAGGAGTATTGTGGATATGGGGAAGCAGCCCCTGCACCTCGCATAACTGGGGATACTGTGGAATCCACCGTGGCTGCATTGCACAGATTTAAACCCCTTATTATAACTAAAGACCCTGTTAAAATAGGAAAAATTGTTGAGATGATGAATTCTTCAATTGTTGGCTCTCCAAGCGCAAAGGCAGCCATTGATTTTGCCCTGTTTGACATTCTTGCTCAAAAAGCCGATGTTCCCCTCAAAGATTTGCTTGGAGGGAGGAAAGAGAGAATAGAAACATCTTTAACGGTGGATATAGGAAGCTTGGAGTACACACTAAAAAGTGCAAGGAAACTTCTTGATGCTGGTGCAAAAGTATTAAAAGTAAAGATAGGATTAAATCCCCAAGAAGATATTGAGAGAGTTAGAGCTATAAGGAATATCACCGATGCTAAAATTAGAGTTGATGGAAATCAAGGCTATTCTTTAAAAAGAGCCATAAGGGTTCTTAAAGAAATGGAAAAATATGAGATAGAGTTTGCAGAGCAGCCAATTCCTGCAAGCGAGATTGATAATTTGAAAATTTTGAGGGAAAGTGTGGACATACCGATAATTGCAGATGAGAGTGTGCATAATTCTTTGGATGTGCTACGCTTAATAGGTAAAGTGGATGGAATAAATATAAAACTTATGAAGAGTGGAGGTATATATGAAGCAATGAGAATGGCTTCTATTGCAAGGGCAGCAGGTATGAGAATCATGGTGGGCTGTATGATAGAGACCCAAGTGGGAATTGCAGCAGGCACCCATTTTGCCTTGGGAATAGGAGCTGATTACGCAGATCTGGATGGCTATTGGGATTTGACAGAGCAGCCCTATGAGGGCGTGGAATTTAGGGATGGCTACAATTATGTGAGCGATAAGAGCGGACTTGGCGTGGTACCTAAATAGATTTTCTTTTTTTTATATGATATGCATGGGGTATAAGCGGGTTTGTCTTTGCTTCGTAGATGAATATGTGAGGATGTCTATGCCTCAGATATTCCACATACCTTATCCATTCGTATATAAGCAGTTTGTATAATTTTTCAATATCTCCCTTTATATCTTCGTAATCCTCTGGGCTTAGATTATCAAAGCTAGCCACTCTTCTTAACTCATCTGTTACATGCAATACATTCCATAGCAACTCTGTAAAGGCCTCATGCTCAATTATCGCTGGATTATCAAGAAGGTTTATTGCAAATTCTTTACCATTTAGAAGAAATTTTCTAAGTTCTAAGAGATTAATCTTTTTTATGTCAATATCATACTTCCTTTTCACAAGCTTTTGTTTTATTTTATCAAAATCCTCCTTTTTGTAATCTTCTATATTTATGAGCTCTCTAGCAATTTCTTCAATGCCATTATCATACTTTGATATGTACCTAAGCAAATCCTTTCCTAGCTCTGCAAAGAATGTGCCCACAACTATGTTCAATTTTTCCAATCTCTCTTTTTTCTCTCTTCTTACCATTAGGTTGTTGAGAACAAGGGTAACAAGTAGAACGGATATTGAGAGAAATCCGAGCTGGGCTAGGAGATATCTCTCTATGAAATTAACATCTCGGAAAAGAAAGTAATTTAGTATGTAAAACCCTATGGCGCTTATTATTAGTATAATCGCAAGTTTTGCTTCAAAACTCAGACGCATTAAATAGAAATACTCCTCATTTATTTTATATTTGTTGTTAAAGACATCCTTTTATATGTGCATGCCCATGCAACCCTATGAGAGTTGTGATACTTGCACATGATGCCTTTGCTGGATTTGGAGGAAAAACTGCTAGAGGTGTTTATTTTTATTCACCTCATGAAATTGTTGGCATCATTGATAGGAGCAATGCTGGAAAGAATGCAAGGGATATATTTCCCAAGGGAAGGGATGTACCCATATATGCACACATATCTCAAGTTCCAGAGGATTATGATGCATTGGTAATAGGAGTTGCCCCCATAGGTGGAAAATTACCTAAGGAGTGGAGGGAGGAGGTAAAAATTGCCCTGAAGAACGGAAAGATGGTTATTTCAGGATTGCATGATTTTATAAGCGAAGACGAAGAATTTAAGAAGATAGCAGAAAAATCAGGTGCAAAGATATGGGATGTTCGTAAGCCCCCAAAAGATTTGAAAGTAGCAGATGGAAGTGGAAGAGATGCACCCACCGTGCTGGTAGCAGGTACCGATTGTAGTGTTGGGAAGATGATAACTGCTGTGGAGATGCACAAAGAGGCGCTTAGAAGAGGTATAAGTTCTGGTTTCATAGCCACTGGACAAACTGGTATATTGGTTGGAGCTGATTATGGTGTAGTTATAGATAGAGTGCCGGGAGATTTTATGGCTGGGACTGTTGAGGATATGGTGAATAAGGTAAAAGATAGAGATATTATATTTGTGGAAGGGCAGGGTGATTTAACACATCCTGCATACAGCGGAGTAACTTTGGGCATTCTCCATGGCTCCTACGCCAAAAAGATTATACTCGCTCATGATCCCACAAGAAAATGGCATGAAGGATATGAGGGTTATACAATATTACCCCTTGAGAAAAGCATTGAATTGTATGAAGAGCTTGCATCCCCAGTATCCGGTGGCAAAGTTGTCGGCATATCCATAGATGGGGAGAATATGAGTGATGAGGAAATAATGAAATTCAAGGAGAAAGTGGAAAGCGAGCTTGGTTTGCCTGCTGAGGATGTTTTACGCTTTGGAGCTAAGAAATTCTTTGATAGAATATTTTAAATCAATTTTTCACAAAAATTTTTTATCTTATTTCCCATAACCCACTATGAATGTTATTGCAGGTAGTGCGTCCATAGGGCTTGGAGAGAAGGTTGCAAGGATTCTTGGTGAGGATTTTATAAGGCCCCATGTTGAGCGTTTTCCAGATGGAGAAATTTATGTGCGCATTGATGGGGATGTGAATGAGGAAGTTGTGCTAATCCAAACAACATATCCCAATGAGAAAATAATTGAACTATTTCTCTTGCAGGATGCTTTGCGGGAAATGGGAGTTAAGAAAATAATTACGGTAATTCCATATTTTGGATACTCTCGTCAAGACAAGATTTTCAAGGAAGGGGAGGCAATAAGCGCTAGGGCAATGGTGAAGCATATAGAGATGAATGCCGATTATTTCATAGGCATGGATTTGCACTCTGAGAATGTTCTAAAATGGTTTGATATACCAACGATGCATTTGCACGCTACGAAGCCAATAGCAGAGTGGCTAAAATCAAAGGGAGTGGATATGGTTATTTCTCCTGACAAAGGAGGTTATGAACGAGCCAGATTAGTTGCTGAAGCTATGGGAGTGGAATTTGATTATTTGGAAAAAACGAGATTGAGTGGAACTGAGGTAATAATAAAACCAAAAAATCTGGATGCAGATGGCAAGGTTGTTGGAATAGTGGACGATATAATTTCTACAGGAGGCACAATAGCTAGAGCAGCGGAGCAACTCAGGGAGCAGGGAGCTTCAAGGATATACGCCGTTTGCACCCATGGTCTTTTCATAGGCAGGGCTATGAATAATATGCGCAAAGTAAATGATTTTGCTGCCACGGATACAATAGAAGGTGAGAATAGCAAGATAACAGTTGCTAGCGTAATAGCGGAGGCAATAAAATCTCTATAGTTTAGCCAAGAACATCAATTATTTCCATTATTTTTCTTGCCTTTGAAGCATTTGATTCTCTCAACCCATACATCTTCACAGTTCCAACCGAATCACTCGAGTTACTGTTTATTACTTCCACTCTTATCCCGTCGATTGCCATGTACTTTCCCTTTTCTTTTGCCTCTGGAAACTTGCTCTTCAATCTTTTGAAAATCAGTGTCCTTAAATTTGGAATGTTGTATATTCTTTTTATCCTCTTTTCTACCCTGTATCCCAAAATCATTGCGTAGATGGCATAGCAAATTGGAGCAATGAAAAATACTGAGACAATGAAGAAAAATATTCTAATAAAAGATTCTGCGGTAATTGCGTATTGGAAGAGTGAAATAATTATGATTATTAGCATAGATACAACTATGGGCGAGGATGATATTAGCGAATTTATCCTTGTATCCATCCTCCATCCTTCAATCTTCCTCTCTTTGAGATATACATAGAGAGGGAAAGCGTAGTAAAGAAGTAGAAGAAGCAGAAGTAAGTAGTTGATGGTTAGTGAATAGCTGTTTGTGTAAACCTCGTAAAAGAAGTATATTGTAATGAATGGAAGTAGCATGAAGGTAATGATATTTCCAGCAGTTAGAACTTTCCAAGTATAGTACCAAACATCATAATTCTCAATTCCTATATCCCTAAGAATCCTCCTGTAGGATTCCATGGATGAAAATACTGTTTGACTATAAAATTTTTTACCATAAGCCCATGCAGTTTTATGGATTTTTCTAAGTTGATAAAAGTCTTGCTCTCTGCCAAGAGGATAATTGCCCTAACTGGTGCAGGCATAAGCGCTGAGAGTGGAATTCCAACTTTTCGTGGCAGAGGTGGGCTTTGGGAAGGATACCCCGTGGAGAAGGTTGCCACAGTGGAGGGATTTGAGCGAGATCCTTCTTTAGTTTGGAGATTCTACGATGAGAGGAGGAGAAATATAGCTAGGGCAAAGCCAAATAGAGCACATAAAGTTCTTGCACTCTTGGAGAATTTCTACGATTTTTGGGTAATAACTCAGAATATTGATGGCCTGCATACCAAGGCAGGAAGCAAGAATGTAGTGGAGCTGCATGGAAATATATGGAGAGTCAAATGCACGCAGTGTGGCATAAGATACTATAATTACGATGTGCCCCTAAGAGAGATACCTCCAAAATGCAAGAGATGCGGTGGCTTGCTCCGTCCTGATGTTGTCTGGTTTGGAGAGCCAGTTTACGATGTGGATAAGGCCTATGAGCTATCTCAATTATGCGATGTTATGTTTGTAATAGGCACATCTGCACAGGTTTATCCCGCTGCCTACTTACCCCGCTTGGCTTGGAGCAATGGTGCGAAAATTGTGGAGATAAATCCCCAAGATACACCAATTAGCAGATACGCAGATTTTGTGATAAGGGATAAAGCAACTAAGGCCCTTGATGAGATTTATCAAAGGCTACTAAAAGCATTCCAAGAAGAATAAGAGCTGCACCGATTATTCCTTTTGTACCTAATCCCTCTCCTAAGAAAATGTATGAAAATAATCCTGCAAATATGGGTTCTGCGGTGTAAATTATTGCTGCATGGGATGATGGTAATACCCTTTGAGCATGGGTTTGAACAAGAATTGCTAGGGCGGTTGCGAATATTCCTGTAAATACAACTCCAAATATCATCAGCCAGCTCCAATGTATGCTAAATCCCTCAATACCCCACCCTCCCAAGGAAAATATGAAAACGAATGCGAGTTCAATTATTGTTAGGGTATTTGGATCGTACATTCTGCTATACTTTGCAACCAGAACAACTTGAATAGCATAGGCAATGGCGCAAATAAGGGTTAAGAAATCTCCAAAATTTATACCTCCGCTTATGTTTGATATCAAGTATAATCCTATTAGGGCTAGAATAACTGCTATGGATACCTTCGTAGTTATTTTCTCCTTTAGCATTAAAACGGCAAATAGGGGTGTAAATACCACATATAGGCCTGTTATAAATCCAGAATGAGATGATGTGGTGTATTTTAGACCAACTGTTTGAAAGAAATACCCCAAGAAGAGAAATATGGAAAGAATTAGGCCGGGAATTAAAGCATCTTTGCTATTTTTCAAGCTTTTAAATAGGAAAATTGCAAGAATGCCAAATCCCAGTAAGAATCGCAAAGCTATAAATCCCAAAGGGGATATGTAATCAAGGGATGCCTTTACAAGTGGAAATGTACCACCCCATACCACAGAAACGAGAAATAGAGATATGATGGCTGTAGATCTACGCATTTTCTAAGGTTTTCCCGTAAGCGAATATTCCACCGGCATCGTATATATCAAGTGCAACCTTTGACATTGGTTTTGCCTTGAAAACCAACTCTCCATCTTTGAAAATCTCTCCAGTTTCAAGGTTTATCTCAATTATGTCTCCTGTTTGCAGGAGGGAATCAAATATGCCGGGAGCTTCAATCAATGGCAGTCCAGAGTTTATTACATTTCTCTTGTAAATGGCTCCAAAGCTCTCGCCTACAATGGCGGATATCCCAAGTGCAATAAAACAATCCACGGCCTGCTGTCTAGAGCTTCCTGCACCGAAATTGCGACCAACAACCAGGATATCTCCTTCTTTGGCTTTTTTGGGGAAATCCTCCCAGCCGGGGAGATTTGAGAATGCGTGCTTTCCCATCTCTTTTAAATCTGTGATGTATAGATATTTGTTGTGGAAAATCATATCCGTGTCAATGTTGTCAATTCTCTTTCCATCTTTATCTCGTATCATCCATATTCTCCCTTTGATTATACGAGGTTTCATAATAAGCAAATCTCTAGCATATAGATAAATTTTCCCCACGAAAAAGATTTATTTTTGTATTTCATAGCACCGCTATGGCAATATTGGATGTTCTTGGACCTGTCATGGTTGGCCCATCTAGCTCTCACACTTTAGGTGCTTTGAGAATTGCGAGATTCGCTTACAAGTTCTCAGGGGGCATACCTGAAAAGGTTAAATTCACTCTTCATGGCTCATTTGCGGAAACGCATAAAGGACATGGTACTGATAAAGCTCTCCTTGCTGGAATTTTGGGAATGAGAGCCGATGATGAGAGGATAAAGGATGCCTATAAGATTGCAGATAAGTTGGGAGTTGAGTATGAATTTGCGCAGGATGATTTGGGAGATGTTCATCCCAATACAGTTCTTATAGAAACTTGGAAGGGAGGGAAGAGCTACAATGTGATGGGCTCTTCAATTGGTGGTGGGGAGATAAGGATAGTCAGAATCAGGGATGTTGAATGTGATATAGATTGGGAATACAATACCTTGGTTCTCGTTATGAAGGATAAGCCTGGAGCCATGGCTGGAATTTTGAAGAGGATTACAAAGAACATTGCAAATTTGTATATGCGCAGGGTGAATGCTGCGGAGAACAGGGCGATAGGGATAATTGAAATTGATGAGAACTTGCCCAAGGAAGATTTAAAAAGGGTGGGAGAATGCGATTATGTTTATGAACTATTCTACATACCGAGGGATTGAAAATGAATTTTGGAGATTTAGTTAAGAGGAGCGAAGAGGAAAAAAGGCCATTGCATGAGGTAATCTTGGAGGAAGAATATGAAGAGTTGGGGGTTCCTGTTGAATTAACGAGGAAAGGGGCTGCAAAAATACTTAGGGCAATAATAAGAGAAGGTGCAAGAAATTTTGGAAAGAAGCAAAAAACTCTAACGGGAATGACTGGGATGAATGCTTGGAAGATGAAAAATTACAAGCAAAAGTTAATAAGTGAGTTTAACAGAATGGCCATGATATCAGCCCTAAGCTTTGCCGAGAGCAACGCTGCTATGGGAAGAATTGTGGCGTGTCCAACTGCTGGTGCCTGTGGAGTCATGTCGGGCATAGTTTATGCACTTTGGAAGAAGGATGAAAATTTTGATAAATTGCTTGATTCTTTCATCGTTGCAGGTGGTATTGGGGATGTGATATCCAAGAAGGCCACATTAGCGGGGGCAGAAGGAGGTTGTCAAGCTGAGATTGGTTCTGGAGCTGCCATGGCTGCTGCCATGCTAACATACTACTACACTGGAGATGGAGAGAAATGCGCTCATGCTGCAGCTATAGCTCTAAAATCCCTAATGGGCCTTGTATGTGACCCTGTTGGTGGATTTGTAGAAGTGCCCTGCGTGAAGAGAAATGCCACTGCTGTTAATATAGCCATTGCCAGTTCTGAGATGGCTATGGCAGGAATTGAAAGTGTTATACCCTTTGATGAAGTCGTGGAAGCCATGGGAAAAGTTGGTAGAGCTTTGCCAGAAAGCTTGAGAGAAACTGGTAAGGGAGGAATAGCTGCAACTCCTACTGCCAAAAGGATATTGAAAGGGCTAAAATTGTAAGGCAAAAACTTTTATGCTTTTATACACTAATCCTACAATTCTGAGGTAGAGATATGGAAAGGGCCAATAAGATGTATACCAGAGACGAGGTTCTATCGCTTTTTGACCCAATTATAGGGGAGTGGTTCGCTTCCAAGTATTCTGAGCTTACAGAGCCGCAGGCATATGCTATTCCTCTAATTCATTCAGGTAAGAATGTTCTCGTTTCTTCTCCTACAGGAAGCGGTAAAACTCTAACTGCTTTCATATCCATTATCAATGAATTATTCCTTTTAGCCAAGGAGGGAAAGCTTGAGGACAAGGTTTATTGCGTTTACATATCTCCCCTCAAAGCCCTTGCAAATGACATACATAGGAACCTTGAAGTGCCTTTGGAAGAGATAAAAGAGTTGGCTAAGAGCAAAGGGGTCAAGATTCCAAAGATTCGTGTGGCAGTTCGCTCAGGTGATACGAGCACTGCAGAGAGACAAAAAATGCTTAGGAAGCCCCCACATATTTTCATAACTACTCCTGAGTCCCTGTCCCTCGTTCTCACAGCCCCCAAGTTTAGAGAGAGTTTCAGGGATGTTAAATATGTAATCGTTGACGAGATACATGAGCTTGCAAATAATAAGAGGGGAGTGATGCTCTCTCTGAATCTTGAAAGGTTGCAGTACCTCGCCAAGAATTTTCAGCGTATAGGACTAAGCGCAACTCAAGCGCCCATAGAAGAGATTGCCAAATATCTTGTGGGATATGAAGGGGAGGAGCCAAGGAATGTGAGCATTGTTGAAGTTGAGGCGAGGAAAAAACTTGATTTAAAGGTCATAACACCTGTAGAGGACTTAACCCTTGTGCCCTACGAAGTTGCAAATGAAAAGATGTACGATGTTTTGGTTGATATAATGAATAGACATCGCACCACTCTTATTTTCACAAACACGAGGAGTGGAACGGAGCATGTAGCTTACAAGCTTAAGGAGAAGGGCATTGAAAATTTAGAAGCGCATCATGGCTCTTTGAGCAAGGAAACGAGGTTGAGGGTTGAGAAAGAATTAAAAGAAGGAAAATTGAAAGCGGTGATATCATCAACATCCCTTGAATTAGGGATAGATATAGGGTACATAGATGTGGTCGTCCAAATTGGCTCTCCAAAGAGCATTGCCAAAGGATTGCAGAGAATAGGGCGTAGTGGGCATGCTTATGGAGCCACAGCCAAAGGCAGATTCTTGGTTTTTGACAACGATGAGCTCATAGAATGCACCACATTGGTTAAATGCGCCTACGAAGGCAAGATTGATAGAGTTAGAATTCCCAAGAACTCTCTGGATGTTCTTGCGCAAATCATAGTGGGTATGAGCATAGAGAAGAGGTGGAAAGTGGATGAGGCCTACAATATAATTCGCTCCTCTTACTGCTATCACGAATTGCCCAGAGAGAAATTCATACAAGTGCTCCGCTATCTTGGGGGCTATGTTTTAGGAGATACAGTGTATTCAAAAATATGGTTTGACGAAGAGGACATGGTTTTTGGAAGAAAGAGAAGCAGCAGGATGATTTATTTTATGAACATGGGCACTATTCCCGACGAGGCAGATTATCTTGTTATTGACCATGAGGGAAAGAGATTGGGAAGCTTAAGCGAGAAATTTGTAGAAAAATTGCAGAAGGGAGATGTTTTTGTTCTAGGCGCAAGGAGCTATGAAGTGCTGAGCATAAGAAGTGGGAAAGTCGTAGTCAAAGATGCCACAGGTAAGAGACCCACGGTACCCTCTTGGGTTGGTGAAATGCTCCCCCGCTCATTTGATTTGAGCATAGAGGTTGGAAAATTCAGGGAGTTTGTGGAGAAAAGTATTAGGGCGAAGGGAGAGAAAAAGACAATTGAAATTTTAATGAAAGATTATTACCTTGATTACAAGGGTGCGAGAAGCATCGTATCCTATATAAAGCAAGGAATGCACCATATAGTACCCACGTACAAAAGGGTTGTAATAGAGGGTTATGTAGATCCTGCAGGAAAGCATAATATAATTTTCCATTATCCCTTTGGAAGGAGGGTCAATGATGCTCTCTCAAGAGCTTATGCTTTCAAAATAACTGAGAAGTATGGGGTAAATGTGGGTATAAGCATAACTGATGATGCTTTTATGCTAACCCTTAAACGCAGAATTCGCCTTGAAGACATCAGGAATCTTTTAACTTCCGATGAAATTGAAGATACATTGCGAAGAGCCGTATTCAATACAGAGCTTTTCAAGCAGCGCTTTAGGCACTGCGCATCTCGCTCATTTATGGTTTTGCGAAGATACAAGGGAAGGGACATATCCGTGGCAAGACAGCAGCTCAGGAGCGATAAGATATTGCGTCTTTTAAGCGAGATACCTGATTTTCCCGTAATGGAAGAGACATACAACGAGATATTCAACATAGTCATGGATTTGCCTCATGCAAAGGAAGTTCTTGAGGAGATAGAAAGGGGAGATATTGAGGTTAAAATAGTGCCATATAGTGATACCCCCAGCGTGTTTGCTCATAGCATAATTCTCTCGGGCATATCGGATATAGTTCTAATGGAAGACCGCAGTGCCTTGCTTAAAGAATTGCACATGAAGCTCTTGGAGAGGGTTATACCCAAGGAAGAGCTTGCAGCCATGTTTGATGAAGCACAGGTAAGTGTGTATTTCCAAAATAAGATAAAGATAAAGAGTAAGGAGGATATTTTGCACTTTCTTGATTTAGCCCCCGGGGCAGATGTGCTTCGCAGAAGGGGTATAAATATTTACGATTACTCCGAGATACCAAATGATGAG
Source organism: Candidatus Aciduliprofundum sp. (assembly GCA_015520565.1). GTDB lineage: Archaea > Thermoplasmatota > Thermoplasmata > Thermoplasmatales > Aciduliprofundaceae > Aciduliprofundum. Next base: position 34 of record WAPW01000058.1, on the reverse strand, counting down.
CTTAGAAGAATTGTGGAAGAGCTTATTTGGGATG
>WAPW01000057.1 GCA_015520565.1 Candidatus Aciduliprofundum sp. | reverse complement strand
GGATACAGATGCAGAAGATGCGGAATAAAACTTCCAGAGGAGGCAGCAGAATTCAAAATTTTAGAGAGAGAAATAAAAGAAGGATGGTGCGAGGTACCAGTAATAGCAAGGAGGCATTTATCCATGCCCTTGAAAATAAAGAATATGAAATCATTTAAGATGTTTTAAAACTTCTTTACGAGCATTATTCAATTCCTCCTCGCCCAACTTTGGCAATTCTCCTGGGGCTCCTTCTTTAAGGTTATGAGAGAGAAACATACCTTCGCTCACAATTCCAAAGAATTCTGCAGGAGGAAGTAATGCCACGGGTAATTTCTCTCTCTCTTTCACATTTTGGATATTTGTTACCACTGTTATAACTCTACCCACATTAACATTGCAAATCTTCAATTTATCCGCTTTGGGATGTTTCATCACGCTATCAATTTCTCCAATTCTTATATCAACGGCATAAGCAGGATCATCAGACAATTTTAAGCGAGAGGATAGATTATAGAGGATATTCATGCAAAATTTCACTCTTGCAATCCTTCCCTCATCAATATTCACCCTCTTTAATCTACTTACCCATTCTTTTCCCCCGAGAATATTGTAAAGCTCTAAAATTTTTGATTCTATTTCTTTTAGCATAGGAGATAAAGCATCAATTTCTGCATAAGAGTACTTTATCTCCAAAATCTTTCTTTCAATATCATTCATAATTTTTGATGCTTCTTTCCCAACGCCACGCATATTGTTGAATAGATTCTTCATATCCTTCGTGCATCTTTCAGCCATGAGAATCTTTGGATTGTTTGCAGTGTCCATAATTGGCTTATTGCATACCTGTAAATACCTTTTTCTCTGGGAAAACTATATATACCCATTATGTGATACTTATTGTCAGACAAAACATGGAAAGAGGCAGTTAAAATGTCCGATTCAATAAGGATTACAATCAGGCTCTCCCGCAATGCGGCGGAGAAGATGGAAGAGTTAGTTAAGAGTGGAGAATTCAAAAATTTATCCGAGGTAGTTCGCACTGCAATTGAGAATTTCCTCGCTGAAAAATTCGCTCCCCGCAATATAGAGAAGATAAGCGTAGATTTGCCAAAGGGCACAGTTGCAATGCTAGTTAAGCTCGTGGAGGCAGGGGAGGCAGTGGATATGGACGATGCCATTAGAACTGCTGTAAGGGAATATGTGAGAAGGCAAATATCCTCTCTTGCAAAGAAGGAAATTGAGGAAGGAATTAAAAAAGAAATTGTGGAGGGTGAGAGCTAATTGAGCATAGAATCTCTAATAAGAAGAGCTTCCTCATACACCCTTGTTGAGCGGGAGCTCTACGAAGAAAAGATTAATATTATGGTTGTGGGAATAGGAGGAGCAGGCTGTAATGCTGTAAGCAGGATGAAAAAATTAGGGCTCTCCGTGCCAACGGTTGCAATAAATACCGATATAAATAACCTAAGGACTGTGGAGGCAGATAAAAAGATTCTTTTGAAAAAATACACAAAGGGTTTTGGCTCAGGAGGATTAGTGGAGGTAGGAGAAAAGAGTGCAATCCTCGCTTCCAAGGAACTTGAAAATATATTTGATGGCGTTGACATTGTTTTTCTAACAACGGGGCTTGGAGGAGGCACAGGCACAGGAGCTACTCCAATAATTGCAGAATTAGCAAAGAGGGAAGGTGCATTGGTGATCACAATAGCCACTATGCCATTCAAGATTGAAAGAGCAAGGTTCATAAAGGCAAAAGAGGGGTTAAAAAGAATTGTTGAGTTATCCAATACATTAATCATTTTGGAGAACGACAAGCTTATGGAAATTGCTCCCAATTTACCAATCAAAAAGGCATTCTTAGTCATGGATCAGCTCATAAGCTATACAATAATGTCCTTCGTGGATGTTCTCACCAAGCCATCTTTGATGAATATCGATTTGGAAGATTTGAAGAGGATAATGAAGAATGGAAGGTATTCCACCATACTCATAGGAGAAGGAGAGGCAAATGACCCAAGAAAAATCGTAGTAGATGCTTTAAACAGGCCTTTAATAATGGACATGGACTATTCAAAAGCAAGTGTAGGAGTAATACATATTACAACGGGAGAGGATGTTCCTATATCAGCCGTGTATTCTGCCGTAGATGCTATATCCTCATTAATGAAGGATAATGCAAATCTTATGATTGGAGCGAGGATAGAGCCACAGTTTGAGAATAAAATGAGAATATTGGTGCTTTTGACAGATATAAAGATTCCAATTCTCGGAGAGGAGTATGAAGTAAAGAGTTTGAAATCTTATGAGATAGAGAAATTGCAAAGGTAAAAATTTAAATCTTGAAAGAGAATGAGTGTATGGGAGGTCTGAAATTGCCAAGTCCATATCTTAGTGGGATAAAAATCGAGAGGGAGCTCGTAAAGAAGGCACAGGCAATCAAAGAGAAAAGGGAGAAATGTGAGAAATATATTAAGGACATTGAGCGAGGGATTGCAACGATTAAGAATTATAAAAGCACAAAAAATTATGAGGAAAAGCTAAAAAATGCAAAGAGCTCCTTTGAAGTTAAAGATTTTGATAAAGCACTAAGTTTATTAGAGCCCCTTTACAAAGACATTCAAGAAGAGATTAAAAAGATTTTTGAAGATGAGTCAAAAAAGATTGAGAAAATATTGCTCTCGGTGAATATTGAAGATTCTGCAAGATTAAAAGCATACTTGGAGGAGGCAAAATCAAAGGTAGAGCAAGACCCAATTTCAAGTTTGAATATAATTCAAGATATAAACAAAAAGATTTCTCAATCTTTAAAAAATGTGGTAGAGAAGAAGAAGAGAGAGCTTATTTCAAAAGTTATAGGCATTGAAGGATTTGAATGGGTTAAAAAAGATGTAGAAAAGGTAAAGGGAAACTCTCAACAGATGTTGGCCCAGCTTGAAAAAATTGAAAATAAGATAAAGAGTTCTGCTAAAAAAATTGTGGATGAAAATATAAACAAGGCAGATAAGCTAATAAACTTGGCAAAATCCGCTCACTACACTCTTTCCATAGATTTGGAAAAAAGAGATGGGGCAGTTAAAGCCTTGAACTCTGGAGATTATTCATCGGCCATAGAACTATCTAAAGAATTTTTAAACTCCACCAAGGATTCTTTTAAACTATTCTTTAAAAAGCTTTTAGACATCTCTGGAATATTAATAAAAGAAGGAGAAGAGATGGGAGAAAATATGAAAAAATCGTGGGACATGCTTGAACAAGCAAAGAATGCCTACAATAAAGATAATTTGGACGAGGCAATTAATCTAATAAAAAAGGCTACAGAAGAAGCTGAAAAGGTAAAATTGCATAAAGTTCTTGAACTTATGAAGAATGCTAGAGATAAACTCCTAGAAGCAAAGAAAAATGGCATAGATATCTCACCTTATTTAGGTATGGTTGATAGCGCCAAAAACTTCCTAAAAATTGGAAAACATAAAAAGGCCTACGATACCATCTTAAATGCGCTCCAGATGCTTGAGAGAAAAATAAATCTTTATTCCCAATTGAAAGTTGAAATAGAGGACTTGCATAAAGTTAATGAGGAACTAAAAAAAGAGGATATAATCCTAGAGGGCATAGAAGAGAAAATTGAAAATGTGAAAGAGACGGTAGAAAAGAATCCGGAAGAAGCAGAGAAGATGGTTGATGAGCTTAAAAAATTAATTAAGATAAATTTGAGGGATATAGCTTCAACCCTTTTCCAAGATATATCATCCATCTTAAACAAGGGTAAAAATTTAGGATTTGATCTTAGGGGCATTGATGTTGAGATGGAAAATGTTGAAAAATTGATGAAAGATGAGAACTATAAAGATTCAATAATAATTCTAAGAAATATTGAGGAGAAACTTTATGAGAAAATATACAAGAACATAAGCTCTGAAATTGAAGAATTTAGAAAATATGGGTACGAAGATGTAAACATCAAAATAAATGAAATAAATGGATTTATTGAGAAGGGAGAAATTGAGAATGCAATAAACTCATTTTCAGAACTAAGGGATTTAATTTTCAATAGGGAGAGAGAAAAATACGAAAATCAAATTAAGGAGATAGAAAACAGTATATCCTTTTTACAAGAATTGGGCGAGAATACAGATAAAGTAGAGAAAATTTTGGAGAACGCAAGAGAATACCTTGATAAAAGAGATTTAGAGCATGCAAAAGAAAGCATAGAAAAATGCAACTCTCTAATAGAATCCTTATCTCAAAACCTTGCTGAAAGAGCGTATGAATCGGCTAAGGATGCAGCTCAAAAAGCAAGCGAATTAAAAATAGATTTGGAAAAGAATGGTATAATGGATATGCTCAATAATGCTGCCCAAAGTTTAAAAGATAAAAAATATGCAGAAGTTATCAAGTACACAGCAGATATAAACAATAAAATTAAAGAACTAACAGAGAAAATAGAGAAATTACAAAAAATGAGAGAGAATTTGCAGAAGAGGGTAGATGAGCTCAAAAACAAAAAATATCCTATAGATGAGCTGCAAAAATTGCTAATTGAGATAGATAATAGCATAAAAAATAACGATTTTGAGGATGCTGAAAATCTATTAAACGAAGGCTATGAAAAGGCGAAAAATATAGAAATTAAAGGAAAAATCAATAATATAAAGAGAAAAATTGAAGAATTGGGAAGAATTATGAGAGATTTTAATTTCAAAGATGATTAT
>WAPW01000056.1 GCA_015520565.1 Candidatus Aciduliprofundum sp. | reverse complement strand
TGAGCTGCCAAGCGAGTTCTTCGTTTATGCCAAGGGCTACTAATTCTTTTGCCCTTTCTTCAGGCATTGGTGGAAGAGAGCTTGCAAGTTTCTGAATATGCTCTTTGGTTATCCTTATTGGAGGTATATCCGTTTCTGGATACATCCTTGCTCCTCCCGGCAATGGTCTGAGATAATAGGTAGAGCCATCATCCCTTGGCCCACGGGTTTCGTCAGGCACTCCATTTAGTGCGATTTTAGCTCTCTCCATAACCTTCTCCAATCCCAATCTTGCCTTTTCTTCCATCTCTGCAATAATCACAAATGCATCCTCGTTCCCGAGTTTCATAAAATTCCTTATATTTTCCACTTCCTCCGAGCTTATACCATAGGCAGGGAGCTCATCGGAATGGAATAGCCCTTTAATTCCTATTACTCTAACTCTATCAGCAAGCTCTTTGCCCAATCTATACTTATCTTTTTTAAGAACTCCAGAGTATCCAATAAGCTTTATACCCAGAACTTTGCCCCCTTTCTTTAGCATATTTTTTATTATCTTTGACTCTGTTTTTTCAAATATCTCAGTTAAATCATATATTTTCTCATCCACCTTTGCTTCTCTCTTCTGTAAAATTTCTGCTATCTCTTTTAGCATCTCCTGTCTCTCAATCTCCATATTAACCCACTTTGGAATCATATTAAGCTTGGATGCCCCTTTTATTTCCACTCTACCCTGTCCTGTGGATATATTTATATCTTGCCTTATAGTGCCTACTCCCCTGCGCACTTTCTTTGTAGCTCTCAATATGTATCCTATTTTTTGAGCAGCTTCTTTCACCTCTTCACCATTTTTCATATCAGGGGCAGTTGATATTTCAATCAATGGAATGCCCAAGCGGTCTAAGCGATAAAATACATACTCATCTTTCTCCTCAATTTTCCTTGCTGCTTCCTCCTCTAAACATATTGTTGGAATTCTTACCTTTCCAAAGGAGGTTTCAATGTATCCATCCATAGCGATAAGAGCGGTTCTCTGGAATCCAGAAGTGTTGCTACCATCTATTACTATTTTTCTCATAACATGAATCTCATCCACAATCTTTGCGTGGAGCATTAGAGCAACTGTTAATGCCACATCAAGAGCTTCTCTATTTAAATCGTGAGGGGGCTCTTCATCCGCTTCTACCAAGCATGAATTATCCGTTGCCTCGTATATGAATTTTCTGTGCTTCAAGCTCTCTTCAATGGCGGCTTTGTCTATTTCACCCATTTCACTCTGCGTTGGCCTCAAAACTCTTTCAAATTTGTAAATCACATTATCACTTAATTTTGATTCACAATCACAAAAAAGCTTCTTTGTTGCAAGTTGCTGATGAATTTCAAGCCCACTCTTCACCATGTTATCATCCTCCTTGCTGAGAGCTCACCCCTAAGATTTATAGGCAAAAGCTCTTTTGCTTTTTGAGCATCATAATTTCCAAGAATCCACATCAATTTTATATAAGCAACCTCTGGCAGCATATCCTCTAGAGGTATTACTCCTGCCTTTTTCAGTTCTCTTCCTGTGGAGTAAACATTCAAATTTACCCTTCCATGAAGGCATTGGGAGGTCATTCCTATTATAATTCCATCCTTTATCTTTTCTCTTATGCTCTTTAGAAGATGTGTTCCCACATGTCCTAAGCCGGTGCCCATAATTATGGCTCCATGCATACCATCAAGCATTCTTTCAAACATATCTTCACTCAATCCGGGATAATAATAGATAAGGGCAACTTTTTCATCCATTTTCTCTAAAAGAATATTATCCTCATCTCTTTTCTTATACTCTCCATAAAATTTTACTTCATCTCCCCTAACTTCTCCCAAGGGCTGAGAGTTTATGTTCTTAAAAGCATCTCTCCGAGAGGTGTGCATCTTTCTTACTCTTGTAGCTCTATGAATGTGGCAATAATCATCGCTGGTTGTGGCATGCATAACAACTGCAACTTCGCCCAAATTGCTCTTAGCAACTTTAACAGCGGATAGAAGATTCATATAGGCATCGCTGCTTGGCCTGTCAGAGCTTCTTTGAGCTCCCACAAAAACTATGGGTCCTGATTGTCTCTCAAACATAAAAGATAGAGCTGCGGATGAGTAACTCATTGTATCTGTGCCATGGGGTATAACCACCCCTTCCGCATTATCCAACTCTTTCTTTACATGCCTTGCTAGCTTGATCCAGTACTCTGGCCTCATATCCTCGCTTAAAATATTAAAAAGAACTTCGGCACGGACATTACATTCCTCTTCTATTTCCGGCGCTGAGAATATTAAATCTTCTGCAGTTAATGCTGGATGCACCGCTCCCGTTCTATAATCCACATAACTCGCAATAGTACCTCCTGTGCCTATTACGGATATTGTTGGCAAACCTTCTTTCCTTTTTATCTCTCTTTTAACTCTCTTTTTCTTTTCACCCTTTTTTAGAACTTTCATCTCCAAAGGCACTATGCCAATATTATAACCATTATCAAGCTTGAGAATGACTATATCCTCATCGCTAAATTTATTTTTAGGCAATAAAACCCCCTTAAATATGCCTTTATCCGTCTTGACTTCTACATAATCTCCAGGCTCAGGATTCATAAAGGGGTATGGGCAAAGAATTATTAACTTTTATCTTAAATCCCAAAATTGTTTATTCTGTGCGTATTTTAATTCTTCTTTGAGCACTCTTTTTGCAATCTCAAACTCATCTTCATAGGGTATCTGCAATATCCTAGCTGCTGTTGTGAGCCCTATACCCCGTCCCGCAAGCACTATAGCTGCAGCTCTTTTATGCACTCTTAGAAGATGGGAAATTGCCATCATTCTATCAAGCTCCTTTCTCTCTTCCCTTGTGAATTTCTTCTTTTTCAAAATCTTGAGCTTATCCTCCTCGTAGGGCTTCAAAAGAGTTACCCTTACACTTCCACAAAACGGGCAAACTGGTTTTTTAAAATCTTTGACCTTGATATGCGCACTCTTTCCGCAGGATAGGCAGGCAAGAATCATGTCTTCCTCTAACAATCTTTTATAAACGGCTTCTATAATAGGCCTTGTTGCTATAATCGGAGAGACTAAATCTCCATGCTCTTCCATAAGTACCTTGCTTTCCTCACTCATCTCTCTAACGATTATTTTTGTCTCACCTTTTCTTATATTTTCCAGTATTGAATTTACAACTTCAACATCCATATAATCAAAGCTCATCTTGTTGAGAACTTCCTCGTATAGAGGTGTGCCCTTGTACGCATCCACAATTTTTTCAATTCTTATTCTCTTCATATCTGCTCCTTTCTTTATCACTCCCATCTTCTTTGCGACATGCATGAATATGTAGTTGAATAAACGAGAATTCTTAGCCACTATTCTCACTAAGCCCTCCACATTTCTCAATTTTTGCAATAATTCTTTCACATAGGGAGCGTTTACATGGGGATTGAAAAGGGCGATGTGATATGGAGAAACTGAAAATTCTACGCTCTCCCCTATTTTTTGAGAGAGAATGGATGAAAGAATTAAAGCGAGTGTGTAATTTGCCTTGCTTCCTCCTCTCACACCAATGAAAACTATGCCATTTCCCTTCTCTATAACTATTCTTTCATTATTCCAATCCATTTTCCAATTTTCAAGAATTTTCCTAGCTGCAGAATTAAGATATTTCATGTCTGGCTCGTGGGAAGCAACTTCGTATGGCACAGGTATTTCTTCTCCAACCCATGAGGGGGGCATTGCTATATCCCTCAAATATTCCACGAGAACTTTATCTTCCTTTATATCCACTATTCTCCAAGCCATGCCGTTCATAACAAAGCTCTCTCCATAATTTAGGGTGGATACAAAGCTCTCATCCAAAGTGCCTATAAAATCTCCATTTAGGGTTATAACCTTGTATAATTTCTCATCTGGAATCATTGATATGTTCTGATAGAAATATTCCCTTCCACCTCTCGTCTTTCCAAAAGCTATGCCATCGTACCAGATTTTGCCTAT
>WAPW01000055.1 GCA_015520565.1 Candidatus Aciduliprofundum sp. | reverse complement strand
TGCTATTTCCTCCTATGTTCCCTATATCGTATACTTTGTATAACTGCCCATTTACATACACATATAACTCTACTCCCTCAGCTACATCATTCCCTATGTTCTCAACCTCCGTCTCTACACTTATGTTCCTACCCGGTACATATGGCTGCTCACCTAAATTTATGTAATTAATCTTTAAGTCCACATCCTTGTATTTGGAAAGAACAACATTAACATTCAAAGTGTTGTTGGCAGGCAATAGCCAGGGATAGTAACTGAGTCCTATTTGAAGCGTTGAAAATACCTTAGTACTATTCTCCACAGAAATACCATAGATACCTACATACTTGCTATTTGGCATTTCACTAGCATTTATTATGTCAGAAAGCAAAGGTAAGGTTACATTCCCGTTAACAGTTGTATCATACACATAACCATTGGATACCTGAACATTGCCTAATTTCATACCCGGAATAAGGCGAGTGTATTGTACATAGTTATATATTGCCTCAATAATTTGAGAAGTAATTTCAGAATTACTATTTGAATCCACTGGAGTTGGCTTTGCCTTAACTTTTAAGCCATTTATAGGCACACTGCGAAAATGCACACTCACATGTGCATACCTTAAAATATAAACTTGAGAGCTCGTGTCTTTAATCAAGAAAGAACTATCATACCTTGGACTCTTACCTGTATCGTTAATCGTTAAATTCAACGCATATATCTTTGAATCCCTGTCCACATAAATCACATGATGTAATGTTCCCAAATCACTCCTAGGGAGATAATCCACATCCACATAAACATCTCTCATATAGAGCTTGGACTCAACTACATTAAAAGAGAATTTATTAATACCATATTTTAACAAATTGTTTTCCACTTCTATTTTTATATACACTCCCAAAATGCTAACTGTTCCGTTTGTAGTGTTAGTAACATAAACTTTTATAGCTCCATTTGAAAGCTTCTGGTAGAATTGGTTTGGAGTAAGGTTATAAGGATAGAAGAACACACTTCCTTTCAATAGTCCATTGTTATTTTTCACCCCGGGAAAAGACATGTTTAAAAGTTGCTTAGAACCATATGTCATTATAATCTTGGATGATGATGGATTATACCCAGAAGAATTTGTATACTTCACGTCTACCTCAATGTTTTTAAGGATAGCATAACTCCAAAAATCAGAATACTTGGAATAGGCGTTCTTATCAAAATGGTCTATGGTTGCACCTGAATTCTGAGATACTGTATAGCTAGATGTATCGTTAGCCCATCCTATTAGTCCATTACCGCCACTCTTATTGGTGAATATATCCGTAAACTTTGTAGCCATAATATATACTTTTGAATTGTAAAAATAAGGTGTAGGTCCATAACTTGGAGGGGCAGGATAATCAGAGGGTTTTTTCACCATCTTACCAAATATTGTGTTTCTAATTATTACATTTCCATATTTATTTGTAACATTAAACCAACCGGGATAGAGCAATTTGCTATTTATAATTTCAACCTTTGAATAACTCGGACCCTTTATAATAAAATTGAATGGATAGTATGGCTTTATAAGCCCATGAGATATTGTAAAAGTTACATTATAGAAATACAAGCCACCTTCCACAGTTAAAGAGTACCTATGATCAACATCAGATAGAAAATAGAGTGTGGCATTCTCAACAATCAACTTTCCAGTTGATGTTACAACAACATTTGCATCAAAACCATACCTCCCCCTTTCTCCCGTGGATGGGTCCATAGTAGTCCTATTTATAACAAAAGTTCCATTAATGTATATTGTATTTCCAGTGCTCTGAATAGAGGAGCTTTGAGGTAATATAGCACCACAGGAACTTAAATTAGTGCGGGTAGAGTGAGAATTTGAAGCTCCACTACTTGAAACCAGATATCCCATTCCACCCATTAAAATTAACACCATAACCAAAATACTCATAAAGATTTTCGTTTTTCTCATCTATGCACCTCCCTTCAGCCCTGAAGCCATTAGTAAGTTATAGATACCAAACTATATATACCTTACTTACCTATTATTTTATCAAATTATAAGTTGAAAAATTAGTAGGCGTTAGCCTTAAATACAAGTTCACTATACATCTCCTTGCGCTTTTAATGAATGCACTCGATAACACGGTTATCGGGGAAGGGCTTAGATCTCACGATCGATGAGGCCAATCATACGCACTCCGGCATAATGGACTGGAAGGTAGCACCTTTAAGCCGTCCGGGGAATGACTTGGCTCGGGTGCCGATGAAGGACGTGCCCAGCGGCGATACGCCACGGGGAGGCGTATGGAGCCCAAGATCCGTGGATCTCCGAATGGGACCTCCTGGTCGTTACGGCGGCCACTCCCTTATGGGAGGGGGAACCCGGGGAATTGAAACATCTTAGTACCCGGAGGAGAAGAAACCAATAGGGATTCCGTGAGTACCGGCGAGGGAAAACGGAATAGAGCAAACCGAATCCTCATGGGAAACCATGGGGAGATGTGGAGTTGTGGGACCTGACCCAACGCCTCCCAGGCGAACCCGAAGTCCTCTGGAAAGAGGTGCCATAGAGGGTGAAAGCCCCGTAGGGGTAAGTCTGGTGGCCACGAGGTCAGGTATCCCGAGTACCGTGCCTTGGATATGGCGCGGGAATCTGGGTGACATCAGGCATCCAACTCTAAATACACCCCGAGTCCGATAGCGAACTAGTAGGGTGACCGAAAGCTGAAAAGCACCGCGGAAGCGGGATGAAAAGAGCCTGAAACCGGGCGGTGACAACCTGATGGGGCGAGAAAGGGCAGAAGTCCCGTAGCTGGGATGGACCGTCGTCCCATCGTCCGTGTTGAAGAACGGGCCAGGGAGTTCCGTCCGTCGGCGAGGCTAAGCGCGAAGGCGCGTAACCGTAGCGAAAGCAACAAGCCCGCAGCCCCGCAATGGGGTCAGGGGCGGGGTGCGCTCGCCCGGAGTCGGCGGAGGGAGACCCGAAGCCGGTCGATCTAGGCCTGGGTAGGTTGAAGCCTCTCGAAAGGGAGGTGGAGGACCGAACCGGTGCTGACGTGCAAATCGCTCGGTTGACCTGGGTCTAGGGGTGAAAGGCCAATCTAGGCCGGCATTAGCGGGTTCCCCCCGAGACTGCCCGCAGGTAGACCTTCCCGGAGGTAGCCGGTGGGGTAGAGTTACTGATTGGGTGCCCAGGGACCGAAAGGACCCAGCTCCCTTTCAAACTCCGAACCTGCCGGCGCCGTAGAAGGGAGGAGCTAGGGTCGTCGGGATAAGCTTGACGCCCGAGAGGGAAACAACCCAGAGGTGGGTTAAGGTCCCAAAGTGCCGGCTAAGTGTCATGCAAAGGGCGTCCATGGCCTAAGACAGCGGGGAGGTTGGCTTAGAAGCAGCCATCCTTTAAAGAGTGCGTAACAGCTCACCCGCCGAGGTCATGGGCCCCGAAAATGGACGGGACTAAGCCGGCCACCGAGACCCACCGCCGCCGAGAGGCGATGCGGTAGGGGGGCGTGCCGCGGGATGAGAAGCGCCTGCGTGAGCAGACGTGGATCGCGCGGCATTGCGAATCCTGGCGGGAGTAGGAGCAAAGAGCCGTGAGAATCGGCTTCGCCGTAGGGGCTAAGGGTTCCTCGGCAACGCTCATCAGCCGAGGGTTAGGCGGTCCTAAGGTGCACCCCAAGTGGAGTGTACCGAATGGGAAGCCGGTTAATATTCCGGCCCCGTGGGTGTTTTGCCCAGCGGATGACGCTTCGGGCTAGGCCAAGTACCGTCGCCGCGGTATCTAAGCGCTAAAGCTCCCGGAGTTCCGTAATGGAGAGAAGGGAGTGAAGGCGCGATGGGCCCTCCTAGGGGGGGTTTGGCTGATGCCTGGAGCCCGTGAAAAGTCCGTTGGGGTCAAGCCCACGACCGTACCAAGAACTGACACAGGTGCCCCTGGGTGAGAAGCCTAAGGCGTGTGGGACCAATCGACCCGAGGGAATTCGGCAAATTAGCCCTGTACCTTCGGAAGAAGGGGTGCCTACTTCGTGAAGAAGTAGGTCGCAGTGACTAGGGGACTCCGACTGTTTAACAAAAACATAGGTCGGTGCAAGCCCGAAAGGGTGTGTATACCGGCTGAAGCCTGCCCAGTGCCGGTACCTGAAACCCCGGTACAACGGGGCGAAGGGCCGGTAAACGGCGGGGGTAACTATGACCCTCTTAAGGTAGCGTAATACCTCGCCGCTTAATTGGCGGCTTGCATGAAGGCTCAACGAGGGTCCCACTGTCCCCGGGTCGAGTCCCCTGAAACCGATGCACTGGTGCACAATCCAGTCTCTCCCACGTGAAAGCGAAGTCCCTGTGGAGCTTTACTGCAGCCTGCCGTTGCGGTATTGTTGGGGATGCAGAGGGTAGGCGGGAGCCGTCGAAGCGGCCTCTCCGGGGGCCGTGGAGGCGCCGATGGAACACCGCCCTTCTCCAGCGGTACCGCTAACCCGCGCTGCGGGGACACCGGTAGGTGGGCAGTTTGGGTGGGGCGCCACGCCCTCGATAAGGAAACAAGGGCCCCCAAAGGTCGGCTCAGGGGGGTCAGAAATCCCCCGTAGAGTGCAAGGGCAAAAGCCGGCTTGACTCGGATCCGCACAACAAGGGTCCGAGATGGGAAACCAGGGCCTAGCGAACCACCCTGTCCTCACCGATGGGGGCGGGTGATAAGAGAGAAGTTACCCTAGGGATAACTGAGTTGTCTCCGGCAAGAGTTCACATCGACCCGGAGGCTTGCTACTTCGTTGTCGTCTCTCCCTATCCTGGCGGTGCAGCAGCTGCCAAGGGTGGGGCTGTACGCCCATTAAAAGGGATCGTGAGATGGGTTCACTACGTCGCGAGACAGTAGGGTTGCTTTTCCGTGGGAGTGTTCGGCGTCTGAGGGGAAGGAGCCTCTAGTACGAGAGGAACGGGGCTCCGCGGCCTCTAGTCTACCGGTTGTCTGGCAAGGCATTGCCGGGCAGCCACGCCGTAGCCGATAAGTGCTGAAAGCATCTAAGCACGAAACGGCCCCTGAAACGAGACGCCGTTGAGGGCTCTCCTAAAAGAGGAGTTTGATAGAGCCCGGGTGTAAGCACCGAGCCTTCGGGCGAGGTGTTCAGCCCGTGGGTCACTAACGCCCAAAGCTATCTTCCAGTCCATGCTACAGGAGTGCGTATGATTGGCCATTCAAAAACATTTTATTTGGCATTTCATTCTTCATTTGTGCCTTATGCCATCAAAGTAAAGAAGGAAAAAGCGGAAAAAATGAGAAAATTACTTGTAAAAAAGAGAATTTTGAGCGATGAATGGGAAATAATCCAAGATGGAAGCTTTATTTATTTTCCTATAAGAGAGAAAATTGATGGAGCTATATGGATTGAATTACCGAAAAGAGAGAGAAAAATATCTCCTTACGAGAAAATAGTTAATATGGTCAACAAAGAATTAAACATTCCAAAACGCTGGGAAAAAATTGGAGATGTTGTGATTCTCCCAGAATTCAGAGATTGGAAAAAATATGGATATGAAGTGGGCAAAGCATTTGCAGAAGTTCTAAGAGCAAAAAGTGTAATAATATACCATGGAACTTATGGAGAATTAAGAGAGCCCAAGATTACAAAAATATATGGAAAGGATACGGAAACAATCCACATTGAAAATGGAATAAAATATAAGCTTGATTTAGCGAGGATTATGTTCTCTTCCGGAAATGTTGATGAAAGGATAAGAATGGGGAAAATAGATGCAAGGGGAGAAATTATTGTAGACCTCTTTGCAGGAATTGGATATTTTACTTTACCCTTAGCAAAGTATGGAAAAGCAAAAAAGATATACGCATGCGAAAAGAATCCCATTGCATACAGATACCTTTTAGAAAATATAGAATTGAATGAACTTGAAAATATAATTCCTCTTTTAGGGGATAACAGAAATATTGCTCCCCTGAGAATGGCAGATAGAGTGCTCATGGGATATATAAACACAGAGCAATTCCTAGATTTGGGATTCAAAGTATTAAAAAAGAAGGAAGGAATAATAAATTATCACAACACGGTAACTACGGAAGAGAAAGATTGGAAAATGGAAAAAGATTTAGAATTATACGGAGCGAGAAATGGGTTCAATGTAGAAATACTATTTAAAAAAATTGTTAAATCATATGCCCCTCACATATGGCATGTGGTAATAGATGCAAGAGCCACTCCAAAAAATTAAGTAATGAAAAAGATATAATCTCCCATGGCAGATTTAGCATTTTACATTGCCGCAATTGAGGGCTTTACCCCGTCATTTGCCATACTCTATCTTTCATGGGGTAAGTTAGAAGGACTATTCCACGAGAAAAAAATGTTCTGGAACTACTTTATTGGATGGATCCTAGGAGTAATAATAGCCATTTTTTTCCTTATTTCTAAATACTCAGTGGCTCCTTATCTTGACCTATCTGTAATCTTTGTGATTTTTTTCGCACTATTCACCGAGAGCTTTAAATTCGTTTATCTTAACTTTCCAAAAAATAGAGAAAATTACGAGCTTCCATACTTTGGCTTTGCTCTTGGTTTAGGAATAAGTGCCATTTGGGCAGTTTCTATAATTTATCAGTATTTTAGATACGCAAACTTAAATGAAGGTGAATTCGTAATAGCTATAATTTCCATGTTCCTGCTTTCTTTCGCATTGTCATCAATCCATGCAGGTACTGGAGCAATCCTTGGATATGGAATATATAAAAAAGAAAGAAAAAAATATCTGCTAAATGCCTTTGGATGGCAAATTCTGTTCAATTTTACCCTTCTTCCCCTTATATGGAACTTGCATCCTATTTATTATTTCATTGGCATAATTATAGGTGTGCCTTATCTATACTTTAAAGTTTATAAAGGAGTACTTCTTAATGTCATTCCTAAGGAGGTTAAGGAAAAATGGCTAAGGACAAAAGAAGGAAGAGGGGAAAGATTATAGGCAAGGTAATTGCGATAATAATATTTTTAATACTTCTGTACATAATGATGCCCACAATTAACGGGTGGCTCAAAGCACCGCCTTCCCTTGAATATTATACCATTCCAAAAGAGATGAACTTTAAATTTGAAAGGGTTATAAATATCAATGCAGATGGAACCTACACTTTAAATATTACAATTCCCCAAAACAATCAGTTTCAAAAGGTAGATATTAAAGACCTATCTAATGCCAAGAAGAAAATAATTAGCGAGTACAACAGAACCGTTTGGAGCTATCCCCTTAAAGATAACTCTAAAATTACATTGGTTTATGAAGGAAAAGTTGTGGCTAAAGTTTGGCATATAAACAATAGCTTAGATGTTAATGCAATCCCTAAATCCCTTAAACAACAGTACAACCACAACGAATCTCTCACCATATATAACGATAAAGAGCATACCTATGTTAAAGAAGTTGTAATAAATCCCTATGCTTTTAAAAGCACAACTGAGAAACTTACAAAGAATGATACAAATGTTATACAAAAATTGAGAACAATATACAATGTAATTGTAGATAACTTTCATTATGTATCAGAAAGGAGCGGAGCACCTAGCACTGCAGTTGAAACTTGGAATAGAGGAAGCGGTGATTGTGATGAATTATCCTTTGTTTTTGTGTCTATGGCTAGAAGCATAGGAATACCCGCTTGGGTTGACTATGGATTAGTTTATACTCATGGAACTTGGAGCCCTCATGCTTGGGTAGGTACAGTGGTTCCCACAAAGAATGGTTTAATAAATGTGGAAATTGATACCACGGTGGAAGTAGGAAAACAGAACTATGGATTAGGATTTTTAATAAGATATGCTGATAGGCTAACAGAATGGCAAGATGACGGAAACAGCTCACATCTAACTTCATATTACACATTTATTGAAGGACATTATAACCATCTAACATACAGCGAAAATGTGAACATATTTTATTCCAATCAAACAGGAAAAATATCCATTCCCGTAAACGGCACGCAATTTCCTCAATGGCTAATGATTGTCATAATTGCCATTATAATAATTGGAGTATTTGTAGCAATTATAAAAATATAGAGATTCAATAAATCTTTCCCTTCATTGTTGCACCAGTTACTGCATTAATCATAACCATTCCACCCTTGCCGCTCATAATCCAAACGGGCAGATAATACAATCCTAAGAAATTAGTTTTTATGCTTCCCTTTTTAGGTCTTGTCTTCCTCTTCTCAATTATTGTTACATTCTCACCCTCAATTTTCACTTCTTCCTCTTTAGAATACTCTTCCTCCAAGCTCTTCTCAGCAATTGTGCTTGCCTCTTCAAAATCTATCTTGGGCTCAATTTTCCTATGCTCCATGTCCAACCTTGTCACAGTTTCATAACCCTTCTTCCAAAACTCCCCCTTGCCATTCAAAGCGTTGAGAGCTAGTATACCTTTAGCCAATTTTGTTTGTATAGTACCTTCAATCAAAATTTCCAAGGAATAATCAAATACATAGTAGGGTAGGAGAACGAGCTCTTGAGTAAAACCATGAACATACTCCCGTGCAATCTTATCCGCCTCTTGGGGAGATATAACCGGCTTGATTATCCTCTCTTCTCCCTCACCAACCTCCTCTAAAAAAATAGGTATAACATCCTCATCCTCGTTCTCCAATTCTTCAAGCTCTTCAACTTCCACATCCTCCTCTTCCAAAATATTTAGCTCATCAAGCTTATTGCTCTCATAAATCTCAATTATGAGCTCTCCAAGCACACGGGCAAATTCAGACCTATCCAATAACTCTATGCCCAATTTCTCTGCCATATTCCGAGCATCTTGGGTACATTCCTTAATGCATATTATCGTTTTAGCTGCATGAACTTGCTCAGTGTTTCTAGCAAAAGAAAGGATATAATCACCATCAACATTTTCATTTTCCTCAAGATATATAAGCTCAAGCCCCTCATCATGACGAACCCAAATATAATCATAGGGCTCTCTATCCAAAACCTCTAAACCTTTTAAAGCGAATATTTTCTTTAGCATATCTCTTAAATCCACCATCATAAATCTACATCCTCTTATTAATGATTTTCCCAAATTCGTTAAGCAGGATTCTAAAATCTGTTCTCAAAGTACCATAAGAGCTATCCACTTTCTCCTCTAAAGCGCTTAGAATTTCATCTTGGCTCTTATTTTCATTCTCTTCAACAAATTTTTTCAATTCTCTCAAATTGGATATGTAAGGTGCAACATTTTCAAAAGCTTCTCTAAGCATAAAACAAAAAAAGGGTAATTTAATAAAAACCTTTCTACTGCGGCGGAGGTGGTGGAGGATATTGCGAGCTCCCATGCCTCCAAGATGACTTGGAGAGCTCAATAAATACCAGCAACAAGAATATTCCAACTATTACTCCAAAGATAAGAGTAAGCACCACCCAAGCCAAGAGAACTTCATGCAAAGTACCATAATCCTCAGCGTTTAGCATATTTATGAATATTTCAATTTTATAATAAGCCATTAAATTTATAAGTGCTGCAATTATCCAATAAACAACTCCGATAACATTTATGATATAGCCATATATAACTGGCCAAGCGCTCCATGCTGCAATAATTATACTCAATACACCCATAACGAGTGCAACAATTCTTCCAACATTCAAAATCTCCAGCATATAATCCTTTTTTGGCCCTTCGTTATGCCATATCATGGAACCCCTATAATGTATATTTTATAAATTATTTAAATTTTGTGCTAGTATTCCCTCACCTCTCTAATCTCCTTTGCATATATCCTAACAATATCTCTCGCCAAAGCGCCTCCTCGCATAACAAATCTCTCTTTAGTTTTTATTTTGTGTATTACTGCATGCATCTTCTCCACATCTATTATGTCCCCCACATAGAATTCCTCATCCGGATGCGCTATTATCTCATAGGATACTGTTTTTGAGCCCCTATTCACGGATATTTTAACCACAACTTTATCAAATCTCTTTGCCCAAAGGGTATCAATATCCTTAACCTTCGCACTCTTTACCCTCTTACCCTCACTCTCAATAGCAGTTATCTGAGAATTTATACCATCAACTTTGATTTCATCACCCACAGAGATTATATCCTCTTCCAACTTGCTTATTCTCTTAACCTCCGATTTATCTCTCCAGCTCCAAATCACCTTAACATCCATCATCTTCTCGTCCTCAAAGAATTTCTTATAAGTGTATCCACAATTTGTGCATTTTAAAGTATATTCTACCCCATTCTTCCTGTATTTTACCGCAAGAACCTTCTGCTCAACTTCCTGATTACAATTTGGACATAAGAGTTTCATAATTTCTGTATGCTCTTTTAAATGTAAATCTTTTCATTGTTTTTCTATTCTGAATATTTTTCTCAATTTTCTGAGGAAATGATTTATATAGGTACCTTATAGCTTCTCTCGTGCTAAGGAATATATTGGAAGAGTATGGATTAAATCGTGAGGATATTGATGCTTTAATGGCGAATTTCAAGAGCGTAGATGATATTATTAATGCTGAACCTTCACAGATAAGCTCAATATCATCCCTCACTCTTGAGGATGCAAAAAAGCTTCAAAAATTCTTAAAAGGGGTAAATTCAAAAAATGGAGTTGGCCATGATTTCCTAAAAAGATGGGGGAGAGTTACATCTGAGGAAGATTTGAAATCTGCGTATGAAGAGTACACAAGGTTATCCAAATTATATCCAAATTCCCCTGTTGTGTGGGAGATCCGTGGGGACATTCTTGAGAAGATGGGGAGCTTTAAGGATGCAAGGAAATCCTACGAAAAGGCGTATATGCTCTATCTTAAAAGAGGAGAAGAGCCCCCTGTAAAATTGAAGAAGAAATTTGCAGCGCAGCCAGTAATACCACCAAAGAAAGTAGGGCTCTCAAATGGATTTGGAAATATAAATGGTTTCAAGAATGGATTTAAAAATGGTATTGTTAATGGAACGGGCATTGTAAATGGCACTGGAGGAGGAAGGAGAGGGAAAACATCAAAGAGCTGGAAAGTCCTGATCTCCGTATTCATAGTTTTTCTCATAATTGCAGCACCGCTTATGGGGATGATATTCTTTGAGAAGCATTATGTTTATGCAGTTGATGGTAATTTTCAAGAATGGGTTCAAAACATACCATATTATGGATTGAAAAGCAAAGATAAGAGCATTAATGTGAATTTTGCAAAATTCCATATCTCTACGGAAGGCATATACTTCTACTTGAATGCAAACAAGAATCTATTCACAAATGCCAGCGGAATATATCTATTTTTGGATACAGATAACAATTCGCACACAGGGTACATAGTGCAAGGAATTGGAGCCGACTATATGGTAGAGCTATACGGATGGAACAAAACCTTGCAAGGAAAAGAATTATACAAGTTCAATGGCACGAACCAGCTTGATTTTAACAATTTCACATATGTGGGAGGGATTAAAGCAATAGATAAAAATGGACAAATTGAAGGATTTGTAAATTTGCAGGTAAATGGATTTAGAAGCTTTGTTATATCCTCTAACTACAAGGGCATCCAAGCAATTGTGCCTTGCATAGATTATGGAAAACATAATTTCATCCTAGAAGAAAGCTCATTAAAGAATTTAATACCTCTAAATCAAAAAAGTGCAATACTAAAAATGAGTTTAATTGGGAAAAATATTAGGATTCATAAAATGATTTTTGAGCCCATGGGCAATGCAGGCCCTTCATCCATAAATGCAATTGAATTATACGAGGATAATGGAAATGAGTATTTTGATTCGCAAGATAAATATATAACAACTGCAAAAATCAGCAATGGTAAGGTAGAATTCTCAAATTTGAATCTTAACTTTAATTCAAACTCCACACTCTTCGTAGCTGTAAAAATAACGAATTCATCTTTGGCAACTAAGACATTTATGCTCAAAATTGATTCTATGGAGGTAAATATGCCTTACTATGTGAATAACGAAATCCTTAGCGCTTCTTATATTTCTAAAATTCCAAAGCATCCCATTATTGATGGTGCCTTTGCTGATTGGGATAATTATTTGCAAAACGATTCTTCTAATGATGTCATAGCTCCAGATGGAAAAATAGTAAATGGCTATCCAAACATAGATCTATTGCAATATGGAGCTTATAATGCTCAGTACCTTTACATGTTCTTAAAAGTTCGGGGCAAGATGCTTGGTGGGACAGATGTGCCAAAAATTGAAGTATTTCATCTACCAGATAGCGATGGAGACACCGTACCTGACAAGTATGATCCTTACCCTCATGATTTCAACAACGATGGCATACCTGATAACGAGAGCTATGTGGTTGTAAATGGAACAAAATTGCCAGATGTGGATAAAGATGGCATACCTGATTATCCCTACGGGCCAGATATGTGGCTCAATACTACCATACCCTCATGGTTCCCAAAGCCCTACGCTGGGCGCCAAGTGCATCGCTATATTGGTCCAGTGCCCCACAAGGTTGTAGAGGGGATGGATACAATTGAGATTTACATAAATTCAGACAATAATACCCATACCGGCTATTCTTTGCCAAAATACCCAATAGGAGCAGATTACAAGATAGAGATGTTTGGAAAGGAAGGGAAGGTTTATAATGCTTCTCTTTACAATTACTCCAACAGCAAATGGATATTCGTAAAACACCTCTCGCCAAAGCTTGGATACCATTCTATGGAATTCAACACAGGAGTGGAAACGAAGAATAGCAAGGAATACATATTCATATTTGACTGGCGCAACGATAAAGATGTCGCAGATGTGCCTCTGGAGCAAAAAATTAAAGAAGATAAACAAACGATGCAAAAAAATCTATCAATAAGTTTAGAGAATTATGATATCGCTAAAACCGTTTCTATAAGTCATCCTAACTTGAAATATATAGGGAAATTAAATGCAAAATCGTTAAAAGCCGCGTTGTTCGGTAATGATATTCTAGTTACAACCTCAACTCAACAAACAGATGAAGCATATCCTTCCATAGTAAAAACCTCTGATGGCACTTTATGGGTGGCCTACAATAGCTCAACTGGATATATTCGGGTTGCCAATTCTACCGATGGGGGTCAAACTTGGAACTTATACTATATACCTTACACCAAGAATGACTCCTATCCAGTCATAACAAAAGATTCACAAGATAACCTTTACATATTCTTTGATAACTTTACTTCGGGTTCAAAATTTGCCTATTTTATTTACGATACCCATACTAATAATTTAACAGAATTTTTGACAACTTTGAGTTGGAAAAACACTGTTGACATATCTGCAGAAACATACACAGACTCTTCAGGAAATACTTATGTTTATGTAGCATACGACTATTTGAATGGTAGCTCTGATGTTAATGTTGGCTTGATAAAAATAATCAACAATGAGTATCTCTATAATTACTATAATTTTGCTAACTCATCTTATATAGAAGAGTTTCCAAAGGTTGCCATTTCTACAGGCAGTACTCCTAAGGTATTTATTACATTCTATGAAGATTATAATAGAGGGATAGTAATAGCCAATAACACGGGCATAAATTCCACAAAATGGTCTGGGATAATAATATATGGACAATTGAATTACTTATTATTTTATTATTATGGATACTATGTGTATACCTTTCCATCCATTTATACATCTGAGAATTATATATATGTGGCGTTTAGTGCTTTGTATATAATAGCTTCCAGTAATAATCTAAGATACTCTAACTGGGATGTAGGACTTATAGTTTCAACAGACAACGGAAATACATGGAGTGATGTAATATGGGTAAATGGAACTGGAGATATTATAGATGGAGGTACATCATATAATAATGAAACTCTCCCATGGGTAGTGGCCAATGGTTCTGATGTCTATGTATTTTACTTAGACGCTACCACAGGCTACGTATGTATGAGAGAATCTACTGATGCAGGAAATGATTGGAATTCTGTGGAAACTGTAAGTGATCAAGGCTCAGGAGTTGCAGTATACGGAACAGTGGCTGCATACATAGATAATAACAATGTTTATGTGGTTTGGACAGATGATAGAAATGGAAATTACGACATATATTTTGATAAAATCCCAGAGTTCCACGATTTTGCAATCCTTATAGTTCCATTGCTTGCAATAATAGCAGTTTTAAGAAGAAGAAAGAATAAACAATAAAAATAGGAGGGGGAAGGATTACTCCCTCTTCATCTCTATTTCAATGGAAGAGACATTTGTTTCTCCTTTCTCACTCTGCAAGCTCTCGGTGCCTATCTTTATTTCTCCATACTGCAAGCTTGGTACAAAGCGGTTGCGTACAATTTCTGCAACATCAACGGCCTTACTTATGGCCTTTCCTCTTGCCTTCAAAACAACCGTGTTCACGCCACTGTTAAACTGTGTCACAACAGCAAGTACATAGTTCATTGTTGGCTTCTTTCCTACGAATACAACGTTTTCTTCTGCCATTTTATCGCCTCCTTAATTCGGGGTATGTGAGGAATAGGATTTTTCTATTTATATTTTTCTTTAAAAAAAGGAAAAAAGGTTTAATGCTTACCTCTTTTCTCTCTCCAAGTTGCCCACATATAGAGGAATGCTGGTAGTATGAACACTGAGAGCACAAAGCTATAGATTATTGATAGGGTTGCTATCTCGCCGAATTGTTGAATAGGTGGCATTGAAGAGACCATAAGGGTACCAAATCCTGCCATCGTAGTCACTGCTGCTCCAAATATAGATGTACCCGTATGTCTAGCAGTTTTTCTTACAGCATCTCCAATTGTCTTCTCAGTTTCTAAATCTTCCAAGAACCTGTGAGTTATGTGTATCGCGTATGTAATACCCAGTCCTATGGTAAGGGATGTAATTGTAACAGTAATGGCATTGAAGCTTATTCCGAGGGCATACATACTTCCCAAGAGCCAAAGCAAAGCCAATACCACTGGAATTGATGTGATGAGTCCAAGTATCAAGCTTCTCTTTTCATACCAGAATGCTACTGTGAGCACAACCAAGGAGGATACTATTGTAATCCAGAGAGAGCGCCACTGACTACCTTCAAGCATATCCAATATGTGGAATGTGAGAAGATTTGTACCCGTTGGTATGACCTTTAATCCTGCATTCTTTAGAGGTACAATATCCTCATTAATTTCCTTGCTCAATATTCTGTTTTCATGCTCATTGCTTGCAGAGCTTGGGATTATGATTATCATAGAATCGTAAGTGCCATTGCTCTTGTGCAATACAGAATTACCATGGGCATGCTCATAGAGCCAGTTATATATGCCTTGAATATTCTTATCAGGCAAACCATCACCATTTGTATCATTATCCTTTACCATCTTAGCAAATGTGCTGTTCTTCTCTTTCCACTCAGAGATTAAAGTTGTTATACTTGATACCTGTGAGTAATCAACATACTCATCGCCATTAATATTATCCATAGTTTCTTTAACTGCCTTTAAAGCTTGGGGTGATGTAACATTTCCCTCTATGAGAACATAGTTATAACTCATTCCAGATGTGTTGAAATTGTCCATCATGAAATTGATGGTATTGGTTATTTCAAGATGCTGGGGTAAGAAATCCTTTAAATCAAAGCTAGTGCTTACATTTATGCCCCCATATAAAGATACTCCACTTATAATTACAACTGCAACTATGGCTGCAACCCTATGACGCTCTGCTATTGTACCACTGCTTGCAATAAACTTGTTTAATGCAACTACGCCAGAACCTTCTCTGCCTTTCTCCTTCTTTATCTTCAACTTGCCTTTCTTCTCCCTGTGCTCATCAATAAGTATCTTTATTGCAGGTATACCAGTTGTAAATATTATAAACGCTCCAAATATTCCAACTGCATTCATTATTCCAAAATCAGCCACTGGAGGCACAGGCGAAGATACATTTGACAAGAATGCGATTATTGTGGTTAGCGTAGATAGTATAAGTGCCATACCAAGATGAGTTATCATATCGTTCATTGCCTTTCTAACTGTTTTACCCTTCCTAAGCTCCTCTCTATAACGAAGGGTGGTATGAATTGAATAATCTATGCCCAAGCCAATTAGAAGCACTGCAACTGTGGTACTTATCTGGTTAAATGTGTATCCCATCATAACTCCAAAGCCATAAGCCCACGCTATAGCCATACCCAATCCTACAACTCCTAAAGCCATGTCCAATGCACTTCTAACAGTAACCAAGAGAATTACTATAATTAGAATTATAGCTATGGGTATGAGAACATTAAATGCCTCGTTGGATGTCTTCGTACTTGCCTCTGTGACTAAATAACTTCCCATAACCATTATCTTGCTCTTAACATGAGATTCCTTGGCAATATTTCCAACCTCTTCTTCAAGGGATTCCATTCTCAAATTATGCTGGTTATCTGTCTCTCCCGGCAAATTGGTATTATTGAGCATTACAAACATCATAGCTGCCTTTGCACTTCTACCATTAAAATCCTTAGAAAACATAACATTGAGCTCTCCAGAGAACTGTTTCATCATATAGGTAAATCCACTCATCTGAGGAAGCCGATTTGCCATCATATCCAAAGCATCCCTAGCAACTGTTATATTCTCATTTATCTTGGTATACATGCTCATCATATCGCTTACATTTGAATCTCCTGTGGTAGCATAAACAAAGCTCATTCCCCTAACTAAATTTTCAATCTCGGCATTAAAAGCACTGAGATTTGCACTAGCATTTTTAATAACAGGTATGGTTGAATTTATTGTATTCGTAAAATCGGTAGGATTGTAATTTTTAATATCTGACATAGTGTTGATTATATCCCCATAACTCATATTTTCCAAAACTTGCTTCTTCTCCGATACCGATGGATTAAAGTTAGGTAGTTCAAAGCTAGGCTGGGAGGGCATTGAAGGCATCCCTCCATTAAACTCGGTACTCATTTTCATTAGACCCATTATTGTAAGGTACATATTCTGTATCTCTTCTTTGTATTTAGGAGCAACATTAGAATCAAAGGCATGCTTTAGAGAGTAAAATATGGTAAAGCTCCCACTGCCGTTTCCTATATTACCTCCATTATTCATCATGCGAAGCACGAAGGTAAATATGTTCATGGCATATTCTCCCACATTTGAATGATGGAGAATATAATCTAAATCCATTAACATAGTAGAATACCAATGGAAGTACGGAGTATTTAGTGCATTCATAGCGCTCTCAATAAATGCCTTCTTGTTGTTTAACTCTTCATTTGCATTGTTCAAATATCCTGTGAGGTACTCTATATGCATTGTAGTATTTTCCACCGAATCATAATTTATCTCCATCTTTATACCAAGAAGGGTATTGTTAAGCATTACCATTCCTTTATAATTTTGCAAGAATCCCTGAACTGCTGGAAGGGTTGAGTTTGCCTCGTATATAACATCATAGAATATGTGATTTGAATGGAGCCATTCCTCAAAAGTGTCATCAAATATTTGAAGCATATTCTTAAAGTTTCCAGAGGATATGGCGAGCATGTTTGATAAGTTCTCTTGCAAACTTACAATGTCTTGAGGAGCCAAATTACCTGTTTTGAAATCGTATAAGAATTTAGAGAGGGAGCTGTTAAATGATTGATAATAAGGCAAAGCCATGGACATCTGACTAAGCTTTGAAGATACACCTTCAATTGTCCTGTTTAAAATATAAAGTGCTGTAGAATTATCTCCCCTCAATATACTACCCTTTACCATATTCAATGCATTTATAAGCTGAGAGTTTCCGGTTATGGCAGAATTTATTGAGGATAGAGAATAATCCAAGGAGCTTTCCGTAAAGTTATTGGTGAGGGAGAAATAATGCACAGATATACTCTTATTTTCCAAATTCATAGAGGATAGAATATCATTGACAAAGTATTTGAAAAGAGGATTGCTCATGCTTGAATTTCCTTGGGACTCTTCCATTGGGGGGGTAAGTATTGTGAGAACCTTTGATTTTATGCTAAAATCGTTAGAATTTGTAAGAACATAAGTTATATTTTGAAGCAATGGCTCAATTTCCTCTAAGGCGGTACCATTTGATGATGATGGTTTATTAAATAGAAGGAGAACTATATCTTTAGCGTCATCCCTAATGTCAGTGGCATTTTGATATATATCTTTATAATCGTAGATAACCGAGCTCATCATCTTAATTGGAACCACAGCCACTGTAAAATTGAGCCCTTTCATCTCATTTGTCATATTCCTTAATAGTTTAGTAAGCTCATTTTCAAAACTTAAAGTTATATTACCCATAACTATTATATCTGCCGGGGAGAGTATGCTTTCGCTTGGATTATCAGGAGTTCTTAAATTTTGAAGTATATGACTATTATTTACAATATTCCCTTCCACCGTAAGCATATCCATGAGCGATGATTTTGAAACAGTGTTATTGGATACAAATATTATCTGCACCACATCCGTATCTCCAAAATTCTCATTTACCTTCATCTCAGCATTAACCATCTCATCGTTGGGAAGGAAGCTTTTGAGATCAGCATTCATTTGCATCTGAGCAGTATAAATGCCAAATACTGATGTTATTACTAGGACGATAATGAGCGTTGTTACAGGCCTCTTACTAACAGCATTTCCAAGAGCCCTCAACTCCATGGCAACCACCTAGATAAAGAGTATTTGAACAACATATTTAAATTTTTGGAGTTTTTTTGCACTTTTTATCAAAAATAATGCAATTATTCAGAATAATTTTAAATTTCTTGGAAATATTTAAATAGTAAATTTTCCATGGAGGGAAAAATGAAATTGAACAATCTGGACAAAAAGGTGCTATGCGGATTGTGCAAGAATCCAGAATTATCTCCGAAAAACTTAGCTGAGCTATTAGATTTGAATTATTGGTCAGTTTACAAGAGTATAATGAAGCTCAGAGCTCAAGGAATATTCAAAGAGATAGTAATACCTAATTTTAAACTTCTAGGTTTAGAATTGTTGGTCGTGGGGTATGGAAGTTTAACCAAGAGAAAAATGGATGTCCTACAAAAAATTCGCTCTATGAGAGATTACCTTCCTTATTCTTCTGGCATATTCTATTCGTTTGCAGAGTCCTATAGGGGGTTTGTACTTGCGGTTTCAAAAAATTATACGGAAATATCCAAGGGCTTGATTTATGCGGAAAGATTGATAAAAGTGAGGGAAATTTTGAGGAGGGAAAATACACAAATGGTGATTCTTCCCTTTGAGATAACTGAAATTCCCTTATTTTTTGACTATTCAAATCTAATTTGCAAGGATTTTGATATTGAAATAGAAAAAAGAGAAAAAAAATTTAAAGAAGCAAAAAAATTAGGAAAGAACGATAAAAAAGTTATGCTTGAAATTGTGAAAGAGCCCACAGCAAGAATAGCACATATTGCAAGAACTCTAAATATGACTCCCCAGAGTGTGTCAAGGATTAAGGAGAGATTAATTGAAGAGAGATACATTTGTAATAAAATAATTCCAAATCTTCCTCTAATGGGCTACGATGTTTTAGTGTTTGCTCACTGGACCTCTAACCCCGAAGCTATGGACAAAATACACAATATAAAGCTTGAAGAATTTGGATATGACCTCTCAAACATAATTTTTGCAGCTTATAATCCCCTAGAAGGCGTTGCCTTGGCGCCTTTTAAATCTCTTAAAGAGAGCAGGGATATTGTCTCCTTCTTTGAGAATTTTGGGGAAGCTACCGGAGTGCTTACTAAAGAACCAAATATTTTATTTCTTTCTCTCCAAGAGGGTATTGCCATGCGTGATCACGAATATTATCCCCTTCTATCTTCAATTCTTAAGTAACTGCAAAAAAGATTTATACAAGTTGAAGCATTGTGAAATGTGGGATTGCTCAACGAGCTTGAAGAGATTAAACGGAAGGAGAAGGAGAGAAAAAAAGAGTTGCAAAAATTAAAAAAAGATTTTTATGAAGATATTACAAAAAGGATTGATTCTCTTAGAACCGAGGCAAGAATCTATGTGGAGAAGATGGACATAGAGAAAGCGGGCAAGATTATGGATGAAATTAAGAAGATTGAAAAATCATTGGATGAGATAATAGCCCTCCGTGTTAGAAAAATTCTTCTTTTCACAATTTGGAAGGATGAGAGAGATGTAAAAAATTTGACGAAGGAGGAGGAATTGCTTTATAGAGAGGTAAAAGATGCCATTGAGCGCCACAAAAATATGATATATGGAAGGGAAGAAATTCAAAAAGTTGAGAGCAAAATTGGGGAGAAAGTTGAGAAAGAAGAGGAAAAGGAGGAAAGGGTTGAGGAGTATGTTTTGGCAAGGGTAAAAGCCCCAAGTTTGAAAATCGCACTGCCAGATAGAGATTTAATTCTTAGAAAAGAGGATGTTTTACATATGCCCAAGAAAATTTACGAAATTCTTTTAAAGAGCGACTATGTTGAGGAGATAAAGCTCTGAGAACGAAATACTCTTATATAGGTAATGTATAGGGCGGTTTGGCGATTGATATGGTCACTGTGTATGATGTTCCACCAGAGAAGCTAATTGCGAGCGTGGCTGAAAAGTTGAAGAAGGAGAAAATTGAGCCCCCAGAGTGGAGTAGATGGGTTACCACAGGAGTGCACAAGGAGAAGGGACCAGAGCAAGAGGACTGGTGGTATATACGCCTCGCCTCTGTACTTCGCAAAATATACATAATGGGCCCAATAGGCACTTCCAGGCTAGCGGCAGAGTATGGTGGCAAGGAGGATAGGGGCTCAAAGAGGTACAAAGCTAGGAAAGGGAGCCGCGCGATAGTGCGCAAAGCACTCCAGCAATTAGAATCGTTGGGATATGTTAAGAAGGATAAAAAGGGAAGGGTAATAACCCCAAAGGGTAGGTCATTTATGGATAATGTTGCTCACGAAATAATGAAGGAATTAGTTAAAGAGAATCCTGAATTGGAGAAGTACGCGAAGTGAGGAGGTATGGACGATAAAGAGCTAGAGGAAATAAAGCGAAAGAAAATGCTGGAATTGATGCAGCAGCAAGCTCTAGCTCAAGAGAATAACGAAGAGCAGAAGAGGTTAGAGGAAGAAGCTGCAAGGCAAGCCATACTTAGGCAGATATTAGAGCCAGAGGCAAGAGAGCGCCTTGCAAGATTAAAACTCGTTAGGCCTGAGCTGGCGAGTGCAGTGGAAAATCAGCTCATACTCCTCGCTCAAAGTGGAAGAATTGGAAGAATGATAACTGATGAGGAGTTAAAAAGTATATTAAGCAGATTGACATCTCAAAGAAGAGAGATAAGGATAGAGAGGAGATAAAAATGGCAAGAAATAAGCATGTTGCAAGAAAAATGCGATTAATAAGGAGGATGAACTCAAATAGAAGAGTTCCCGCTTGGGTTATGATGCGCACCGATAGAAAATTCACCCAACATCCCCATAGGAGGAATTGGCGCCGTAATAAGTTGAAGGTTTAAAGGTGATGTAAATGGCAGAGAAGGAAATGATATTTAATGTTCCATTGAGAAAAGCGAAAATGGTGCCTCGCACAAGGAGGGCAAATTACGCAATAAAACTTCTAAGATTATACATTTCAAGGCATATGAAGGTGCCCATGGAGAATGTTTGGATTGATAATCAGGTAAATGAGGCAATATGGAAGAGGGGGATCCAAAAGCCCCCAAGCAAGATAACGGTGAAGGCAATAAAGTTTGAAGAAGAGGATACTGTAGAAGTACTGATGCCCGAATGATCAAGAAAACATCCATAAACGGCAGCCCATTCGTAGGAGTTTACGCTTCTTGCAACAACAATCTTGCAGTTCTTCCAAATATTGAGATAAATGAGGATATTTTCAAAAAAACTCTTAATGTGGAAACATTTAAAACAACTCTTGACGGCTCTCCCTTAATTGGAAGTTTAATGGTTATGAACTCAAAGGGAGCTGTAGTAACTAATTTTGCATCAAATGAAGATGTGAGCTTTCTCTTTGATAAGATAAATGTATTCTTTGTGGAGGATAAAATAAACGCCATAGGAAATGATATTTTGGCCAATGATAAAGCTGCCTTGGTGCATGTGGACTTTGACAAAGAAACGATAAAATACATTGAGGATGCTCTTGATGTGGAGGTTGTAAAAGGGGAAATAGGAGGAATAAAAACCGTTGGCTCAGCAGCTGTAGTTACAAACAAGGGAATGCTCGTGCATCCAAATGTTAAAGAAGAAGAAATAGAATTTTTGAAGAACTTATTTGGTGTGCCCGTATATATATCCACAGCAAACTATGGAAGCTTGTATGTTGGTGCCAGCATAGTTGCAAATGATCATGGAGCAATAGTGGGATATAAGACAAGTAATGTGGAAGTTGATAGAATAGAGAATGCCTTGGATATTATCGGATAAATACCCAAATCTGTGTTTCCTCTGGCAAATCCTCCTTTGTGAAGTTTATTGAGTTTCCAACATATTCAACCTTATCCGCTGGAAAATAAGATATGAAGGGATCCACCGGCTGAATGCCAAGAGTCATACCCGAAACTTTGTAGTGCATTGGGATAACAACCTTGGGCTTTAAGAGCTTAACATTCTCATATGCCTTTTTAGCATCCACTGTGTATACACCACCAACGGGAGTAAAGAAAATATCTATATCCCCAATCTCATTTATCTGTTCTTCATTGAGAACATGGCCAAGGTCTCCCACATGCAATAATTTTATTCCTTCAGTTTCAATTTTATACATTGTAATTTGCCCCCTTTTCTTCCCATGCTGCTCATCGTGATATGCAGGTATCCCTTTAATGTGTACATCTTCTACTTGGTATTCTCCAGGTTTATCTATAACTTTAAAATTTCCCTTAATGACATTTACTGCATCATGGTCAAAATGATGGTGAGTTACAAGAACAACATCTGCCCTCGCATCCGGTGGCTCAATTCCCAAAGAATGCCCATCATGCGGGTCAATTACAAGCTTTATGCCTTCCCCTATCTCAAAACACGAGTGCCCATGCCATCTTATTTCCATTTTTACGCACCCCCTATCTCCATAGAAATTGTAATGTATTATGCAAATATAAACATTTTCAATGAATGTATATCCTATCTCCGAGGATACTTTGCTCGTGCTAGATAATATAAAATGCGGGGAAAAAGTGTTAGATATGGGCACAGGAAATGGAGCCATTGCAATTGAATGTGCAAAATCAGGTAGCTCTGTTCTAGCTGTTGATATAGATAAAGATGCAGTTGAGAGATTGAAAGAGGAGGCAAAGAATAAGAATTTAAAAATTGAAACAAGAGTTTCAAATCTATTTGAGAATGTTAATGGAAAATACGATACCATTATATTCAACCCCCCATATCTGCCAGGAGATGCTAAAGATTTGAAAGATTTGCAGTGGGCTGGTGGAGGAAAATACGGGGATGAAATAATTTTAAAATTCTTGGAAGATGCTTGGAAATATCTTAAAAAAGAAGGTGAAATATACATAGTTTTATCCTCCTTTAATAGATTAAATAAAATATTCAATATGCCCTACAAATTTGAGAAAATAGCCCAGATGAAACTCTCCTTCCATGAGATTTATCTTTACAGGGCAAAAAAGATTAAAGAATAATAGGCTTTTCACCTATGGAAATCAAAGAAGCGCAAAAAATAATAGAAAATGCTTATGGAGAGAAAGATAGGAAAAGAGGTATATATGCGGATCTTGTATGGCTTGGCGAGGAAGTTGGTGAGCTTTTCAAGGCAGTGAGGGAAAATGAAGGCATAGAGGAGGAAGTTGCAGATGTATTTGCTTGGCTCCTCTCAGTGGCCAATGTTCTAGGCATAGATGTTGAAGAAGCATTTAGAATGAAATACCTCACATCTCAAGGTCCTCCCTAGTCAAATTCCTTAAGTCAACAATATCATCCACAAAAGTTGTGGCTTGGTTAAATTCCACATCTTCAAGTTCTTTGTCAAGCATAAATATTATTCCAACAAGTCCATAGAGCCGAATTTCATTGGTTATCATCCTTAGAAATTTTATGAATGATTGATAACTATTATACGCTAAGAAAGTGCTTATTGATTCTATGTAAACAAAATTTCTTTCTCCATCTAGAACTTTTAGTCCATGCTTTATTGCACCTTCAAGAAGCATGCCAGATGGCTCATTGAGATATATCACATTATCCCTTTCCTCTGGAGTTTTTATGGAGGCGGTAATGCAATCTATAAAGAACAACTTTAAGGGGTCTGCTCCCATCTTCTTTATCTTCTTTTCCACAGCACTATGGGGTATATTCAAAGCCACATAGAGGCCCTTTGTTCCTTCATCTTTTAAAAGATGAGCTACTATAGCATACCCTAGCAATGTTCTAAGCTCTGCTTTTGTTATTACCATAACTATTTTAGATTCGTCTACCATCCCATCTATAATCTCTTTTAACTTGGCGTTCATAGTATTATTCCCTCTTCCCTAATGTGGAAGGGTATCCAGTATGTTGGATGATTAAAACCATACCTCTTCACTATTTTCAATGCCCTCATATGCATATTCTGATGTTCCATAAAATCCATGAGTATAGTTGCCTCGCTGAAATTTCTCATCTCACCCATCTTCTTTCCATCCTCGTCCATCTCTTCAATTAACAAAGTGGAAATCTTATTGTCATGGAAGAATCTTATCCAAGTTGCTCCAAGGTACCTGAACATTGATATATCGCCCACTGTTTTCTCAATGGTAGTCAAGCTATCTAGCACCAACCTATCAATGGACTTTTTCAAATTCAACTGCTCGTCAAAGAAATCAGGCATAATATTGTGAAATATCTTCAAAATCTTCTCCTTTGTAAAGGGTATCAAATCCTTGGGGCTTATGTACATATCATACCAGTGGATTTTGTCAACTGCATCCTTTAGAAATCTCATATCTCCATAGTAGGCAATTACAGCCTCAGAAGGTAAGGTAGTTGAGATGTAAACACATGTCTCACCATTCCTAACTCCCTCCGCTAGCCATTGCAACGATAGTATGGTCTTTCCTATTCCCGAGGGGCCAACTACCAACGACATTCCATTTCTAGGAAAACCTCCACCAAGCGCTTCATCCAATTTTTTTATGCCAGTAGGTGCTACAGGAACTGTCATAGTTGGACATTCTTGATTTGCGAATTTAAATTTTTTCTTCTGATTATCATCATTGAAAACAAAAATTTTTAGAGATAAAAGATATGCACTTGAGAATGATAGTAATAAATGAGCACCTTGAAGAACTTGAAAATTATTGTATGAAAGAGCCAACTCTCCATCCATTCACCCTCTGGGATTTGAGAAAAGAGAGAAAAGATACGGATTTCTATGTAGACTGGGATAATGGAATAAGGGGTTATATGCTTATTTATCGTGGAGCTGAAATACCAAGTGTTATACTCCACGGCTCAAAAGAATCAATGAAAAATCTACTCCAATATTTTGATGAGGAAAAAGCAATAATTCATCTTCCTTGGGATAACAAAGATATTTGGAGAGGAGAGAACAAAATTTACAAGATTTATGTTATGACTGCAACCCCAAAATTCTATTTCCTTGATGATGAAGTTAAAGAAGTAAAAGATGCTAAAATACTTTCGCATTTATTTCAAAATCCAGAATATCTGGTGGAGAAGGCAAAAACATACGCCATAATAAAAGATGGCTTTGCAATAAGCTCGGCTTCTGCCCTAGCATACCTCCCAGAAGTTTGGATGTTAGGAGCAGTTATAACAAAAAAAGAGTATCGTAATATGGGCTTGGCAAGCAGGGTTGTTGGACACTTCCTAAGCATGGCATACAAGCACACGAAGAATGTTGTCCTATGGGTGAGAAGCGATAACAATATTGCCATTCATCTATACGAGAAATATGGATTTAAAGTAAAAAGAGAGGATGCATGGATAAATGTTGGTGTGGATATCATTCCATAATGTATGCTTTTTGTCATATTTTTAATTCCTCATTTTCATCCTGTTAAATAGTAATTTTTCACGAAAATTTTAAATAGTTGTTAGTCATATAATTGTCTGACAAAAATATGACTGGAGGGTTAAAGATGAGAAATGAATTTCCAAAAATGCCAAAGAATGTGGAAAAATGGTTGAAGGAGCACACGGTGGAAGATCTTGAAGCGGCTCTTTGGGATCTTAAGGGCAAGGAGGCGGAGGCGCTTGCCGGAATACTCAGTATGCTTTATGAGATAAATGATGATCTTCTTGGCACTGAAATACCTGAAATAAAAGCCCTAGCATAATTTTTCTTCCTTTTTATTTAGAAATATTTTTGTAGTGGAATTTCATGGGCATTTTGTAAGCCACCGTAGCTCAGCCGGTGGAGCGCCACCTTGGTAAGGTGGAGGTCCCGGGTTCGATTCCCGGCGGTGGCTCTAAAATGTTTAAATCTAAAAAGGAGAAGGAGGCAATCGAAAATTATAGGAAACACGCTTCTGTGGCCCTTGAATGCATGGAGCTTTTTATAAAGGAAGTGCAAGCTCTTCTAAATGATGACTGGGAAGAAATGGAAAAATTAGAGAGGGAAATATATGAAAAAGAGAGAGTGGGAGATGCTTTAAGAAGAAAAAATGAGTACCTTTTCTCTGAGGGCTTATTATTCCCTGCAGATAGAATGACATTCATAAATCTCTCCGAGCAAATAGATAAGGTAATTGATAAAATTCAGCAAGTTAGTAGGATAATTGGTTTAAGAAAACCATCCAAAGAAGCCATAGAATTCCTAAAAAACAGCAAAATTATGGATTATTTAAAAGTAACACAGCAAAGCGTGAAAACTATGTGTGAATCGGCCATAGCACTTCTTGATGATGCCCATAAAGCAGTAGAGAAGGCCCATGAAGTTGAAAACTACGAGAGCCAAGCTGATGAGCTTAAATTAGAGCTCTTGCGGAAATTATATGGCGAGGAGAATAGTATAGATGTGCTCTCCATCCTTCAGCTTGAAAAGATGATTCTTTGGATTGATGCAATAAGCGATAAGGCCGAAGATGCCTCTGATGTTATAATCCTTATAACTGCAAAAATGCACCCATAATCAAGTAAGATACACCTAATGCCACCAAAGGTGCAAGTGCCCAAGAGAGTATGAGATTTTTTATAGTGTTCTTATTTATTTCCCTGTATCCTTTTACAAATCCAGTACCTATAATTCCACCTATAACCGCCTGAGTCATGGATACAGGAAGATGTAATTGGGTGAAAAGCTCCACTATTAAAGCTCCTCCTAGCAGAGCTGCAAATGCTCTAGGCGGGTCCAAATATGTTATATTCTTCCCCACAGTTCTAACAGTCCTCTTGCCTAGCAAAATGGTGCCTAGAAAAGCGGCTATGCCTGCAATTATATACACATAGTAATTTGGAATCAAAGAAGCTATAAGCCCTATGGTATTTGCTCCAAGAGTATAAGCTATAAAAGCAGCTCCTATATAGAGTGATACGGTATAGAATTTACTTAAAGAGAATAAACGCAGACCCTTTAGGATTTTAAACAAAAGATGATAAATTAGGTAGGCGAAAAACATACCTGCAAGAAATGTAAGAAGCCAAGAAATTACAACCAAAGATAAGAAGGATGAATTTATCAAAATGCCTGAGAAAATGGCAACTCCTATAACTGCTCCAACCATAATCTGCGAGGCAGATAAGGGCATAGAAATATAGGTAAAAATGAATAAAAGAATCAAAGTGGTTAGAAGAATAACGAAGGACATAAATACAGTAAGGCTCCCTATAACTATACCTCCACCGATGGCCCCACTCATTTTCCAGCCCTCTAAAATAACCCCAAGCATCACAAAAAGGCCAGATATAACTGCAGCTTTATAATATGTAGCTATATTTGAGCCATAGAGAGTCCCAACACTATTCGCTGAGTTATTGGCCCCAATAACGAAACTTACCAACGCCACCAGTATGATGTATGCCCAAACAAACATTTCCAAAAGTAAAGAAACTTTAATATTTCAATTTTATGAATTTTTAACGAAGAACATGACATACTCATGCTTGAAAATGTAATATCCATCCTTCAAGGCACGATAGCGCCACAGCGCATACTGCCCCCTCTTTCCCCTGTTCTCCTCTATGTTCTTCACAACTATGCTTTTGAGCTTGAACCCATTCTTCATTACCGAATTCATGCAATAAAATCCAAGGGGTATCCACTCACCCTTGGTGTACTTATCCCCTATTACGAGGACAAGGTATCTGCCTTCATCAAGATGCTGAGATGCAAGGGAAACAACACGCTCAAATCTTTCCAAAAATTCATTGAGAGTTTGAGAGTTTGACAAATCATCCTTATTTTTAGAGAATTTGATTATATCCCAATAAGGAGGATGCATTATTACCATCTGAAAATTTTGGAGATACTCATACACTTCCTCCATTGTGGAATCACCAACAATTATTTCTGTATGCACATTATAGGGATTCTCTTCCAAATCAACAAGCTCTCTAGCCCTTTTTGCAATATTCTCATCAATCTCAATTCCAACTGCATTTCTTCCAAGACGCTTTGCCTCAATTAATGTTGTTCCTAGGCCTGCAAAGGTATCCAGAACCCATTCTCCACGCTTTGT
Source organism: Candidatus Aciduliprofundum sp. (assembly GCA_015520565.1). GTDB lineage: Archaea > Thermoplasmatota > Thermoplasmata > Thermoplasmatales > Aciduliprofundaceae > Aciduliprofundum. The sequence continues at coordinate 6,981 of WAPW01000055.1, read as the reverse complement.
GAATCTTAGCATAGCTTGGCGGGGAATTTGAGGGATGAAATTGCCATGGTACTCGGGAGTATGCATTCCCGTATTATCCCTTGATGGAAAGAGCCAAAGAGAGTCCGTTATAATCTCATCATAATTTTTCCATTTCTTCAAATCCAAATCATTAATTCTCACGAATGCAGAATATGTATACGGATAAAAAATTTTATGGGTAAATCCAAGTACCTGTGTTGCCATCAAGAGCGTCCTGAATTCTCTCTGGAGAGGTTATGAGCACTTCCTTTCCACCATTCTCAAGGTAAATTGTGGATGCGAGAATCTTTGGATACATACTTCCCTTCTTGAAATGCCCTTCTTCCATATACTTCTTCGCTTCCTGCACGCTCATATTATCTATTCCTTTCTGCTCTGGCTTTCCAAAATTCAGGTACACTTTCTCCACGCTTGTTAGGATTATCAATCTATCCGCTCTTATATCCCTTGCAAGGACTGCAGAGGCAAGGTCTTTATCTATGACACCTTCTACGCCCACAAGCTTCTTACCTCTCCTTATCACTGGTATTCCTCCACCACCCACAGCTATGGCAACAAATCCCTTCTCTAAGAGCTCAGCTATTACATCCTTCTCCACTATTTCCAAGGGCATGGGGGATGGTACAACTCGTCTCCATCCTCGGCCAGAATCTTCAATAACATGCCAGCCCTTCTCCTTGGCCAATCTCTTTGCCTCTTCCTCGGTGTAGAATGGGCCAATGGGCTTTGTGGGATTCTCAAAAGCAGGGTCTTTCTCATCCACGATAACTCTTGTAAGCACAGTTACAATCTCCTTCTCTATACCCTTTTCCTCCAAAACATTCTGAAAACTCTGCTCAAGCATATACCCTATCTCACCTTGGCTCATGGCACCGCATATATCAAGGGGCATTGGTGGAACTATATCCTTAGCTGTCTCATTCTGCAATAAAATGGCACCAACTTGGGGGCCATTGCCATGAGTAACAACAACCTTGAATTTTTGAAATAGAGGATAAATATTCTCGGCAGTTTGCCTAGCACGAAGCATTTGCTCTTCAGCAGTACCTTTATCTCCGGGCCTTAAAAGAGCATTGCCTCCAACTGCAAGTACTACTTTCATAGCAGGGGAAAAGCAGCGATTTATATTAATTTTTCAGCTCAATTTTTCCACAACACTGGCAATCAAGAGGGGAAGCAGCACTGTTGCATCTCCTTCAACAGTAACATATTTTGCATCCTCCCGTACTTTGCCCCAAGAAACCGCTTCTCTCACTCTCGCACCGCTGAGTGAGCCGTCCCATTCAACTGCTGTGGTGATATAGACAGCATAATCTAAGCCATCGCGAAACTGATTCCACCAAATCGTGTGGTGCTTGCTTATTCCTCCACCAATCATTAATGCTCCCGTCTTCTTCGCATCAAATATTATATCGGCAAGCTCGTGCTCGTCCTTTAATATATCCACACGAAAATCTGGATGCATCTCTCTAAATGACCATAATTGAGAGCCAAAGGAGCCATCAGTTATGCCAGGCACATAAATTGGAATTTTATTCTTGTAAGCCCAATATAGAATTGAGTCCTCATTGTTCATTCTCTTCGCAAACTCATCAATTATTTCTCTTCCTCCCCATTCTTTCTTCTCCTTGTAAATCTCCTCAAGTATGGGCATCATAAAATTCTCCATTACCACTCCGTACGATTCATTTGGAACCAGAACATTTCCAAGGCGATTCACTCCTTCCCTATGCAAAGCGGCATCATCCATAAGAAAAGAGCCATGGTAATAATTTTTGAAACTTCTTGCAATGTCGTGGTCAAGAGTGCCACAAGTTGTAATAATAACATCCACCAGCTTTCTTTTAACCAATTCTTTTATAACTCCCCTCGTGCCAGTGGCAATTATGCAAGCTGGAAAAGATAGAAAAGTTGTATTTTCTTCTTTGAACATTCTTAATAGAATCTTCTCCGCCACTGCAAGATGCTTTGCTACAAATCCACCTGAGCTGTAAAGCTCGTCCATCAATTCTCCGGCAGTCATACCCTCACGAATTTGTATATCCTCCACAGGAATGTGCTCCTCAATATTCATTTTATCCACCCCAAAGCTCTTGGAATATCATCATTCTTCTCAACATATTCGCGAATGGGCTTTAAAATTCTTATTAACTCATCAGCAACTGCATTCTTTAAATCCATGGGATGAAGCTCTCCCTTTGCATATATATTTTCAAGCTCTTCATAGGAGTTTATAATCAAATCTCCACCCCACTTTTCAGGGCGGGGTATTACAAGCTTATCAACATAATAGGCAAAGAGCACATGCTTGGCAATCTGCAAAACTGGATTACCCTCAGCTTCTGGCGGGCAAAATGCTTTCTTCATCTTCCTCCTTATATCCCCTTCGCTATCCTCCACGAATATGGCACTTCCCTCCTTGCTCTTGCTCATCTTAGCCTCAGCAGGATCCATTCTACCCGCACCTTTCAAGCTTGCAAGAAGAACAGTGTGAATTGCCACTGGCTTCTTGTAGCCAAGTTTATCAGCTAAGTCCCTAGCTAACATATGCGCGTGCCTCTGGTCCATGCCTCCAAGAGCAATATCAAGATCCATATCAAAAATATCAGACACCTGCATAAAGGGATAGATAATTTTGGAAGAATCCAGCTCTGCTTCATCCTCCTTGCGGCCCATGATTGTCATTGCTCTCTTAACCCTCTTCAATGTGGTCTTCTTTGCCACCCTAATAACCTTCTCCCAGTACTCTTTTTTGCTAACTAACTCATCTGCCCATATGTACCTTGGCTTGATACCCAGAGCTGAGAAAACCCCCTTCATATACTCTCCTGCCAATCTAATCTTCTCAATATCTCCACCAAATTTATCGTTAATCATGGCATGCCAGTCCGCCAAAAACACAATCATATCCACTCCATTGTTTAGCAAATCCTTGACCTTGTTTCCTATAATTAGGCCCGTGCCAAGATGCACTCTCCCAGAGGGCTCAAGACCTACATACCCCTTTGGTGTCCCCTTTAGAGCATTTTCAAATTCCTCAAGAGTTATAACTTCCTCCACATTGCGCATGATTTCCCAAGAGAGCATAAAAGGGCGATGAATTAAAGATATAAAGAATTTGTGAAAAGTATATTTGCTCTTGCCCCATGTGGAACTTATGCAAATTCATATAGTATTCGTTGAGCCACAATTCACAGGAAATATAGGGTTCTTAGCCCGCACCATGGCCAATTTTGGATTCAAAAATTTAATTCTTGTGAATCCTCCAGAGATTGATGAGGATGCCTATCGCTTTTCAAAGCATGCGAGATATATAATTGAGAATGCAAAAATATTGAAAAATTTTGAAGAGGTTAGAAATTCCATTGATTACCTAGTTGCCACAAGCGGAGTGAGCACGAAATCACCCAAAAAATTCAAGAGGATTGCACTAACACCCAGGGAATTTGCCCAGAAGGTTTGGGATTTTTCGGGAGATATAGGAATAGTGTTTGGCCGAGAGAACTATGGCCTTTACAATGAGGAGATTGAAAAATGCGATTCTTTAATTACTATTCCCACAAGTGAGGAATATCCGATTATGAATATAACTCATGCTGCAGCCATAATTCTCTATGAAATTTTCATGGCAAAGAGAGAGGAAGAAGGTATGCCATTGGCAGAAGAGTTTGAAGTTAATCTCCTAAACGATAGATTTTCTGAGCTTTTAGGACTTATAAACTTTCCAGAGCATAAGAGGAAAAACACGGAGGTTATGTTTCGCCGAATAATTGGCAGGGCAATGCTCACAAAATGGGAGTACCATAGCATGATGGGCGTTATGAAGAGAATAATTTATGCATTGGAAAATAAGGATCATATGTGAGAAAACTTTAAATATTAAATCTCATTTGAGTAATAAATGGTTGAAAATAATATACTTGAGTATGGAGCACATGTGGCCAGAAATGTAGCCATTGTAACCTTAATATTAGCCATTTTGAAATTTTCAGTTGCATATTACACCAATTCTATATCCATACTTGCAGATTCTTACCACAGTTTTGCGGATTTAATTCCAATATCCGCTGCATGGATTGGTTTGAAAATAGCCCATAGACCAAGAAACGAGAAATTTCCATATGGGTACTATAAAGCTGAAAATATGGCTGCATTTATCGCTAGCATTTTCATTTTCTTACTTGCCTATGAAATAATCAGAAAAAGTATATTTACCCTTTCAAGTAAACACACAGTAGAGCATTCAATAGTAGGTTTAACCCTCACAGCAATTTTTGTTCTCATTTCATATATCTTATACATATACCAGCTAAAAGCTGCAAAGATTTCCAACTCTCAAGCTCTTATGGCAAATGCAAGAGAGACAAAAATGGATATATTTTCATCTATCGCTGTGTTCATAGGATTTTTCGGCTCCAGTATGGGTTATCCTTGGATTGGTGGCATTGTGGGATTTCTAATAGCAATTCTGGTTATCCATGCAGGGTATCAGAGCATCCGTGATTCTGTACTATCACTCATGGATGCAGGATTGCCTAAAGAAGATATAGAAAAAATAAGAAAAATTATTCTCTCAACTCCAAGGGTTAGGGAGGTAAAGAAAATTTACACAAGGCGCTCTGGACCGTTCATTATGGTCGAAGTTGAGATTTCTGTACCTGAAAATTTAAATGTAAAACAGGCACATGAGATTGCTTCCGAAGTGGAAAAGAGGATAATGACGATAAAACAGGTTGACCATGCATTTGTTCATGTTGAGCCGCCCACAAAGAGTAGAAAAATTATAGCAATGCCAGTAAATAAAGATCATTCTCCCAGTCCCACCTTCGGCTCTGCTCCTTATTTTGATATATATCAGGTTGAAAATGACAACAGAATATTAATGAAAACAATAAAAAATCCAGGTGCAAATCTTGAGAAGAAGAGAGGAGTTAAAGCTGCACTTTTTTTGATAGAGCAAGGTATAGATGAAGTTCATACAAAAAATATAGGTGAAGATAGCAAGAAGATACTAGAAGATGCAGGGATATCAATTAAATTTAAATAATCGCTCTTGTGCAAAAAATTTAAATATTAAATCGCATTTGTGTAATTTAGTGATTACCATGCCCTATGGAGATTGTACAGGACCGGATGGTAGAAGAGCTAGGAGATACACAGCTTACAGAGATTACGCTAGATATTATGGAAGAAACACATTTACAGGGTTCTTTGAGCGACTCTTTGGAGCGAGATACGAGAGGCAATATGGATACGGCCCAAGAAGGGGCTATGGAAGGAGATGGAAGAGAAGAGGGAGATGGTAAATGCCCCGCTACGGATATGGCAGAAGCTATAGGGGATCAGCACTAAGCATATACAGTTTGATAGACATAGCAATAATCGCTGGAATCATATACTTGCTCATATCTCTATTCCTAGTGGCTGCAGGATATGTAATAGCCCTAGTTGCCCTAATCTTGCTTAGGGAGTTCCTAAGAGGAAGGTTTAATTGGAGAAGAATGCATGTATGGAGGTGATGTGAAATGTATGGATATTATCCCTATGGTCCCGGCTTCGGTTGGGGTCGTGGAAGAGGAAGAAGATGGGGAAGAGGATTTGGTCGTGGATTTGGCATGGGTAGAGGATACGGTGCTACCCTAGGTTATTGCCCTTGGACTGGCTTACCTAGGGGCTGGAGATGGAGCTATCCTTATGGGATGTATCCCAGCTATTACCAATATCCACCCTATGCACCTCAACCCTATCAGCCCTATGGATACCCAATGGACGAGAAAACCATGCTGGAAAATGAAGCAAGGTTCCTAGAGGATAGATTGAAAGATATTGAGAGAAGAATAAAGGAAATAAAAGGTGAATGAAATGCGTGTAGCTATAACAGCCGATGTGCCCGATGAAAACTCTCCCATCTCTCCTATTTTTGGAAGATGTGCATACTATGCAGTATACGACACTGCCACAGATAAATTGGAATTTGTGCCCAATGCATCAGCGATGTATGCAAGAGGTGCAGGTGTGCAAGCAGCAGAGCAAATTGCAAATTTAGGAGTTCAAATGCTCATAACTGCAGGAATTGCCGGGCCAAATGCTTCAATGGTGCTAGAGCAAGCGGGTGTGCAAATTATAAATTCTTTCCAAGGTACGATTAGAGATGCTATTGAGGCAGTTAAATCTGGAAAGATTCATCCAGAGCCACCAAGGGCATTTCCGCCACCACAGCCATATCAGCCAATGAGTAAAGAGGAAGAGCTAAGAATGCTTGAAGAAGAAAAAGAGTACATTGAGAGGAGATTAAAGGAGATAAAAAAGAGGCTTGAAGAGCTGAAAGAATAATTTTCCCATTTTCATTTTTAATAATCACTGCACAAACCTTATATAGGCAAGAAAGATGAGTTTATGATGCGAATTAGAACTGGAATACCTGGATTTGATGAGTTGATTCAAGGTGGTTTAGTTGCCCAGAGAGTTTATATCATAGCAGGGCCCCCTGGCTCTGGAAAAACCACATTTGGCATACAATTTCTCCTACAAGGTGCAAAGGAGGGTGAGCGTGGGCTCTTTGTATCTTTAACTGAAGATCCAAAAACTATAATTGAGGATATGTCCACATTCAATTTGAGCTTGAAGAGGTACGCATTATCAGGCCACATCCTATTTGTAGATATGGGACCATTAAGCATTCAAAATTTGAATGGTGTGAAATCTCCAAATAGTATAAAGAGTGCATACGCCCAAGAAGTGTTTAGAAGGATATATGCAATTGTGAAAGCCAAAGGAATAAAGAGGTTGGTTATAGATTCGGTTTTAATCTTAAAGTATGGGGAAAAAAGCGCAGAGGATGAAAACAAAGAAATTGCAAGGTTCTTTAGAAGTTTGAAAGATTTGAAAATCACAGTGCTAATCCTTTCAGAGATGACAGATTTATCAAACTACACTCCCGAGCATTATATGGCCCATGGC
>WAPW01000054.1 GCA_015520565.1 Candidatus Aciduliprofundum sp. | reverse complement strand
TCCCAAGAGAGCGGGGGTTGTCGAGCTTGGCCAAAGGCGCTGGCTTGAGGGGCCAGTCCCGTAGGGGTTCCTGGGTTCAAATCCCAGCCCCCGCACTGAACCCTTTTCTTAGAGTCCTTTAAAAAAGGGCTTCACCCTAAAATAGATTTTTTAAAAGGGAAGAGAGTGGAGAGAAATGAGCAACGATTTAGTTGCGAGCTTGCCTTCTGCAAGAAGGCTTAGCCGTAGGTGTCTCTTCCTAAGGAACTCGCTGGTGGTTCCTGAGAAAAGTGCATCATTCTAAAAGAATCTTAAAGTGGATGAAGGAAAGGGGAAATAGTTTTCTCTAAAGATAAATACATGGGGTAATATGATTTTTGTGAAGTGTTTATATATAACCTGCCCATAACCCTATTTAAAGGTGATTTAAATGGAAGATGAGATGGAAAAGGTTCAGATAGAAAATATAGTGGCTTCTACATCCCTTGCAGATAAGCTGGATTTGAGCAAAATTGCCCTTGCCTTGGATGGTGCTGAGTATGAGCCTGAGCAGTTTCCTGGCTTGATTTACAGGCTTCCTGAGCCAAAAACTGCCGTTCTAATTTTCAGAAGTGGAAAGGTTAATTGCACTGGAGCGAAGGATATTGAGAAAGTTGAGAAAACCATAAAAATTCTAGTAGATAAATTAAAAGCTGCTGGCATTGAAGTTTATGATAATCCAAAAATCGTTGTGCAGAACATTGTAGCTGTGTACGATTTGGGAGTTGAGTTGAATTTAACGGACATAGCAATGTCTCTTGGACTTGAAAATGTTGAATATGAGCCAGAGCAGTTTCCAGGGCTTGTGTACCGCATAGATGAGCCCAAAGTTGTACTTCTCCTCTTCGGCTCAGGCAAAGTGGTATGCACAGGAGCTAAGAAGAAAGAGGAAATCGTAGAGGCAATAAAGAAGCTCAAAAAAGAGCTTGAGAATGTGGGTCTCATATAAGCGAAAGGATTAAATATGCATCTATAATACAGGGTTCTGGTGACGGTCATAGCGGCGGGGAAACACCCGGTCTCATTCCGAACCCGGCAGTTAAGCCCGCCTGCGTACCGTGTGCGTACTGGGATGCGCGAGCTCCCGGGAAGCACGGTTCGCTGTCACCATTTTACCTAATTTATTTAAAAAATAGAAAATTATTTTTTGACTTTGTAAACAACATCAATAATCGTTCCATCACGCCAGAGTATGGCTGCTATTATGTCATCCATGGTCTTTGGCTCCTGTGGCTTACCACAAATTTGATATGCTTTCTTCTGCAAATCCTGTATATCCCAAATTGGAACTTTAGAACCACGCATTGCCTCAATTATATCATCCCTTTTTGGATTTATCGCTATGCCATGCTCTGTAACAACAACATCCACAACCTCGCCCGGAGTAGTAACTGTGGTCACTTTCTCACGAATCACAGGAACACGATATCTATAAAGGGGCACTGTGATTATTGTTAGAGCAGAGCCAGCTGCAACTTCCTGATGTCCTCCAATGCCATGGAGAAGCAAGCCATCGCTGTGGGTATTCACATTCACATTGAAATCTATATCTACTTCGGTAGCTCCAAGAACTCCAACATCAAGCATATTTACAATTCCGCCAGAAGAATAGGGATTGCCGTACATTGCAAGGGGTGTTTCTATATGATTCTTATCCTCCTTAAGAGATTTCACTGCATCTAAATCAAAGGCCTGTCCGTCAAAAACAACATCCACGAGACCTTCATGGAGCATATCTACCACATACTTTGTAACTCCCCCATTGATGAAAGAAGCTCTTATTCCCTTTTTGCGCATCAAATCTCCAAGGAATTTTGTAACTGCCAAAGAAATTCCTCCTGCCCCTGCCTGGAAAGAAAAGCCGTCTTTCAAAGCTACTCTATCTATGACTTCTAAAGCATATCTTGCAATTTTCAATCTTGAAGGAGAGGTTGTGATGCGAAGCGTGCCTGACATTATTCCTTGTGGGTCTCCGATTTTATCCACGGGCACTACATAGTCAATCTGATGCTGGAATATGCTTATTGGGTGTGCAGGATAGGGCACGAGGTGATCGGTTATTGCAACAGTATGGTCTGCATGGTAAGCATCCACCATCGCATATGCCAAGGGACCACAGGCTGATGGGCCATCCACACCATTTAAATTTCCGTAAGGGTCTGCAGTTGGAGCAGCTATGAAAGCAACATCAATATGCACTTCTCCACTCTCTACCGCTCGCACTCTTCCACTATGAGAGCGTAGCACTGCCGTTTCACGCATAGCACCATAACTCGTTGCCTCTCCTAAGGGGCCATTCATACTTCCCTCTATTCTCCTTATGGTTCCATCTGTAAGCATTGGCACTAAGGGCTCATGTACTGGAAATAATGCAGTTGGAAATACGCGAATATCCTTTATTCCTATCTTCCTTATAGTTTCCATTACCATATTAACAACAAAATCTCCATTGCGAAGATGATGGTGGAAGCTCACTGTCATTCCATCCTCAAGCCCAATTTTTTTTATGACTTCTTCCAAGGATTTTACTACTTTGCTCCTGCCTCTCGGAGCCATCCTTATAAGGGAGCCCGCACGCCTTCCCTCAGGAGGAGTTTTCAAATCTCCTGCAAATGGCTTGAACCTCTGCCCGTTTATCTCGCTTGGCACTTCACGACCCACTGCATTTATTGGCATTTAATCCACCTCCGCAAGAGCTAAAATTTTTCGTGCTCTTTCAACAACGGGAGGGTCTATCATTCTCCCATTTAGAGATATTACAGCTTTACCTTCTCTCTCGGCTTCCTTAGCTGCCTTAATTATCTTCCTTGCCTCTTCTATTTCATCCTCTGTAGGCCTAAAAGCCCTATGCACCACTTCAATTTGATTTGGATGTATTACCCCTATTCCATCAAAACCCATGTATCTGGCACGCTGAGCATATTGGTATAGAGTATCCATATTTCGCACATCGCTAAAAACAGTGTCCAAAGCTTGCTTCTTTTCCGCCTTGGCAGCTAGAACTATCTCGGCACGAACATAATCAAGAATTAGTGCCTTTTTCCTCGGAATTCCTAAATCGGCGGTTAAATCCTCACCTCCCCAAGCGAGAGCAACGACACGGGGATGAGTAGCAATTTCCCTTGCATTCTTTAATCCCCTGACAGTCTCAATAATTGGCACAAGTTTCCTTGGTTCAATTCCATTTTCATCCTCAATCAAGCTCATCTCTTCATCAGCAGTATCAACATCATCCAAACTCTCAACCTTGGGAAGGTTTATTACATCGCAATATGGCAATATCTCCTCTATATCCTTTTTCCAATATGGCGTGTTAATTCCGTTTATCCTCACCCATTTCTCGCTCTTTCCAAAATCAACATTCTGCAGAGAGTATTTAACCAATATCCTTGCATCAAATTTTTGAGTAATTGGCACAGAATCCTCCAAGTCAAGAATTACAACATCAGCTCCATACAATCCTGCATTCTCCACTAGATGTGGATTATTCCCCGGGATATATAAACGAGTTCTTCTCAGCTTCATATCTTCTCACCCCTATACTTTCTTATGGCTGCCTCCAATCTGGCACGAAGAACCCAATCTAAAGCTCCAGAATCTTCAACGATTATCTTTGCCTCAATTTCCCTCGTTAATTCTTCCACCGTATCCCTTATAGCTTCTCCATACAATCTCTCAAGCTTGCTCTTGATGATAACTTCTCTCTTTCCATCTTCTATGCTCACAAAAACATCGCCTTTTTCATGCGTACCTGCTTCAACCATAGAGGTTAATCGTTGTGAAATATAAAAAAAATTTGGGTTAGCCCTTTACAACGCCCAATGGCATCATCTTAGCAACTATGCGAGATATTCCCGCACCTTCCACGGCACGAACTACTTCGTTGACATCCTTGTAAGCATCTGGCGCTTCTTCCGCTGCTACGCGATTGCTTGCGCTTCTCACATATATGTGTTTCTTCTCCCACAATTCTCTCTTTACTTCCTCTCCCCTAAATTTGCGCAATGCAGCATGCCTGCTCATAACGCGACCAGCGCCATGGCATGTTGAGCCAAAGGTCTCTTCCATTGCTTTCTGTGTGCCCACGAGCACATAAGAGCCGGTGCCCATATCACCTGGAATGAGAACAGGCTGGCCCACATCTCTGTATAATTGCGATAATTCTTGCCTTCCTGCCGCAAATGCCCTTGTAGCACCTTTTCTATGCACATAGACCTTCATTCTCTTTCCATCAACTATGTGCTCTTCCAATTTTGCAATATTATGGGCGACTCCATATACAAGATGCATACCCAAATCCTCAGGGTCCTCACCGAATACTTTGCCGAAGGACTCGCGCACCCAATGGGTTATTAATTGCCTATTAGTGAATCCAAAATTCGCTGCTGCGCTCATAGCTTTGAAGTAATCTTCTGCCTCTTTGCTTTTTACGGGTGCGCATGCTAACTGGGGATCTACCAATTTTATCCCATACTTCCTTGAAGCTTGCTCCATAACTCTTATGTAATCGCTGGCAACTTGATGCCCGAGGCCCCTAGAGCCAGTATGAATCATCACGGTAATTTGCCCTTCGTGGGTAATTCCAAATTTCTTGGCTACATCAGGCAAGAAAATTTTCTCAACTGTCTGTACTTCCAAGAAATGATTCCCCGCACCCAAGGTGCCAAGCTGTGGTGCACCTCTCTTTTTCGCTTTCTCACTAACCTTTGTATGATCTGCAAATTTAATGCTTCCCCCCTCCTCTAATCTTTCCAAATCCTCTTCCCAACCATAGCCATTCTCAACAGCCCATTTAGCTCCAAAATCAAGAACCTTATTTAATTCTCCAAAATTCAACCTTAACTTACCTTTTTCACCAACACCTGAAGGAACATTCATAAACATATTATCAACGAGCTCTTTTAACTTGGGCCTTACATCCTTTTCGTCCAAATTTGTTGTTAATAATCTAACTCCACAATTTATATCATAACCCACACCTCCGGGAGAGATTATCCCCTCCTCGCCATCAAAAGCAGCCACACCTCCAATGGGAAAGCCATAACCCCAATGTATGTCAGGCATGGCCATACTCGCTTTAATAATTCCTGGAAGAGTAGCAACATTGGCAACCTGCTCAGGTGCGTTATCCTTCTTTATCTGCTCAATCATATGCTCTGATGCAAATATCATTCCCGGAACACGCATCCCCTGCTTGTAGCTCTTAGGTATCTCCCAGCGAAAAGAGTCAATTTTTTTAAGGGGTCCATTCCACATAAATCATCACCGAGGTGAAAAAAGAGAGATGTTATTTAAAAATTTTCTTATCTTTGCTCTTATAAGAATAGGCAAATCAACAAAATCAAAAAGATGGTGGCGGTGGGAGTAAAATGTGTGCCTTACCTCTACGAACTTTTTTTCTACATTTTTTAAACCTATGAAGAGGAGTATGGCGGCAATCCAAGCAAGAAAGATATAGAGAATTCCACCAGCGGTGACCAAACTTTCGTTATATTTCTCTCCTATGCGATAGAGGGCAATGGCTATCAAGATTCCGCCGATTAGCCCTATAATTTCGGTTGTAAAGCTAGTTATACTTATCTGAATCATATTTTTCATTTCAGTATCTCCCATAAAATGGGGAGTGTAGAACATTAAAAAAACTGATAGAATAAATGAGAGAATAATGGCTATTAAAATATAAAATGGCGCCCCAGATGCCAATTGATGTACCTGAAATACGATCTTTAACTTTTTCAAACCCCTTGTAAAGGAAATAAAAAATTATTATTCCCCCTGTTATAGAGATAATTGAATTTATGATAAAATATGGTCTCCATTGAATTACTATATGTTGAATATGACCCAAGTAAAAGAAGGTAAAAAGCTTAAAAATGGAATAGGGAACGGCTATTATCCCAAATATAATTTCAATTAAAAAGGCGATTTGAAGAGCTTTAATTCCTTGTAGTAATTGTTCTCTCTCTTTAACGATTTCAGCGAATGACATCTACACCGTACTGCTTTCTTAACTCTTCTTCAGTTACCTTTCCTAATATTTGCTTGCTCTTAACTCCCGTGGCAACCACGAGCACAGATATGCGGCGCTCATAGGTTGGATCTATGGCACATCCCCAGATTATTCTAGCATTCTTTGCAACTTTCTTATGCAATTCATCTACAGCTCTCTCTGCCTCACTTATTGTCATATCAGGCGAGCCAACCACATTCACAAGCACTCCTGTGGCTGTTGAGATATCAACCTCCAATAGAGGAGAATTAATTGCATCCTCCAAAGCTTCCAGAGCTCTTTCTTCTCCTGCTCCTTCGCTCTCCCCAAGACCTATCATTGCCACTCCTCCGCCTTTCATAACGGTCTTGAGGTCATTGAAATCCAAATTAACTAATCCAGGCTTAGTAATCATCTCTGTCAAGCCCTTTATGGCTCGCATTAGGACCTCATCTGCAAATTTAAATGCTTGATTTAAGGGCAATCGTGGAACGAGCTCTAATAGTTTATCATTGGGAATGGTAATGACGGTATCAGCAGTCTCCCTTAATTTATCCAAGCCCCATTCTGCATTTTCCTCTCTCATTCTTCCCTCAGCTTTGAATGGGAGCGAGCATATTGCGATAGTTAAAGCACCTAATTCTTTGGCAATCTGAGCAATAATGGGTGCGCTACCTGTACCTGTACCTCCTCCTAAACCACAGGTTATAAATACCATATCTGCCCCTTGGAGCACATCCCTTATCTTATCTTCAACTTCCCTAGCCGCTTCCATACCCATCTGGGGCAATGCTCCTGCACCTAGACCTCTTGTTACTCTCTTTCCCAACAAAATCTTGCGGTGTGCCTTCGTGATTAGCAAATGTTGGGCATCTGTGTTTGCAGCTATAAGCTCAACATTTCCATATATACCCTCTTCCATAATGCGATTAATCGTGTTACTTCCTCCACCACCACAACCAACAATCTTGATATTCGTTTTCAAACTTTTAAGCATCTCTTCAAGCTCTTTATCCTCCTGAGTTTCAATAACTACATTCTGTGGCTCCTCAGCTTTCACTTCAGCCCTAGCCAAAGCTTCCTTAATGAGAGACTTCATCAAGCATCACCCTAAATGTGTATGAAATTCTACATATAAAAAGTTTTAGATAGATTAAATCACGCTTAGGAGAATCTCTTTATTATCTCACCCGCAACCTTCTTTCCGCTTAAAAGCATCCCTCCAAAAATGGGCCCCATTCTTGGAGAGCCAAATACCGCATTGGCAGCCATACCTGTTACAAATATACCGGGATAAACCTCTTTCACATTATCCACTATAACTCTTTCAGCTGTGTCTGCATCCAT
>WAPW01000053.1 GCA_015520565.1 Candidatus Aciduliprofundum sp. | reverse complement strand
TCAATAAGCTCTCTAATTAGCTCTGATATCGTTTTTCCCTCCTTTTCGCATAGGTCTTCAATTTTTATCTTTAGCTCATCTGGAATTCTTGCTCCTACAATCATATCTCTCACGTTTAACAATTGTTTAACATGATGTAATGTGATAATCCATATATTTTATTTTTGGTAAAACACATGGTAAAAGGCATAAAACTTGAGAAAAGCATGTTAACACGATAAAATTTTAGCATTTATTTGGCATTCTAAAAAGATGGGATTTTATGGATGTTAAACAAAGTAGCAGAAAATTTATTAAAATTTCGGAGGATAATTTGTAAGATTAAAACTTATAATCTCTTGAGGAGGGGTACTCAACTATTATATCTCCATCGCTTAGCCTCTGAGATAGGGGATTCCTTGAAGAGTATGAATCCAACTCATACTCTTTTTCGTGGGGCAAAACTTCTACTAAGAGCCACATGCTGTGGTCTTTCATTATCTCTCTATCTACTATTTTTCCCTTAAATGATACATCAACTGCACCACACCACATGTCCGTCCACATGGCCTCTATTTTTGATTTTAATGTGATGAAATCCCCCTTTGAAATTCTAATGATCCTCGGGTTGTCCTCTTCTGTGATTACCAGAGGCACACATCTGTATCCATAGTCTGTTTTTATTTTTAGATGTTTGTTTGGCATATCTATTGAAACCCTCAAGAGAAAACCAACATCTATTACGAGGTATATAGAATTTGTATCGCAGTATCCAAAGTGGAAATAGCCATCTATCACCTTGCCTGTTATTTCATACTCCTTTCCTTCAAGCTCTTTAAGTCCAATATTCCCACTCTTTGAAATTTTCACATCCTCTATATTTACGCTTACTGAGGGAATCATATATTCTATGTCTCCAATTTTGCAGTACTCTTTATAAAGTATTGTGAGGTCATCGCTATCTACTGGAGCATTATCCTCAACTTGCAACGTACTGGCGAACATCCATACGCGCATAGTAGCGAATGTGCTTTTTTATTTTATATTTGTGCTAGGAAACTTTAAAATACCCGTAGAGATTTCGTGATTTGGTGCCAGGCTAGGCCGGGGGGTTAGGCGTCCCCTGTAACCCGAAAGCGTCTATACGCGGGGGCGACAGCCGAGGGCGGTGTAACCAGGCCTGTCTCAGACCATGCAGCCCTGTTGAAGTCCTGTCCTCCGGGGTCGCGGGAGCGCTGTGGGCTTTCGGAGGAAAGCTCCACAGCGCTTTGCCACGGAAACCCCGCCAGGCCCGGAAGGGAGCAGCGGTACCGTGGACCGTTGACGCTCGGAGGGTAGCGGGGCGGAGGGGCTGTATGGGCCCCTGGGACGGGTTCTGGGCATCCACCTCGGCGTGCCTGGCACCTTTTTATTATGCTTAAATTTAAATACTCATTTGAGTTATAACCCTTGCTCTTGAGGTGATCATAATGAAGAAGGACCTAATTTCCATCGTGGACATTAAAGATGAACTTGAAGAGATAATAGACCTTGGCTTAGAGATGAAGAGAAGGCAGAGAATGGTTGAAGTATACGAGCCATTGAAGGACAAGAGTATGGCTATGATTTTTGAGAAGCCAAGCACTAGAACAAGGGTCTCTTTTGAAGTGGGTATGACTCAGCTCGGTGGTCATGCGCTTTATCTCTCTCCTAGGGATATGCAGCTTGGCCGTGGTGAGACAATAGCCGATACAGCTAGGGTTCTATCAAGGTATGTGGATGCAATAGTTTATCGTGCATACAAGCATGAAAATGTTGTAGAGCTTGCTGAAAATGCATCAGTGCCTGTGATAAACGCTTTGGATGATTTGGAGCATCCATGTCAGATAGTAGCTGATCTTATGACCATAAAGGAGAAGAAGGGAGGATTTAGGGGCTTGAAGCTCGCCTATGTGGGTGATGGAAACAATGTGGCACATTCTCTTATGCTTGGAGCTGCTATTGTGGGTATGGATTTCTACATAGCTTGCCCTGAGGGTTACGAGCCGAAGAAGGAAATTGTGGGAGAGGCAAGGAAGATAGCAAACGAGACAGGGGCAAAGATTGTAATTACCCATGATCCTGTGGAAGCAGTGAAGGATGCTGATATCGTTTATACAGATGTATGGGTAAGCATGGGAGATGAAGCTGAGAAAGAGATTCGCCTAAAAGTTTTCAGGCCCTATCAGGTAAATGAAGAATTAGTTAGGCATGCAAAGAGTAATTACATTTTCATGCATTGTTTACCTGCGCACAGGGGATATGAAGTCACAGATGATGTGATTGACTCCCGCAACAGCGTGGTATTTGATGAGGCAGAAAACAGATTGCACGCGCAAAAGGCAATACTCTTAAGGCTTATAAAGCATTAATTTACTCTTTTCTTTTAAACATTTTTTCTAAATCTTCATTCTTTATCTTTATCATTGTGGGCCTTCCATGGGGGCAGGTGTATGGATTTTCGCATTTTAATAGTTCCAATACAAGCTTTTCCATCTCAAATTGTGATAGTTTTTGATGCGCCTTGATTGCTCCTTTGCAGGATATGAGTTTTATGAGTTCATCCCTCTTTTCATCTATTGATTTTGTGCCTAGTTGAGTGATTTCCCTTATTGCATCCTCCGCATCCTTCTTGGTGAGTATGGGAGGTATGCCCCTTACCACGATTGAATTTGTACCAAAATCTTCAATTATAAACCCATAATTTCGCAACTCATTTTTCTGCTCTAGCAAGAATTTGTACTCTTTATAATCTAAATTTAGCACAATGGGCTCTAAGAGCTCTTGAATATTTTTATCTTTCATGTCTTTCAAAAATCTCTCGTAACGAATGCGTTCGTGGGCAGCATGCTGGTCCACAATTACCAACCCCTCTGGAGATTTGAGAATTATATAAGTATCATCCACTTGCCCCAAAATTTCCATGGGCATGGTTCTCATCGCAGGAATAAAATCCTCTATTTTCCTCATCTTGCTGGGCTCTTCAACATCAAAAACCATTTGCTTTCCTCTTTCAATCTTAAATTCCTCTATTTTTTCTTCCCTAGCCATTATTTTTGATGGGATATTTTCCTCTTTAGTTAGAGAGTTCCATATTAAATTTGCAATCTCTTTCTTTACCCTTTTCTCATCCTTGAACTTGACAAATAGCTTGGCAGGATGGACATTTACATCAATCTCCTCTGGCTCAATTTGAATTTTCAAGATGGCAATTGGGTATGAATCCCTGAATAGAAGGGTGCCATATCCCTCTAAAACTGCATCCTCTATTGTCTTACTTTTCACATACCTCCCATTCACGAAAATTAATAACTTGCTCTTATCTTTCCTAACTTGATATGGCTTTGCTATAAGGCCTTGAATTTTCATTTTATTTTTCTTCTTTATTTCAACCATCGCATCGGCAATCTCTTTGCCCCAGAGCTTTGCAATCCTCGCTTTTAGCTCTGAAGGAGGTAAGTTAAAAACTTCCTTTCCATTATGAACGAGCTTGAAATGTATGCGCTCATAGATTATTGCATATTTTTCCACAATTGAATATATTTGGAAAAATTCACTTCTCTCTCCCTTTAAGAATTTTCTTCTTGCAGGAGTGTTATAGAATAGCTCTTCCACAAGTACAGAAGTGCCTGCTGGAGCACCTATACTGGTAATGCTCTTTATCTCTCCTCCCTCGGCATAAATCTTTGTTCCCACAAGATCCTCTTTCCTCTTTGTAATTATTGTCAATTTTGAAACTGCTGCAATGCTTGGCAAAGCTTCTCCTCTGAATCCCAAGGTACTTATTTTATTCAAATCCTCCTCGCTCTTTATCTTGCTCGTTGCATGCCTTTTTAGTGCAAGAACAGCATCCTCCTCGCTCATTCCGCAGCCATTATCAACAACTCTAATTCTCTTTATCCCTCCCCCATCTATGTATATTGCAATCTTGCTTGCCCCTGCATCTATGCTATTCTCTACAAGCTCTTTAACAACACTTGCAGGCCTCTCCACTACTTCTCCCGCAGCAATCTTTTCCACGATTTTCGGGGGCAGGACTCTTATATCAGGCACAAAAATGGTATGGGGTAATTGAATAAAAATTATTCCTTTTTGGCAAAAATTTAAATCTTAAAATGCGGTATTTGCAGTATGAACGCTGGGGAGCTTGCTAAATATATTGACCATACAAATCTAAAGGCCTTTGCCACAAGGGAAGATATAAAAAAATTGTGCGATGAGGCCAAGGAGTACGGGTTCTATGCCGTATGCGTAAATCCCTACAGGGTTAAGGATGCTAAGGAGTTTTTAGAGGGCACGGATATAAAAATCGCTTCCGTAGTTGGATTTCCTTTAGGAGCAACATTCACGGAAACAAAGGTGCAAGAGGCGATAATGGCGGTTCGCAATGGCGCCGATGAGATTGATATGGTTATGAATATAGGTGCTATGAAGGATGGAGATTATGAAGTTGTGGAGAGGGATATAAGAGAAGTTGTGGAAGCGGTACATCCAATGGGTGCCAAGGTGAAGGTGATAATTGAGACATGCTACCTAACCGATGAGGAGAAAGTTAAGGCATGCGAGCTCGCCAAGAAAGCTGGTGCGGATTTTGTTAAAACATCCACAGGATTTGGCAGCGCAGGAGCGAAGGTTGAGGATGTTAAATTGATGCGCAGTGTGGTGGGCAATGATATGGGTGTGAAAGCTGCTGGTGGAATACACAATGCAAAGGAAGCCATAGCTATGATAGAAGGGGGGGCTACGAGGATAGGTGCGAGCAGAAGCGTGCAGATAATTGAGACCCTAGAAAATCAGTGAAATTTGAGAAATATTTATAATGTTTTCCTCAATCACGCACCCATGGAAATAAAGAGCATAGCTGATTTTCCAAAGGTTGAAGAGGAAATATTGCGAAAATGGGAAGAGGGCAAAATATTTGAAAAGTTAAGGGAGAAGAATAAAGGAAATGAGAGATTTATTTTTCTTGAAGGTCCTCCCACTGCTAATGGTATGCCTCATATCGGTCATGCTTTAACTCGCTCAGTTAAGGATATAATTCTTCGCTATAAAGCCATGAATGGATACGATATTCAGCCATGGATTGGGGGCTGGGATTGCCATGGCTTGCCTGTGGAAATAGAAGTTGAGAAAAAATTGGGCATAAATTCAAAGAGAGAGATTGAAAAGTTCGGGATAAAGGAATTCAACAAGCTTTGCAGGGAAAGTGTTTTCAAGTACAGGGATGAATGGATCAAGATGACCAAGCGCATTGGGTTTTGGATAGATATGGACAATGCCTATGTGACCATGGAAGATTACTACATTGAGAGTGTTTGGTGGGCCTTGAAAAAGATGTACGAGCAAGGATTGCTAGTTAAGGATTACAAGGTTGTGCCCTATTGTCCAAGATGCGGCACTCCCCTAAGCAGCCACGAGGTAGCGCAAGGGTATAAAATTGTTAAAGACCCATCTGTTTATGTAAAATTCAAAGTTAAAGATGAGGATGCTTATTTTCTTGTTTGGACTACAACTCCTTGGACATTGCCTTCAAATCTCTTATTGGCAGTGGGTGAGGATATAGATTATGTTCTCGCTGAAAAGGATGGAGAAAGGTACTATATAGCAAAAGCTCGTTTAAAAGAAGTTTTGGGAGATGCAAAAATATTAAAAGAACTCAAAGGCTCTCAGCTTAAGGGTAAGAGATACGAGCGTCTTATTCCATTCGTGCCAGTGGATTTTGATGCTTTCTATGTTACCACTGCTGATTTTGTGAGCACAGAAGATGGTACGGGCATAGTACATATAGCGCCAGCATTTGGCGAGGATGATTACAATGTTTGCAAGAGAGAAGGAGTGCCTTTGATAAAGCCGGTAAATGAGGAAGGCAAATTCACAGATACTCCGTGGAAGGGAATGTTTGTTAAGGATGCAGATAAGCACATAATTGAATGGCTAAAAAAGGAAGGCAAGCTATACAAGAAGGAAACGATAGAGCATAGCTACCCACATTGCTGGCGCTGTGGTACTCCATTACTCTATTATGCCCTAGATACTTGGTACATAAAGATGAGCAAGAAGAGGGAGGAATTAATCAAGAACAATGAAACTGTAAATTGGAAGCCAGAGCATCTAAAGCACGGCCGTTTTGGAAATTTCTTGGATGAGGTGAAAGATTGGGCTCTATCTCGTAATAGATATTGGGGCACGCCTCTGCCAGTTTGGACTTGCCCAGATGGCCATGTGTTCATACCTGAAGGCAAAGAGGACTTGCTAAAGCATGCAGAGCCGGATAGTATTCCAGAGCATTTTGAATTGCACAGGCCCTATGTGGACGAGCTCAAGATAAAATGCCCAGTTTGTGGCAAGGAGATGAAAAGAGAGCCGTATCTCATAGATGTGTGGTTTGATTCTGGAAGTGCCCCATTTGCCCAGTTCCATTATCCCTATGAGAACAAGGAAGAATTTGAGCGCTCTTTCCCAGTTGATTTTATAACAGAGGCATTGGACCAAACTCGTGGATGGTTCTATACCCTTATGGCCATCTCCACCGTAGTTTTCAATAAAGCGCCTTATAAGAATGTTCTAACCCTTGGCTTGATTTTGGATGAAGATGGAGAGAAGATGAGCAAGAGCAAGGGAAATGCGATAGACCCAATGGATATAATGAATAAAGTTGGAGCTGATGCAGTTCGCTTCTACTTCTATTCCACTCCTGTTTGGAAGAGCCGCCGCTTCTCAGAGAATTTGGTGAGGGAATATGCACAAAGGACATTGATGACCCTTTGGAATGTTTATGTGTTCTTCAAGAACAATGCATCCTTGGATAATTTTACTCCTGATAAATTGGGTGAGATTAAAAATGAGCTTGATAGCTGGCTTCTCTCGCGCTTGAATACAACTATAGGGGAAGTTAGGAAGAATCTGGACACTTTTGACATACATAAAGCTACAAAGGCAATTGAAGTTTTCATAGATGAGCTCAGCAACTGGTATTTAAGGCGCTCACGCCGCCGCTTCTGGAAAGAAGAGGTTAATGAGGACAAGATGTCCGCTTATACTTCCCTTTACCTTGCTTTGAAGGAATTATCAAAGCTAATGGCACCTTTTACCCCATTCTTTGCAGAGTATATGTATAGCAATCTGTGGGGAGAGAAGGAGAGCGTGCATCTTGAAGAGTACCCTAAGATTCACAAAGAGCTTTTGAATAAAAAGTTGGAAGAGGAGATGAATGTTGCCATAAGAATTGCAGAGGCAGGAAGAAGAGCTAGGCAGTTGGCAAATATAAAGCTCAGACAGCCCTTGGGTTCTATGACAATTGTGGCTGACGAGAAATTCCATCCCATTATAGAGAAGTTTTTGGATGTTCTAAAAGAAGAGATTAATGTTAAGGATATAAAAATCAGAGCTTCAGCAGGTTCAATGGTAAGCATTGAGATTAAGCCAAATTACAAGGTTTTAGGTCCAAAGTTGAAGGGTGATATGAAGAAAGTCCTGAAAGAGCTTGAAAAGCTCCCAGCGGAGGAGATAGCTAAGAAAATAAAGCAGGGGATTGAAGTTGCAGGATATGTGCTTAAAGAGGAGGATATAAACATTGTGGAAAAGCCAGCCCAGGGCATACTTGCAGTAGAAGTTGAAGGATTACCTATGGCGGTTTACCTTGATACGAATATAACGGAGGAGTTGCGCTTAGAGGGCTTAGCTAGGGAAATAGTGAGAAGAATTCAGGCAATGCGCAAGGAGATGGATTTGCAGTATGCGCAGAAGATAAGAACATTCTATGTTGGGGATGAAGAACTTAAAAAAGCCATAAATGAATTCAAAGATTACATAATGAGAGAGACGCAAAGTGTAGAGCTCAAAGAGGGAGAGGAAAAAGGGTATGCGAAAGAGTGGAGTATAGAGGGTATGAGAATAAAATTAATTCTTGTTTCTTAATTTTCTAATTTTTATTATTCCTGCGATTGAGGCAATGAGCAAGGTTATTAGGGCATAGAATATGTAATTGTTGAAATCTGGCAAGAAATCCTCGTTATCTCCTATGCCATCTCCATCACTGTCCTTCCATTCTTTTGGGTTATTTGGAAAGGCATCCATATTATCAGGCACACCATCTCTATCCGAATCAAAAATACATCTTATTGTAAGCTTTTTAATTTGATAATTTCCAGCTATGTCCACTGCTTTTATCAGAATTGTATAATTTCCCTGCTTTGTATTCCTTACTGTATAACTTTCATTCATTCCAACATCCATCCAATCATCATTTATCTTTATAGCAAAATACGCAATGCCGATATTATCCTTTGCTAGCCAGCTAATTGTGAGGTTCTCGTATTTTATATTAACTGTGGAATTGCTTTGAGGGCTTATGGAATATATTTCGGGTGGCTCCGTATCCACTATGAAGCTTCTTTCCTTGTAGGCAGAATTTCCTGCATTATCTATAGCTTTGATATGAATAGTATGGGAACCATCTGTTGCAGAGATTATTGTCCCATTTCCATTGATTCTCTCCCAAGTGCCATCATCTATTTTCAAATAGCAACTGCTTATTCCAGATAGAGAATCTGAAGCATTAAAAAGCAGTTCAAATTTGCTTGTGTTCAAAATTGTATTTTTTTGTGGATAAATTATCTTTAAGGATGGAGGTGTGGTATCCACCAATATTGTTAGCTCTGAAATATTGTAGTTTCCAGCATTGTCAACGGCTTTAACGAATATGCTATGCTTTCCATCTCCCAAATGAATTTTATAATCTTTTTGAAGTCCTATATTTATCCAGCTTCCCTTATCCCATCTTATTTCAAAATGATTTAGGCCGCTTTGAGAGTCATTTCCATCCCAAATTATCAAGAAGTGGCTTTTATTAGCTATGGAATTATTCTCTGGAGAGCGTATTTCTATCCAAGGTTTGATATTGTCTGCAAATGCACTTATCTCCTCGCTTAATTTTGACTCTCCTGCATCGTTAAATGCGCTTATGGCATAGTAATACTTGATATTTGGAGTTATGTTGTAATCGCAAAACTCGGTTTTATTTCCCTTGAGCTCATAAGCGAGGGATAAATTTGATTTCTCCGTGCCTTTATAAATTCTGTAGCCCATAATTGAAAGGCCCCCATTATCCAGTGGAGCAAGCCAAGAGATAAAAATTGAGTTTTTGCCTATTTTTGCAGTTGGGGATAGTGGTGATGAGGGAGGATAGTAAATAAAAATTGAAAGAGATGCGTTGTTATTATCCTCATTTATCTCCTTTATCTCGTTAATTTTATCCACATATACTATTATTCTATGCTCCCCTCTAATTCCAGAAGTATTCCAAACTATGCTTGCTTCTTTACTTTCCCCTTTAGATATGTTTCCTAGGGTAACAAATCCTATTTCCTGCTGGGGATAAGAAGTGTCAAGATATAAATTTGCAGTGACATTCTTTGCATCATTCATTCCTATATTGTGTAAGGTGAAGGATATTGTTACATTCTTTCCCTCTATGGGCGAAGCGCTTAATTTTATATCATCCTTTGAAATCGTTAAATCTGGTAAAGGTGGAGGGAGTACGCAGAGAGTTACATATCTATTTTGAGAGTACAGGTCTCCATCATAAGCTCGTACGAATATGTAGTGCAATCCTACACTGAGATGCGTGGTATTAACCTCATAACTCCATTGCTCCCCGCCTATCTTGAACCATGGTCCTTTATCAATTTTCATCTCCACATATTTTACTGCATTCTCATCTCTAGCAATGCCGTAAATCGTTGTTTCGTCACCCCATTGAAGTGTTATATTTTTTTCGCTATCAATCTCACAAGAAGGTTCCTTGTTTGTATCATCCTTTTTAATATTGTAAACTTGGTTCAGCATTTCGTCCCATTGATAATCATTGAAAATTGAGAATGTAGATACTTGCCATGGATTAATTGTCTCAGCCATCATACTCTTTCTTCCATTTGTATCAGAATCGTAGTACGCAATAACACTCCTGCTTGCATTCTCAACCATACTATTTGCCCAGTATCTTATATTTTCATCGTTTACATATTTTAATACCTCTCTTGCAAGGTCTACAATATCCTTTCCAGAATTCCAATATTTGCTATCTGCGCTCGCTGCATTTTGAAAAGCTTCTTTAATTTCCGTATTATTAGTTCCTGCCCTTGCCCTTATCGCTTGGGCGAATTGGTTATAGGAGTTCATAAAGAATTCTAAAGCTGTGGTATTTATCGCAGCCATGGTGGAGATTGAGAGATGCATATTCTCATCATCAACATGCTTCACAAAGTATCTTGCAAATTTCTCTGCGCTCATATTTGGATTGGATGTTAATCCTTGTAGAATTGCATTATAATCCCAGCCATCATTTCCTTCTGTATGCTCTGAGGCCACTATTATCTTTGTGGCGTTTCTGATTTCATAGTTATCTGCACCTGCATCCATAAGGCAAGCATCGTAGCCCCATATATCCACCCCGCCTGTTTTCTTTATCTCTTCCGCTGCGTAGTGTAAATCTTTAAGGGATAAATGCGAGCTAGAGGTTTCGTCCCACATGGCTCCGCTGTAATCTCCGCCGTGGTCCCATAAATCTAGAAAATAATGCTGGGCAGGATAGTTCTTTATAGTCCAAGTAACGAAATTTATGAGCGTATCTGGTTTTCCCATATCAAGCTCATTTTTCATCCATGGAGCAGATAGTTCCTTATATCCCCCATGCTTAATTTTGATTAATTTTGTATCCCCATTTCCATTCTCATCCCAAAGAACTATTACATTCACATATTGGGTATTTTGATACCCTCTTTCCATCTCGCTCAAATCATCCTCGGTTGCATCTGAGAGCGAGTTATCCCCGTCCATGTAAACCATAAAAGTCCATTTCCCATAGCTTGAGATAGGAGAGGAATAATTGTAATTTCTTAGGGTCTTCAAAGTTTTTTCTTTCTTTTCCTCCCTTAAAAGGTACCATTGATGCAGATTGAGAGAATTGTATGTTTTATAGAGCCAGAATTTTTGACTCTCCATCTTAATTGTTACTGAAAATGGATGCGCATGAATCTCCCTAATTGGATAATTCACATCTGCAATTTTAAAGCTCTTAATCTTTTTTCCAAAAATCGTGAGCCAAAGGGATGCTCTACCGCTCCAGAAAACAAGGAGCTTTGAATTTTCGTATGTTAGATTTGTTATTGTTGAGTATGAATTGAATAATTTTAAATATTCCCATTTTCCCTGTGAGAAATAATAAAGGTATGGAGTGTGATTTATAGAAGACGCAATGAAAATTCCATGGTTATTTACAAGCAAGGATGGGTATTCTCCACCAACATATATTGGCTTGCTCCAAGAGCCATTGTATATTCTTAGATAAGAACTCTGCAATCTTTGCTCAGTGTATAGGGTATAGATAAAATTTCCATATTTCTTGATTATTATATTGCCCTCAATTTCGTTTTCAAGCTCTTTAATAGCGTCTATTTTTTGAGTGCTCATCCCATAGGCAATATTGCCATATAGAATTTGAATTAGAAAAATTGCGATTATGGAAGCGATGAATATTGCTCTAAATTTCATTTTTAAATCCCTTATTGCCATGAGAGTGCTTAATATAAAATTTTTGAATGAATTTCATTTTAGCAATGTTAATATAAATCCTTGTCATGTCCGCATGAGGTGATTTAAATGGAAAAGAGGAAGGTTCTGATATTAGGCGCTGCAGGAAGAGATTTCCACAACTTCAATGTGTTCTTCAGGAACAACCCAAATTATGAGGTTGTGGCTTTCACAGCAACGCAGATTCCCGATATAGAGGGTAGAGTTTATCCTCCTGAGCTTGCAGGGGAGCTCTATCCCAATGGCATACCAATTCTTGCAGAGGAGGATATGGAGAAGATAATCAAAGAAAAAGGTGTAGATATTGTGGTATTCGCTTACAGCGATGTGCCCCACGAGCATGTGATGGATCTAGCATCCAGAGCCCACGCTGCAGGCGCTGATTTCTGGCTCCTTGGACCTGAGAGCACGATGCTCAAGAGTAGCAAGCCAGTTATAGCTGTAACTGCTGTGCGTACTGGAAGTGGAAAGAGCCAAACATCTCGCAAGATATTCAAATTATTGAGAGAGAAGGGATTGAAAGTTGTGTCCATCAGGCACCCAATGCCCTACGGAGATTTGGTTAAGCAGAGAGTGCAGAGATTTGCATCCTATGAGGATTTGGATAAGAATGAGTGCACCATAGAGGAGAGAGAGGAGTACGAGCCCTACATAGATATGGGCGGAGTTGTGTATGCGGGTGTGGATTACGAAGCAATTCTGCGTGAGGCGGAGAAGGAAGCGGATGTTATAATCTGGGATGGCGGAAACAACGATTTCCCGTTCTACAAGCCTGACCTGTGGATTGTCGTTGCCGATCCTCATCGCCCCGGGCACGAGATGAAATACCATCCGGGTGAGACGAATTTCAGAGCTGCTGATGTAATTATAATCAATAAGATAGACACAGCCAATCGTGATGATATTCAGGAAATATATGACAGCATAGAGAAGGCGAATCCAAATGCAATAGTGATAGAGGCCGCCTCACCTCTCTTCGTGGATAAGCCAGAGTTGATAAAGGGCAAGAAAGTGCTAGTGGTGGAAGATGGCCCCACATTAACGCACGGAGGAATGAGATACGGCGCCGGTTATGTGGCAGCTAAGAGATACGGGGCTAAGGAAATAATTGATCCGAGGCCTTACGCCGTTGGCTCCATAGTGGACACTTACAAGAAATACACGCATCTACATGTGATATTGCCCGCCATGGGCTACGGCGAGAAGCAGATGAAAGAATTAGAGGAGACGATAAACAATGCGGATGCCGATGTGGTTGTTAGCGGCACGCCCATAGATCTAAATCGTGTGGTAAAGGTGAACAAGCCCATCGTGCGCGTGCGCTACGAATTGGATGAGATTGGCAAACCCGACCTTGAGGATATTCTCAACGATTTCCTCAAAAAACACAATCTCTCCTAATTTTTTATATTTTTGTATTTAAGTTTTCCTCTTTAATATGCGTACAATGACCTGCAGTGCTACACCTATTGCAAGGTATATGGAGAGTATTGTCATATACAGGGTAGAGATGCCAACCCAGTAAAGTGAGACATCGCACCATGTTTTTACCATGCTTTCAATGATTATTGTATGTAGCCCTATCGTTCTGGTATTTATTATTACATCTATGATGGGAATGCCTGTGTTGTTAACTATCCTTAACGGTATTTCTTTTCCATCAAAGAATATGCTCATTTCCGTTATATTTTTTATATCTCCAACTTGTATTTTCATCTCTATTATTTCTCCCCTAGTGGCAAGCTTTATGACGGTAGAGTTTTTATCGTTGGGTCCGATGGGGCCACTAATACCTGCAAAAGAGCCTGCGGTGTGGGATTCATATATGGAAATTGAGGATGAGAGTACAGAGATTGTTATTAAGATTATACTCAAAATTTTCAAGAACCATACTATATTTTTGGTCATATTCCACCACCTCTGCCCCATTCAATTCTGTTAAATACCCAGTTAGAGATGAAGAATAGAAATAGGTAAAAAGGAATGGATAGAAGGCCGTAGAGCATTGAATTCAGAGGAATTGTTCCAGCAGCAGACCAATCCCAAATTAAAGCTATGGGATTTATCATATAGAGCAACCCTGTTATTGAGGATCCCTTATAGATAAGAACAAAGAACAGTAAGAGGGTAAAAAACTGTGGTAAAGGTTGAAATTTTATGAATATTAGAGAGAATTGTGTTAGTATGTAGAGAATTGCTAAGGATAGCAGATAAGTGGCGAATATGAGGGCCAGATACTCTGGAGAGAAGGGATAAAGAAATATCAAGAGCAAGAGAGATGCAAGAGATCCAATGAAATAGTATGTAAACTGTGCAGATAGCTTTGCGGATATTATGTATGAAGCTTTTAATGGATAGGATAAATATGTTGCAATTATGCCGTACTTGTAATCACTGCCAACCAATGATTGAGAAAAAATTGGCAGTATTATTCCAAAGCTTGTGAACAAGAAGATTATAAGAGATTTTATCTCTTGAACATAATAATTAGTTGTAACATATGGAGCTGTGAAAATGGTAATCCAAAAAGATGTTATTGCAGCAACAATAATTATGAAGAATATACCTATTTTATGCAATCTCCTCAACTCAATCTCGTAAATCTCTTTAATCATTTTACCACGGCCTCCTTGAAAAGAGATTCCAAAGATGAGCTTCTTATCTCGTAAACTTCTCCCGGATAATCCACGATGGTTCTAAGCAGATTTTTGAAATCGGGAGAATTCACAATTACATAGAACTCGTCTATATCTACATCGTAACCCCTCTCTTTAAGATATTTTGCCAATTCCTTGTTGTTTTTTGCTTTCAAAAGTATGTTTCTAACCTTCACACCGCTCCACTCTCTTATTATCTTTCCCTGATGAATAATTATAAAATGATTGGAAATCTGCTCCAAATCATGGAGATTGTGAGAGGATATGAAGAATGATATTCCTCTATCTTTATATAGTCTGTAAAACAAATCTTTTATTATTATTTTTGAAGTTGCATCTAACTGGCTAAACGGCTCATCAGCAATAATCAACTTTGGCTCATGAATCAGAGCTTGGGCAATTCCAACTCTCTTTGTAAATCCAAAAGAGAGAGTTCCAATTTCTACATCTTTTACTTTCTCAAGTCCGCATATTTTTATCGTTTCTTTTACTTTCTTTTTAGGTATGTTGTACATCTTTGCCACTTTCTCCAAGAAAAATTCTACTGGTACTTCAGGAGGTAGCGGGATTCTTTCATGAATTATTCCAACATTTTTCCTTATCTTCATAAGGTCACTTGTGCCTAAAATCTCAAATTCTCCTCTATCAGCCCTCAATTTACCAGTTAGAATCTTTATTAAAGTACTCTTTCCCGCTCCATTTTCTCCCACGAAGGCCGTTATGCCCTTGGGTACTTTTATGGTTATGCCCTTTAGTGCCTGTACCTTACCGTAGCTTTTTTCTATGTCTCTGGCGATAATCACGTTCATTCACTTTCCTCCTGTGGGAGCGCTTGTAGAGATATACAAACAAGCCGAATACTGCAGCTATCACAAGTATTGGTATGATTATAAAAGAATAATAGGCAATCAATCCTCCTTTATTCACAGAACTAAGCTGTATATTTGTATCAGAAAGACTTAATTTTATTAACTCTACATAGGGTGGCTGCCCTATGTTGAAAATTTTCTGGAGCAATATAGAATACCCAAGTACTCCTCCAAAAAGCAAACCTGTAGATTGTCAAAATCATAAATATTGAGATTCTTTAAAGTAGATTTATTATTGGACCAATAAATCACATTTACCGATGCTTGATAACACGGCCTTCCATAAACCATACCACTATGGAGATTCATGTTACTCTCTACAATTTTGGTTATGTTTTCATAGTTTCCATCATAATAAGAGATGACTTTATTTCCCGTATAGAAGAAGGGGAGTATAACAAGTTTTCCATTATAGTATGTTTTGCCATTTTTCAAATCAAATTTTATGGTTTTATGGTAAATTTTTGGCACCAAAATCTCCACAACCACTTTGTTTTCCCAAACATGGAACTCTACCTTGCCATTAAGATTCTTCGTTTCCCTTGCTGTTACATTAAACACCTGATATTGCAAATTGTATTGTGCATATATTCCATTAACCCATTTCTCCTTTCCTATCTTTATTTGGGTATTTTGGGCATGTCCAAGGGGTATGGCTGAGAAGATGAAGAAAGATATAAGTAGCAGTATGAATAATTTAATAAGCTTAGTTTTTCTGAAGCTCATCAAATATTACGCATGCTTTAAGTGATATATAAATCTTTTTTTTTAAAAAATTATATTTTGAACTTGTAAATTTTTGTTTGCAGCTCGCCATACATTATTTCCCTTTTTTCAAGCACATCAAAGTATGCTTCAAATTTTTTGTAAGGAATTATCAAGGTTAGAATTGTTCCGGAGAAATGCTCTTCAAGCTCTTCTGCAAAGTCCTCGTATAATTTGAAAATCTTCTTCTTTGAGCCTATGCGGAGCCCGAATGGGGGGTTTGTTATTATGAAAGGAGTAGAATCTATAAATTTGTGCAGCTTTTCAGCTTCTCCATGTATGCAATAGAATTTTGCTCCTGCATTTTTGGCATTTAATTTGCACCCTTTCACATGCTTTTTGAATTTTTCAATGCAATATAGCTCCAATCTCTTATTTCTCTCCCTTTTATCCATTTCATCTTTTATCTCATTCCAAAGCTCTTCATCAAAAAAAATAAGCTTTGAGAAATCAAAATCTCTAAACTTATTTGGCACCCTGTTGTAATTGTGATACGCCTCTATGGGAATTGTTCCCGAGCCGCAGAACGGGTCTACCATCTTCTTCCCTTTCCATCCTGCAAAATCAAGCATTAAAGAGGCGAGAACAGGATTTATGGGGGCAGGATGCTGGTAAACACGATACCCTCGGCGATGCAAGCTATTGCCCGTGGTATCTAGGGTAAATATAAAATCCTCATCATTAATCCAGCAGAGAAATGTTAAATTTGGTTCGTCTAAATTCACCTTTGCCTTTGGACATTTTTTCAATATTTCCTCACCAACAATAGCATTTACATCCATACTCGTAAAATTGTGCTCTCCCTTCCTCTTCGTTCTCACAGCAAATGTGTCGTCTATGCAAAAATCTGAATCTCGTACGAATTTTCTTAAATCCTCAAGCTCTTTTATCTTTCCCATTGAGAGAATAACTGCGATGCGAAATATCCTCTTAGCTCCATAATTCAATTTGTAAATTAATTCTTCATTT
>WAPW01000052.1 GCA_015520565.1 Candidatus Aciduliprofundum sp. | reverse complement strand
CTGTACTACCTAAAAAATCGTGGAATAGATGCAATTGGAGTCATAGATTATCCCAAGGTTAGGAAGAGGGAGTATGTAGAGCTTACTCCAGAGAATGAGAGAGAGCTGGAGGATGCTCTAAAGGATATTGAAAGGATAATCAAAGGTAAAATGCCAAAGCCCAGAAAGAAGAGCATATGCAAAAAATGTGCGTATTATGAATTTTGTTTTGGTGGTGACGATGAAGAATAGTATATACATAACAAAGCATGGAAAGTTGGTTAGAGATGAGAACACGATATATTTTATAGAGGCTGGAGGTGAGAAACACCTGCTTCCTGTGAACAAGATTGAAGATATATACGCCTATGGGAAGATTACACTAACTTCGCAAGTAATTTCCTATTTTTCCGAGAAGGGCATACCTGTACATTTTTTCAACAAATACGGATTTTATCAAGCATCCTTGTATCCGAGGGAGAAATTCGTATCGGGCACTGTGCTGGTAAATCAAGCTGCCCATTATCTGGACAAGGAGAAGAGAATTAAATTGGCACAAAAATTTGTGGATGGCGCAGCAGGAAACATAATAAGAAATCTTAGAAGATGGAAAAGCGATGCGGAAGATATAGAGAATTTAAGGGGTAAAATATGGCTTCAAGACAATATTTATGGGATTATGGAAGTTGAAGGAAGAATAAGGGAGATTTACTATTCTAAAATGGATTCTCTTGTGCCGGAAGAGTTCAAGATGAGAAAAAGAGAGAGGCATCCGCCAACAAACAAGATGAACGCTTTGATAAGCTTTGGTAATATGCTTATGTATTCTACGGTTCTCACGGAGATTTACAATACTCAATTAAATCCAACGATTTCTTACCTTCATGAGCCCTCTGAGCGAAGGTTCTCTCTATCTCTGGACATAGCTGAAATTTTCAAGCCCATAATAGTGGATAGGATAATAATGAAGTTGGTGCGCAAGAATATGCTCAACGATTCAGATTTTAGAAAAGAGCTAAATAGTGTGCTTTTAAGTGATTCTGGAAAGAAGAAATTCTTGCAAGAGTATGATAATAAGCTTCGCAGCACCATTATGCACAGAGGATTGGGAAAGAAAGTATCATTTAGAAGGCTCATAAGAATTGAATGCTATAAGCTGATAAAGCATATACTGGGCGTGGAAGAGTACAAGCCTCTGATTGCGTGGTGGTAAGGATGTATGTTATTGTAGTTTATGACATTGCCGTGGAGCGTATTGATGCTGTGAGAAAATTCTTGAAACAATATATGATGTGGAAACAGAACTCTGTGTTTGAGGGTGAGCTTACAAGGGCCGAGTTTGAAATTGTAAAGAGAGGAGTTAAAGAGTTAATTGATGAAGAAGCTGACTATGTGATATTCTACATTTTAAGAGATGAGAAATATCTAAAGAGAGAAGAACTGGGCGAGGCTAAGGTAGATATGGGAAATGTGATCTAGAAGACTTGGAATTTTTGCAACGGATCTTTAAATATGATATACATTACTAGGGAGATGTTATAAAATAGGATGCTCAAGAATGAAATATGAGTTTGATTTTTCTAATCTACGACGAAATTTTTATCTACTATTTTTAACTATATTTCCCTTGGTTAGAATAAGACCATGTTGGGATTGAAATTCAACATACACAAGCGTGTGCTTAGATCTTTTTACTTTGTTAGAATAAGACCATGTTGGGATTGAAATGAGCTCAAACCATAAGGCTGATAGCTGCGTTGGCCACAGGTTAGAATAAGACCATGTTGGGATTCCTTTGAATGATCTTCTCTATGTCTCCCAAGTCGTAAACATTCTTTATCTTCTTTTCCACTTTTTTAGCCACAATTATAAGCTCTATTTCTTTTCCATCTCTTATTGCACTGGCCTTCTCCTTTAGCTTTTCGATTTTCCTCTGCATTTCTATCTCACTTATCTCCGACCATTTCACCTCAAAGAGGGCGATTTTCTCATCCCCCACAGCAGCGATATCAATCTCAAAGCTCTCCTTACCTTTCTCTTTTCCCTGATACTTGCCCCAGAGCTTACCTATGCTCTTTATCTTGAAATCCACGAAGTTCTGGGCGAATTGCTCCACCAGCTGCTCGTATTTCCTGCCCACATACCTCTTTATCTCCTCTTCACTAAACTCCACCTGTCCAAGCTCGTATTTTGGATAATTCTTCCACACAGTTCTGAACCAGAAATCAATGAGGTTCTGGGAGATGTAGTACCTGTACTTGCCTTTGCCGAAGGCATCTTTCCTTCGTGATATTAACTCGGAATCGTTGTAGAGTGCGTGCATGTACTTGCTGATATCCGTGCTCTTCAACCCCATATACGACGCAATCTCTCCTATTCGTGAATTTCCTTCGGCGATGGCCTGCAGAATGCTGAAATACACCTTGTACTCCCCACCCACCTCCTCCTTTAACATCATCATTACCTCGCTGAGCATGGGATACGGCTCTTCGTAGAACATCATTCTTATGAAGTCCATCACTGGCACTTTGAATTTCTCCAGCGTTTCGTAGTACTTTGGCAAGCCACCGAACACAGACCACATCACAACGGCATCTTCTATGCCATAGCCAAAATCCCGCATAATCTCGTACGCCGTGGAGAATGAGAGCTCTCTTAGCTTTATGGTGTAATCAGATCTTCCATACATAGGGCTACGGTAATCCTCAACAATCTTCTTTGACATGCTTATGAGCGAGCCAGTCACCACAAGCTTTGCATCCCTGTGTGCATCTATCAGCCTCTGCAAATCTGACAGAAAGGAAGGATTGACTTTCATGGCATTCTGGAGCTCATCTATGAATATTGTTTCACCTTCTTCCATCAGGAACTCCACTATGTCCCTCATGGTGCTCAGGC
The DNA here is from genome assembly GCA_015520565.1 of Candidatus Aciduliprofundum sp. Lineage (GTDB taxonomy): Archaea > Thermoplasmatota > Thermoplasmata > Thermoplasmatales > Aciduliprofundaceae > Aciduliprofundum. The sequence continues at coordinate 1,559 of WAPW01000052.1, read as the reverse complement.
TCTCTGGGAAGTATCTCCTTTTCTTTATCTCGTTTATCCAGTCCCTGCAAATGAGTGCCTCATTTTTCTCGGAAGGGATGAAGAGTGTGATTGGCTTCAATGTTTCTTCCACAAGCCTAGTTTTGCCAACTCTCCTCCGCCCTATGATTGCCACCCTTTTAGCCCTTCGGAGTATTTCCATCTCTTTATCCCTGTTGTAGAACTTCATTTATACCTCATAAGTATAATACTGTGGTGGTATAAAAATTTGGGCAATGCCTAAAGGAAGTACCAAATCATAAAAGCATCAAGTCCATACAGATTTATTTACGAAAGAGACCGACAGAAGAAATTAATAAGCGTGTCGAGAAAAAAGATAACGTGTTCGGACCCTATAATTATAAACAGGAGGTGATAAACTGAAAAACACTAATTTTGAAAAAGGCAGAAGGTTCGGTTCCAAGTGGACCCATGAATTTACCCAGCGGGCCAGGAGGGAATTGAAAGAATAGGAGCATTTTTGGAAAAGATACGATACCCTCCTGAAGAGATTCCTACGAAAGCCGAGGAAATCTGGAGAGAGTGGTTGAGAACCGGGCACTGGTGGATTCCAACTTTTAGGGAGTTCATTGAGTTCCTGGAGGGCGACCTATGAGGGGCGTTTATTACCTCAGATATCAGGGAAACGAGTTCAAGGTTCGAGGCAGGCTGGAGGACGGAATAAAGCTGTTGAAAATTCTCGGCGAGGGGGTGCTTGTAGTACTATGACATTTTTCAAAGTAAGAAATGAGTTTTTTTCGTTGAATGCAGATGCCGATAATTCCATATTTTTTTTGAAACCCTTGCCACACTTTTGCCACACTTCTTGCCACACTTTACATGTGGGGGGTGATTCCTATCCCGAGGGTTAAGCTCACCCTAAGGGATAGGATCCTCAATCTTCTCGACCAGCATCCGGATACTGAGTATAATGCAAAGACTATAGCGAGAAAGCTCAAGGCAAACTATTCATCTGTGAGGAAAGAGCTCAGGAGAATGGTCAAGGAGGGGCTAATCGAAGAGGTTCACAAGAAGAAAGGGAGAGATAAGAATGGGAATATCATTTATAGTGAGTGGAGCTGGTACAGGAGCAAGAACACAATTGTGAGCTCTAAAGGTGTGGTTTATCCAACTCCAGAGATCCACGGGATTAAGCTCGAATATCGGGGAGATTGCCACATTTTCAAGACAGGGTCTTTCCTTTCGACCAACTTCGCCGCCTACACCCTCCACCGCCACCGGAAGAACCATGCCCTTGTGATAAATGCATATCCATACATCGAGGGGGAGCATAGGGACATCACCATAACGATCCATGATAACCTCCTGGAGATCTGGGTCAAGGTCACGGATAAGCCCCTCACGCCCGCCGGGCTCATGGAGCTCTCTGCGTGGCTACAGGGCAAATTCAACTTGGATCCCTCACAGTTCAAGCTCGTTCAGTATGGATTAAACTATGACTTCCCCGGCCTCCAGATGGACGGTGTAAAATCCCTCACACTTAAGCAGTTCTCTAATGCCCTAATCCGCGTATATCAACA
>WAPW01000051.1 GCA_015520565.1 Candidatus Aciduliprofundum sp. | reverse complement strand
GGATTGGTGTGCAAGGAGAAGCAGAATAGAACGAAGAATTTTCAATGCCCAACAAGTGTATTTTGAGAAGCAAAATTCCGCTAAACAGTGGAGAAATTGAAAGGAAACAATGTTGTAGAGAGGTTTTCTAGAATTCCACTAAAAATTGGGCAAATTTTCCACTTCAAAAATGCAAATTGCAAAGAGAATGTGTTCTACACGAAGAAATTTGAATTCCGCCGTAATAGACAATTTTAAATAGAGGTTCTAAAGAGAGAAAAAGAGGTGATAAAAATGGCGAAAAATATGCCAGAGATACGGGTAAAGGTAAGCAGTGAGTTAAAGAAGGATATAGAGTCCATAGCAAGAATGAAAAGCAAGAATTTATCCTCTATCGTGAGAGAAGCTTTGAAGCTCTATGTCCAAGAGTGGTACTACAGGAAAACGAATGAGATCCTCAACATAGAGGGCAGAGTGGGAATGGCAGTGATAACAGAGCTTTATCCGCAGCTGGAGGAGATAAAGAACAGGCTGGACATGATTGCGGATGCTGTCCAGACACAGGGCTCACAGGTTGAAGAATCTCCAGCTAAAGAAGAAGAAAAGGTAGATTTCCCAAAGGTGCCGGGACTTCATTACAAGGTGGATGGAAACAATGTGATCTACGAGGATGGCTCTATCTACAATCTATACTTGGGTGCGTGGTTGGTAACTAAGGAGGAAGTGGCGAAGTGGAAGAGAAAGATGGAGAGAGAAAGGAATTTGCTGAGGTGAGGGTTCTTGGACAACTCGCTCCAGACTCTCCAGTTTCTCCAGAAAAAGGATATACGGAAGGGAAGTTAAAGGCACTAAACAACAAGAAAAAAGATATTTTCGGTATATGTAATAACTTTGAGAATCTAGAGAAAGTGGAGAAAGTTAGAATGATAAGGATAACATTTATCTTTAGTGTCATTTATTTTAAACGATACTAAAATTGTCCGTTTATTTATATACTCCATGGCTTGGAGAGGGTATTTATCTATGTCTAATAGTGTCGTTTTAGCCTAAAACGATGTGAAAAGGGATAATGTTCTATCTCATTAAGGTATGCGTTAAACACCTAATTCTAAATTACTATCTCTTTTAATAGTTTCTTCAATTTCATTTAAAATGCGAATTACCTTGGTGTACCTCATAGACTTTGACAATTAGAGGGATTCTCCTCATTTTCTCACTCATCCTAACTCAACCTCCCAAATATCATCAGGGACATTTATTATGAGTTTCCACACTTTATCTTTAATCCCAGAGCTTCCCTGCGTGGGATCCAAAAGAGAATAGGTCCTTAAAGCCTTTTGTGAAAGTAATTTCTTGAGCTCTTTTTCTATGCCCCATCCAAGTTTCTCAGAAATGTAGCCTAATCTCTTTATAACTGTATAATTTTGCAATCTATTTGCATATTCAACTATTCTTTGGTAATCTAATTTAGAGTATGATACTCCCGCTACTATCTCTGGCAGTCCGCCGCAATATTTAGGCTTGTCTATACAATCTAGTACTGTTTTCTCCCTGTCAGTTATGGCATACTCTATCCCTGTATCTTTGTCCAGATAGCTCAGCAATCCGAAATATTTATCTTCTTTTATTACCACGGGTTTCACATAAAAATTGTAAAGTTTTATCACATTCTCCCCGTTCAACTTTTCTAAATGCGTATACCCTCTCTTTTTCGTGGTTTGTACATAAATAACCTTGGAGAGCCTATCACTCAAGTTATGATGATAGAGTGCTGACCAGTAAGCAATTGCACCTTCTTTAACTATTATCACAGCTACAAGATACATAATATTGTAAAAGTTCTGTTCTGCAAGAGAGTATGCTTGGATATTCTGAGGATCGTAATTCTTCATATACTCTTTCAATTTTTCTATGGATACCCCTACCTTTTTGGATATTACTTCCTCTATTACATTCTCTAGCTTTCGATTTTCTATTATTATTTTTTCCTCATAGTTTCCTTTTTTCACTATATTATGTGATGAATTTATAATATTTAAAACTGCCCATTTATCTTGCTATTGCGAATTTACAAGTTAATGAAGGTTTTGCTTTAAAGCTTTATATTTATCTTTCAAAACTTCGTAGTGAAATTGCCCAACACAAAAATCACAACCCTTAAATATCTGTGAACCATGATTCATGAATATGGGTTCAAGAATAGTGGTTAACAGAAGTGAGGCAGAGGAGATAAAAAGCATTGGTGGCTGGATTCTAATTTTCGGCAGGAGGAAAGTTGGAAAAACATTTCTCATAAAGAATTTTCTAAATTACGATATTTATTTTTTTATCCGCAGAGATGGCAGGATTAGGATGGAAAATGGGAATGAGGAAATAGATACGAAGGGCATGATTGAAAGGGTCAAGAGATACCTCATGGATGGAAAAACTGTAGTAATTGACGAGTTTCAGAGATTGCCCGAGGAAGTATGGGACGATATTGCAAGTGTGCATCCTTCTGGCAGGCTTATACTCTCTGGCTCAAGCATGAGCGTTGTATCAAAGCTCCTATCCAAGAACTCGCCATTTTTGGGAATAATATACCCCTATCGCCTTGGATTAATAAGAGCTAAAGATATTCTTAGTTCTCTTCTTTCCTATCTCTCCCCAGAGAAGGCTATTGAAGTTGCTCCCTATCTCCGTGATCCTTGGACAATTCCTCTTTTTACCTCACCTGAAAAATTCTTTCCCTCGTTACTTAGCATTCTGCCATACGCAATTCCAGCTCTCATAGGGGAAATATTCACTGAGGAGGAGAGGGAATTAACGAAGACATATTACTCCATAATTTCTCTGATAGGAGAAGGTTATTTAGATTATCGTGAAATTGCATCTATATTATATACACGAAAAATAATAAAATCCCCGGCTAGCTCCTCAGTACTTCCCTACATAAAGAACCTCAGGGATATGGGAATCTTGAGAGAGATAAAAAGGTATGGAAAGAAGAGGTATGTTTACGAGATAGATTCAGAACCAGCCAAGATGTTTTACTACTTAGATTCTAGATACGACTTATCCCGTGAAATCACCTACGATGAGGTAAAACCAACACTGGAGAAGCTTCACAACCTAGCTATAGAGAGATTCGTTGCAGATCTTTTTGCAGAGCTCTACGGAGGTAGAGTTGAATACCTCAAGGAAGCAAACAGGGAAATAGATATACTGATAACTAAAAGGAATAAGCCCATAATAGTTGGTGAGGTTAAGTGGGGAAAAGCAACGAAAAAGGACATAGAAAACTTTGAGAAGAAAACCGAGAATTTTTACTGCAGAAAGATACTCTTTACTCGTAGAAAAATTAAGGGTGTGAGAAATGTTGAAGTTCTTACTCCAGAGGATCTATTGCAGATTCTACAGTAAAATATGATTAAAAAGAGATAATAATGCTAGATATGCACCCATTAATGGATATTAGAGCATTTTCAATTTGTACTCATAAAAATAGACGAGTTTGAAAACTTCAGCATAAGGTTTTTATCCTAAGATTAAGTAATCGGTATGATGGTAATTATTGACAGTGGGTTTTGGCAAGTAGTTATGAACTCCTTCAGTTATAACCTGCAAGGAGGGATAAATGTATGAATGGAAACAAAATAACATTAAGACAATTAGAGACCCATTTATTTAAGGCAGCCGATATTTTGAGAGGGAAAATGGACCCTTCCGAATACAAGGAATATATTTTTGGTATGTTGTTTTTGAAGCGTTTATCAGATGTATTTGATGCTAAAAGAGAAGAGCTTTATGAAAAATACAAATCTATGGGCTATGATGAGGATGAAATTAATGAGTTTTTAGAGGATCCATATATTTATGAAGATACTTTCTTTGTGCCACCAAGAGCTAGATGGGAAAATATTTTGAAATTGAAAGAGAATGTTGGTGATGAGCTAAACAAGGCCCTGGCAGCATTAGAAGAATCTAATAAAGAGCTAGAGGGTGTGCTTAAGCACATTGATTTTAATGCTACCAAGGGTAAGACTAAATTAAAAGATCAACAACTTGTTGATTTGATACATCATTTTAACAAGTATAGACTGAGAAACGAAGATTTTGAATTTCCAGATTTGTTAGGTGCTGCTTATGAATACCTACTCAAAGAATTTGCTGACTCTGCTGGAAAGAAGGGAGGCGAGTTCTACACCCCGTCCCATGTCAAAACTCTGATGGTTAGACTTGTAAAGCCCAGAGAAGGTATGTCTATTTACGATCCTACCGTTGGCTCTGGAGGTTTCCTTATTGAAGCAAGACATTATGTTGAGGAAAATGGAGGAGACCCAAGAAAGGTGGCTCTTTATGGCCAGGAGCTCAACGGTGTGACTTGGTCCATATGCAAGATGAATATGATATTACACGGCATTCCTGATGCTCACATAGAAAATGAAGACACTCTTACAACACCGATGTTCGTTGAGAATGATTACATAAAGAGGTTTGATAGAGTTCTTGCTAATCCACCATTCTCTCAGAATTACACACGAAAGAATATGCGTTATCCAGAGAGATTCAAGTATGGATTTACCCCAGAAACTGGTAAGAAAGCTGATCTTATGTTTTTGCAGCACATGATTGCCAGTCTCAAAGATGATGGTATGATGGCCAGTGTTATGCCCCATGGTGTGCTTTTTAGAGGAGGGCAGGAGAAGGTCATAAGAGAAGGCATAGTTAGGGATGATATTATTGAGGCAATAATTGGATTGCCACCAAAGCTGTTTTACAATACAGGAATTCCTGCTTGCATTGTTGTAATAAATAAGAAAAAGCCCAAAGAGATGAAGAACAAGATACTTTTTATAAATGCAGACAGAGAGTATGGAGAGGGCAGGAACCAGAATTATTTAAGGCCCGAGGATATAGAGAAGATAGTCACTGTGTTTGATGAGAAACTAGAGATACCCAAGTATTCTCGCATAGTGGATATTGAAGAGATAGAGAAGAATGATTTCAATTTGAATATAAGAAGGTATGTAGATAACTCTCCAGATCCTGAGATTGAAGATGTGCACGCTCACCTTGTTGGTGGAGTGCCTAAAAAGGAGATCATTATGTACAAGGATGAGCTTGAAAAAATGGGAATTTCTCCAAAGATTGTGTTTGAAGACAAAGATGAGAATTACTATAATTTTAGAGGAGATATTACAAAGGAAAATATTAGAGAACTTGTTGAAGATAATGAGAATTTAAAAAATGTTTATTCTAAGCATACTAAAGAACTTCAAGAGTGGTGGAAAGAAATTCTGCCAGAAATTGAGAATTTTCCGGGCAAGAATAACCTCTGGAAATTCAGAAATGAGGCCATGGATAAATTGAAAAGTAGGTTAATACCTCTTGGTGTCTTGGACAGATTCAAAGTTGCAGGCATATTTGTCAACTGGTGGGAATCTTTACGCTACGATTTCAAGACCATAGTGGCCAGTGGCTGGACGAGGAATCTGGTGGAGGAGGAATGGATTAGAGAGAAGTTTTTCCAAGGTATTATGGATGAGATAGAGGAAATAGAGAGCGGAATAGCTGAGGTTGAGGGAGAATTGAACGAGCTTTTGGAAGATGTAGAAGATTGGGATGAGGAGGAATACGGAAAGAAAACTCCAAGCAAGGTGAAAAAGTATCTGCAAGAAACGGCTAAAGATCTCCGCAAGAGTTGGAGTGAGTCTGCATTAAAAGAAGCTGCCAAGTTGGAGAATATGATAAAGGATATTGAAGCTAAAGAGAAAGAATTTGTAAATGGAGAAGGATTTCTGTATTTGGGCAAATATTACAGGCTTCAAATAGTAGATAATCAAGATGTCCCATTGAAATTACAAGGTTATTTCTTGCTTTCCCGAGAGTATCTCCCCCAAGCTAGAGAGGTGTTTATTGATTGGTACAAAAGAAAAGCATACAAAAAGATAGAAGAGCGTGCTCAATTCTATTCTAAAATGACGGGGTTAAAGTACAATAAGATAAACATAACAAATGCTCAGAAAAGGTGGGGTTCCTGCTCACCTAATGGAAATTTAAATTTCTCATGGCGACTCATCATGGCTCCAATATCGGTGATAGATTATGTTGTAGTTCATGAGCTAGTGCATTTAAGAATAAAGAATCATACTAAGGAGTTCTGGAACTCTGTAAAAGTTATCCTCCCAGAATATGAAAAGCAAGCCCAGTGGTTGAAAGATAATGGTTATTTGCTTCGAATATAAAGCCAAGATTGCTCTCTACACCATTACCACAACCTTCAACTCATTATCCTCCAACTCCCGGTAGGTTGGATAATGCCTCTTAACTACACCCGCTATCATTAGCTTCTCCCTCTTTGTTAATCTCTCCCCTTTAACCGCCTCTGCAATCTTGTAGATGTCATCTAGCTTTACATCCTCCCTCAGAGTTATATCATTCGTTATTCGCATAGCCTCCTCTATTATCCTCTTTATCTGAAATCTCTTCAACTCATGCATAACCCTCAACCTCTCCTCCAGAAAACATTCCGTTCTGGGCATTTTTTAATATATCTATAAATTGACGCATAACATTGCTTATCTCCCTCGCAGATTCCCGTATGACACTTACAGCTTGAGAGTTCAATAATACTTGGGCCATGACCTCTTCCCTCGTATTCTTGAGCAATTCTTTTAACTCTTCTGAGGTCCTATCCAAATCAACTATTATATCGGCCAGATAAGCGCTCTGAGATACCTTGCTCATTATCTCCTGCCTAAAAATCTCATCCGCAACCTCAACTTTTTCCGCATCTCCTTGAAATCCTATGTCTCCATTGAACTCTGAATAATCTATCCGGGCTCCAAACCTCTCTGACTTGTAAAGCTTGACTAAATCTCCCAGCGCATACTCCTTATGCTTCATAGCTCCCTTTAGCTTTGCACTGGCAGCTGCCTCTTCTCCAAAAACTTCCCTTACCTCTTCTAGCCATTGTGAATCTTTTGGAATTATCATAACATACCCGTTCTTCGTTATTATGGCATTGATATGCTTTCCTTTGAAGCGCATCTTTCCAGAAGGATCTCTAGGATTTATCACCTTAAGATTGTATTTCTCTTCTATGATCTCTTTTCTGAACTTACTTATCTTTATATCCACTCTTGGAGCATGCTCGCTGACACGAACAGATAATATTTCTGAAACGGATGGTTGGGTACCCTTGTATTTAGAGAATTTGTAATTTTCACCATTTTTTGGTATGCTATGGGTACTTGCACCACCAATTTCAAAATCTGAAACGCTAAAGAACTCTCTTACTTTATTCATATTCACATAGTACCTTTTAAATCTGAAACTTAGAAAACCACGGAGTTTCAACCTATGCAATATCACTCTATAAGTGCTTCTATTGAGATGGAAACAGTACTTGGACTGCAAAGATTGATAAAACTTGTTAGAATCAAAAAATTCTATGTTGTTGTTCATCAATATGGCCAGAAACCTCTTCATTAGCTTACTTCTTATGCCGTTTCGTTTCAATTTTACTGTATTTGAAACATATCTGCTTGAAAACCTAGAAATATATTGCATTTTCTGACTGTCGCCCTCTACCTTTAAATTGTCCCCATGTGTCGCTTTGCTTGAAACAACCTGTCGCCCTTGTGAGGAAAAAATATATTTGCCTCCAGCACGCTCTAATGTTCCCCTGTAATAAAGCCTAGAGAGAATCTTGCTCACTGACTTGTATGTTGTTCTAATCCCTTTACTTTGAAGTATGTAAAAAGCTTCTTTTGGTGTAAGTGCAACACCATTACGAAACACTTCAATCAAGGAATTTGTCACTGTACTCATAGTTCATCTTCCAGTGCTACTTCATCCTTTTCCAACATCCTTATGTAGTACATCATGCAGATGCTGATTCCTCCGCTCTGGGCTGTGTATCTATCGGTATCAACGGGTTATCATTCTTATCCCACACTTGGTAGCTCACTGGCCTAGCATTTGGCTCTCCTTGCAGTTCGTACCTCATTAGAATGTAAAGAGAGCCGTACTCTTCTATGAGCTCTTTCTCTATTTCCGTTATTCTGCTCTCCGTTAAATCTCCCGTGCTCCATAAAATCTCCAATTTATATGGCCTCTTCATTCATACCACCTCCTTTTTCGATACAGACGCCAATCGGCGGCGCATGATCTCTGCATTTTTGAGGGGGTAACCGAAAACTTTATAGCACGCCAAACGGCGTCCAAATTCAAACAGAACCCGTAAAACACTAGCTCCAAAAAATTATTGATGGGTGCAGATAAATTCAAAGTAGCGCCGCCGGCAGGATTCGAACCTGCGACCTGCCGGTTTCTGCGGCCTTTGGGGTAAAGCCCTTTTTAAAGGGCTTCTTAACAGCCGGCCGCTCCAGCCAACTAAGCTACGGCGGCACAATTTGGTGTAATAAGAAGGAATATTTAAATTTTCACTTCCAGTAGGGCTCGCGCCGCATAATTGCTTCTATGAATAAATCTTTTAGGTCTTTTTCATCAGCTCCATTGCGCATGGGAGTTAGGATATCAACAAGATTATCATCCCGAAGCAAGCAAGGTTTGAGTTTTCCATCACTTGTAAGACGGATCCTAGTGCAGTACATGCAGAATTCGCTGTTGTGCATAGGTCTCACAATTTCCACTTCAGCCCTCTTTCCATCAAAATTAAAGATGAACCTCTTTCTTCTATGCAACTCATTATACTTTATTTGCTCTGCAATTCTCTCCAAATGCTCTTCTATAAACTTTGGATTTACATGGTATTTCTTGAAAAATTCAGTTTGCTCCTTCTCAATTGGAGCTTCAAGCTCTATTATCTGCAAAATAGTGCCAGTATCCGCGGAGAAGCGAATCATCTCCTCAATTTCATCCTCATTTATTCCTTTCAACAGCACCATGTTAAGCTTAACGGGATTTAATCCAGCGTCCACTGCGGCATAAATTCCATCAATTACATAATTTAGCATATTTTTTCTAGTTATCTTGGCATATTTCTCTGGATTTAAGGTATCCAGGCTTACATTAACCCTATCCAATCCCGCCTCTTTGAGATCATAGGCATATTTAGAAAGAAGAGTTCCATTTGTGGTGAGAGAAACATCCTTATCCATTAAGGGGGCACTTCTCTCCACAATCTCCACTATGTCTTCCCTAAACAAAGGTTCTCCTCCAGTGAACTTTACCTTTCTTATATCTAATTCCCTTGCAATTCTCAAAATTTTCTCAATTTCCTCAGGAGTCATCTCGCTACGGTGCTTGTGCCACTCTCCCTCCCTATGGCAATAAAAGCAGTTTAGATTACATCTCTCTGTAACAGAAACACGAATACTCTTTACTGGCCTTCCAAATCTATCCTTCACGATATACCCTAATGAGCATAACGATATAAAGATTTTGAAAATTTATGTTTTGGCGGCGGCTTTTTTCTCAAGCTTATCTAGGTACTCTTCTATCCCCTCATGATTCATTTCTTCTATCTTCTTTAGTTTTCTCAAGCCGTACCTAACTGCAAACATTAGAGCAAACTTTGCAAGAATGCTCTTCGTTATGCCCTTTGTAATCATTCTTGTTTCTTTTTTTAGTTGGGTTATTGCCTTGTCAAGTCCTTTTATGAATAGTTCTCTTCTCAAATCATCCTCTAAAATTTCCCTCAGCATTACCATCTCTCTGCCTCTAAACTGGCCCATGGGTATGAATGGAAGCACGAAGGGCACGACATCCAAGTCCTTAATATTATCCAATAGCTCAAGAGTTTTTATAACATCCTCTTCAGTTTCCTGTGGCAATTTTGTTATTATGGTACCCACTACGGGCCATCCAGAATCGTTTAGAACTCCTATTGCCTGCTCAACAATCTCGGGGTATTCTTCAGCCTTGAATGGCAGAACTTTTCCAGGCATTATTAGCTTTATTAACCTAGCACTTCCCGTTTCTATACCCATCTCTATAAAGCTTCTCTTACCTCCAACATTCACATACTC
>WAPW01000050.1 GCA_015520565.1 Candidatus Aciduliprofundum sp. | reverse complement strand
ATCTTGGAGATAATAGGAATATAATGGCCACATATGTAAAGGGAAAAGAAGTTTACAAGAAGGAGAAAATCTAATAAACAAGAACTCTATGCAAGGTTGCGGGCAGGTGGCAGAGAGGTTATGCGCGGGACTGCAGATCCCGTTTACTCGGGTTCGAATCCCGACCTGCCCTTTACTCAATGTATATCGCAGGTTTTAGTGGTAAAGCGAATTTTCTCTTGTTTTGGGGATCGTAATCGGAATTTATGATTATAGGAGCACCAAGAATGCTCTCTATCTTTTGTCTCTCTCTTTCTAGCAGTGCATTCTCATCAATTTCCACAAATTTAATCTTATCCTTTAGCAATCTTTTCACGAAATCAACAGTGCTCTTATCCTTCCTAATTTTCATAGCTTCTTTTATCGCTTCCTTCGGCGAAACATCTTTTATGGCACGGAAAATATCACATTTCCATGGCTCTGCAGTGTATATGTATATTTTATGCGGCTGAATTTTTGCAATTTTTATTATCTCTTCAATATCAGAGATGACAGAATCAAGGTAGTCCTTCTCCTCTTCAATCTCCTCGTTAATGTATTCTTCTTTTATCTTGGGCAAATTCTCTAAGGAAATGTAAGTATTATGTCCTATCTTATGCCAATACTCTTCGCATATATGCGGTATTACGGGAGAGAGTATCAAAAGCCATTCATCCATCACATTTCTTATTATCCTCTTTCTCCTCTCCGCACCAACAAACTTCTCATACTCTTTTACATCGTTCATAAAATGGAAGAGCATGTTAATCATGGCATCTCTTATTCTGAAAGTATCAAATAAGGCAACACTTTCTTTCAATCTTCTGTAAAACTTTGAGAGAAGCCATTTATCATACCAGTCATACTCTCTCAATGGCTCTGCATTAACGCTTTCATCTAAGATATTCACAAATTGCACAAATCTTCTCCTCAAAGATGCAATCTCGCTCTCTCTCCAATCAACAACGCTATCTAGGTCAGCATTTACAGCACAGTAAAGGCGGAATAAATCCACTCCGTATTTATCAGCCACATGCGCTAAAGGTATAACATTCCCTTTGCTCTTGGATATCTTTGCGCCTTCACGAATCATCAAGCCATTTAAGGTTATAGCCTTAGGCCAGTACTCTTCTGGGAATATGGCTGCATGGTGCATAATAAAAAAGGCAAGATGATTGCTAAGGTGTGGAGGAGCTGTGTGCCTCTCATCATTTGGATACCAGTATGAAAATTCAGTACGCATCTCCTCAATTACATCCTCCTTTATTCCTGTTAACTTTGCAACTTCTGAAATTTTGCCCTTTCCAAGGAAAACATAATCAAAGAACTCTTCTTTCAATTGCTCTGGCTTTATACCTTCTCTCCTAATTATATGTGCTATCGTGTACATTGCCATATAGATTGTAGAATCGCTCAAGCTCTCAATTATCCACTCTTTGTTCCAAGGAAATCTCGTGCCTAGACCTCTTTTCCTCGCACAGGGCCTCTTTTCAAGCCAGTCAATTATGCCATGCATTATTCCCTTGTATTTTGGAGGATAGAAAAGCATGTTATCCACAAGCTTGTGCCCCAGCTCTTTCCACCAAGATGGTGTATAATCTATGAACCACTGCTCTTGCAGCACCGCCACTATGACCTTGTGCCCGTTCCTTGTGACTGCCTTACGGGATGTCTCATAAAATACATCCGCCTTGCCCATTTCCTTGAGCCAGTTCTTCACTTCATCCTTTATCTCATTAATTTTTATACCAGCAAACTGCTTGCATTTCTCATTTAAAATGCCAGAATAAAATTCATCCTTGTAAATTATCTGTGTTGCCTCTTCTAATATTGGATCATTCTGATCTTTTATTCCCATTTTCTCGCATATATCTCTAGCGGGCATATCATAACCTTTTATATCAATTATCTTTATTGGCTCTATCCCCACATCATCTTTGCTCAATCCAAATCTTTTCAAATATTCTTCATTTTTCTGCAAATCTACAAGGGCTTGATAATCGTAGGGTGCATGAGCAGGCACAGAATAAACCACACCTGTAGCATTATCAGGATCCACAAACTCCGCAGGCAAAATTGGTATTTCCCTTCCTTCCACAGGCTCTTTCACATATTTACCTATGAATCTCTCGCCCAAGATACATTTTTCAACACTAACATCTTCTTTTTGATACTTCAACTTCTCTGCTGCTTCCTTTGAGATATACCAAATCTCATTCCCAACTTTAACTTTGCAGTATGTGGTATTTGGATTTAACCATAAATTTGTTACACCAAATATGGTCTCAGGCCTCAATGTGGCTGCAACTAAATAACCATCCTCAAACTCAAATTTTATGGCTGTGAATTCCATTATTGATACCTTATTTGTATCTCCATCCTCAATATCATCCTCCCCCACAGGATTTCCATCTTCCATGCTATATGTTATTGGATACTTTCCCTTTTTTATTACTCCCTTATCATACAATTTCTTGAACTGCCACTCCACAAATTTATTGTAAATTGGCTCTGCAGTGTGAAATTTCCTGCGCCAGTCAATACTATAACCCATACTTATAAAATCTTGCTGGGTCTTTTCTGCAAAGTATCTTGCAATATTCTCTGGCTCAACAAAAGAGCTTACAATTTCTTCAACTCTATTCTCATCATCCTCATATATTCGCACATATTCTTTGTATAAATTTATAACTTTTTCATCCCCTGCCTTTATGGCATCTGCTATTGCAAGAACAGGAGTGCCAGTCACATGGAAAGCCATGGGAAAGAGAACATTGTAGCCCTGCAATCTCTTAAAACGGGCTATTATATCACCCATTGTAAATGTCCTACCATGCCCAATATGCAAGGAGCCAGACATGTAAGGATAGGGCACGGTGATGAAGAATTTCTTTTTATTTTCAACTCTCGGCTCAAATATTCTGTCCTCTTGCCATTTTCTCTGCCATTTACGCTCTATAGCTGCAAAATCCATAGGGCTT
>WAPW01000049.1 GCA_015520565.1 Candidatus Aciduliprofundum sp. | reverse complement strand
GTTATGGATATCCTTGTTATAGGAGGAAACAAGGCAATTATTGATTCAAATTTTATGAGAGATAAGGAAATAGAGAAAACTTTAGAGCTTACAGATAATGTCATTCTCAAATCTTATGATAGAGAGAGAATAGAAAATTTTATAATGCTTGGAGGAGAAGAGATAATCACCTCAAAGCACATTGCAGATTATGTTGATGCAAAAAAATATATTATGAAAGGAGGTGAGTTGTGCCCATGGAGAAATTAAAGCAGATAATTGCATATGTAGTTAAAAAAAGAGGAAAAAAATTGAAGGAGGAGGATTTTGTTAATATCCTATCCTACGATAGAAAATGGATTCCCCCCGCATCTTCTCGCTCTCTATTCAAAGTTATGCTAGATGCAAACCTTCTCAAAAAAAATGGAGATTATTACGAACCAAATTTTGAGATAAAGGGACTTGTTCTCCCCTTAGATTTCAGCGTTAGCGAGGATGATGTAAGCAAATACTTCAAAAAGGAAGATGTACTAACGAGGATAATAGATTACCTAACTGAAAAAAGAGGAATAGAGAGAAGAGAGATTTTGATGGACATTAATTCAATAAAGAATGAGATGAAATACATAACGATTGAAGTAGCAGCCCTTATATATTGCAAAGAGAACGAAATAGATTGCTCCCAATTCTACAAGGATGTGGAAGAAAAGATAAAATCATAGCTGTGATGCTTTCTCCGTATACTTCATTGCCTCTTCCACATTACCCATTTCCATTGCTATATCTCCCGCAAGCTCGTACGCTCTTCTCTTTAGTTCTTTATCATCAATATTTTCCAAAATTGCCAGTTCTTTCTTTAAGAAGTAAAATGCCTCTTCAATATAATCATCCTCAAGGTAGTACATAGCTAAGGAATGCAGAGCATCAACTTGCCCTTTCAAGTGGCCTTCTTTCTCAAATAGGTCCAGAGCCCTGTAAAGGTAATCCAACTGCCTCATATCATCGTAAAGCATAGCTCTATTTGAATAAACTGCTCCAAGGGCAATGTTATCTCTCAATATTTTGAATATCTTCTCCGCTTCCTCATAATTCTCCTCCGCCTCGTCCCTCATTCCTATAAAATAATGGAGAAGCCCAAGATTGCTGAGCAATATGCCCCTTTTCTTCTTATCATCCTCCTCTTCCAATTTTGATTTTATATTTTCAATATCCTCCTTTATTCTCTCAACAAAGCGATTTACCTCATCTATATTATTTTGCACCTTCTTATTCTCCTCTCCTCGCGAATTCTCAAGAGCTATATTGAAGTAATTTAGAGCTTCATTAGGATAATGGAGAAAGTATAAGCAAAGGCCAGCAAGATTCGCATTGTATGCTCTTTCATCATCCGTAGTGGCATTCTCTAAATTCTCTAAAAACAATTCTAAAGCTCGCCTATAATTCTCCCTGTTGAAGTACTTGAGTGCATCGTTCATAGGCATGCCATGGAAACTCAAATTTAATACTTTCCCAAATATTTGCGCAATGAATATACAACGCTCAAAACATTGGAGCTCAAAATTAAATTACCCGGCAAATTGAAGAGAAAATCATCCAACTCGTTTAATGGAATCTTTAGAATCTCTATTTCCTCTGTTGGCTCTAAATTCTGCTCACCTCTATAAACAACATTTGGCGCGTAGAAATAATAGGACACCATTCTTGTCAATCCTTGACATATTACTCCCTTAAAAAGATAAATTAACTCTTTCGCTTCGTATCCTGTTTCTTCAAGCAATTCTCTCCTTGCGCATTTCTCGGGGGACTCATCATCTACCAAGCCAGCCGGAAGCTCTATAACATACTTTCTAACAGGCACCCTGTAATGCTTCTCTAAAAGCACCTCATTATCCTTCGTAACTGCAATTACAACCGCTGTCTCTGTATGGCCTCCCATATCCACGCTTTCCCATATTCCTCTATCCGTGTAGTCCCTTTTCAGCTTCAAAAACTTGCCTTGACAGATTATCTCGCTTTTCTCAACTTTCATTTTCTCCCTCTTAGCTCTTCAAGTATTTCCTTGGCACGATCTACCCTAACCTTCTTTTCCTTAACCAATATTTCCGCAACTTTATCTATTTCCTCACCTTTAGCTCCTGCCATAACCGCTATGTTCCTTGCATGTAAGCTCATATGCCCCCTCTGTATTCCCTCAGTTGCAAGAGCTCTCAATGCTGCAAAGTTCTGAGCCAAGCCTACCGCCGCTAAAATCTCTCCAAATTCCTTTGCAGTTTTTACGCCGAGAATTTTTCTAGCAATTTTTGCCTTTGGATGAGTGCTTGTTGCACCTCCTATTATCCCAACTGCCATTGGAAGTTCTATTGTTCCAACCAAATTACCTTCTTCATCCTCCTCATAATAAGTTAAAGAAGTGTACCAGCCGTCCATTGCAGCGAATGCATGTGCTCCTGCCTCCACGGCCCGCCAGTCATTGCTAGTTGCAATGAGAACAGCATCAATACCATTCATTATACCCTTGTTGTGAGTTGCTGCCCTGAAAGGATCCACTCTCGCAAATTCATAAGCGTATAGTATGCCCTTTACAGTATCCTCCCCTATTACATCTTTCTTCCAGACAGCACGGGCTCTAGCGAGACGATATATGGCTAGGTTGCTCAATATGCGAAGATAAACCTTGCCTCCAGTAATATCCTCTATGTAGGGCGCCAATGCCTCAGCCATGCTATTTACTGCATTTGCACCCATAGCATCACGAACATCCACATGCAAATGTATGATTAGCATTGGCCCCATATTGCTATCTATCACCCTTGCCTTTATGTCTCTGCATCCTCCTCCCACTTTTATCAAAACGGGGTCCTGCTCATTCGCTATTCTCATTAATTCCTCTTTATGCTCCAATACCTGCATCTTCGCAAAATGAGGATTTTTGAGCCCAACAACTTGTATTTGGGAAATCATTATTGGCTCTGTGGAAGATGTGAAAAATCCACCCCCCTCGCGAGCTAATTTTGCAGCATGACTCGCTGCCGCTACAACGCTTGGCTCTTCTATTGCCATAGGAATTAAATAATCTTTTCCATTTATTTTGAAATTCGTGGCAATTCCCATAGGCAATTCTGTCATTCCTACAACATTCTCAATCATCCTATCTGCAAGCTCAATATCCAGATGCCCTTTCAGAAGGAATTCTGCCTCTTCATCGCTCAACTCTGAGAATTCTTTGACAATTTTCAATCTCTCCTCTATGGGTAATTTGTAAAATCCAGATATACGCGAAGATCTCATACTTGGTTATATACGAGGCATATTAAACCTTTTTCTTAGGGAAGATTTAAATATTTAAAAATGATGTGTTAAAATATATCAAGGTTGGAGGTATATCTATGTCATGGGTGGGTAGTAAAAAGAAAGTATTGGTAATAGGGCTGCTAATAATATTACTGGTATCCAATGTATGGATAATCTTTGAAAATTCTCCAAAACCAATCAATTCAACAGGAAAAATAAATCCGGGAGAGTTGGTAGATTATACAAAGGTATTCAACGCAAAACTTGCAAATCCATCTAACTATCTTGGCGCACCAAATATGCAAGAGAAAATATACATAACTATAGCGCTGAGATGGAGAAATGAAGGTATGTTGAATAAAAGCTTAGAAATGATTAATGACCCTCGTTCTCCAATGTACCACCATTTCTATTCTTGGAATGAGTTTAAGAAACTATATGCACCTTCTGATAATGTATACAATTCTATGGTAAAATGGCTAAAAGACCAAGGATTAAACATATACCAAACTTATCCTTTGCACAACTCTATTACAATATACGATACGATAGGAAACATCCAAAGGGCCTTCCATACAAAATTTGGAGTATACAGAGGAGATGGAAAGCATCTTAGACCTCAATATTATGCCATTAGAAAACCAATAAAATTCCCGAAGAATTTCATACCCTACATTGTGGGAATAGATGGGTTTAACAATGCAACTATGTACCATTTAAATTTCTTAGATTACCAAGGAACTGATTACCTTACAGGTGCGGATGTTGCCAAAATGTATAGAGTTTTTGAGCTTTACAATGATACTCCAGATGGCTCTGCTAGCAACAATCATATATTTGCCACAGGGTTGAGAGTTGCCACAGTACTTTGGGAAGGCTCAGATTCTAATGGTAACCAATATGCTCCGTTTGATCCTGACGCCGTTACATACTACTATCAGCACGTGATACCTAGTTGGATCCAAAATCTTGGTGTAATCTCCACTGTTCATTATCATGGGACATCTGGAACCGTTGCGCCGGGAAGCAATACGGATGGTGATGTATCAGTGGAAAATGAACTTGATTTGGAGATGGTAGGAACGCTTGCGCCAGGAGTGGATGCATATTGCGTCTATGGACCAGGAAGCGGGCAAAACCCCTCTGAAAACAACTTTCCAGATAATGAATATGACTATATAGCTAATACCCTTGCATCAGATACCTCAGCCACTTTAGTTGCAGTAAGCAACTCTTGGGGTGACGGTGACACTACAGGTCCAGATACTGGCGCCACATCTACGGACAATGATGTTAAGGCACTAAATGCTATGGGCGTGACTGTACTTGCCTCTAGTGGCGATGATGGAGATACTGACTCACCAAGTTATCCCTCCATCGATGCTCAGAGCTCTTACGGGTTTATAGCAGTTGGAGGAACCACACCAGTTCCAAATGGAGTGGATCATACAACCTTAGATGATTATGCTACTATGGGTAACAATACAGATCTAACAAATCCAAGAAGTAGTGAGATAGTATGGTACGATTCATCAAGTACCAATTCAGCTGGAGATCACTGGGGTACACAAAGTGGAGTAAGCACAGCATACGCAGAACCATGGTTCCAGAAGGACTACGTGGATTCTATAATTGACAATACTGGAAGCCATGGTAGGGCCACCGCAGACATAGCTGCTATGGGTAATCGTACTTTAATATATATAAGCAGCAGTAATGGACTGGAATGGAGTAGTGTGGCAGGTACCTCAGTAGCATGCCCTGTGACCGCAGGCATGATAGCCGAAATGGCTGCTTATGTAGGTGTTCAATATGGTATTTCAGGTCATGGATTTGGATACTTCCTTCCAACCCTTTATCAACTTGGAAATGATTTCTATAACAACAATAAATATGCAAACTCTCCCCCATTCTTTGATGTTACTGAAACTCCAAGTGGATATCACAATGGGGAAACAGCGTATGATGCACGCACTGGATGGGATTTAGCTAGTGGGTGGGGAGTTATAAACGCGTGGGAACTTATTCACGATATTGGCTTTATATTAAGCTCTTCATCAATCTCAGCCACAGTTACTGCTGGACAAACTGCATCATATACTATTGATGTATCCTTCCCGTATATGTGGACTTGTAAGGTTGGACACTTTGAGGTATCTGGACTTCCTGCAGGAGCTTCTGCAAGTTCATCGGTGAGCTATGTCCAGCCTCCTGGAAATGGTACTGCAGCAAGTTTCACCCTTAATATAGCAACTACCCCATCAACTCCCGCTGGCACTTATGATCTAAACCTTACCGCATATTCATATAATCAAACTAATGATCATTGGGGAAACCTAACAAATTATATTCATTTAACTATCACTGTAAATCCTGCAAATGCACCAGACTTGACTATATCTTCAATATCAGCATCACCAACTACCGTAAATGAGGGCGAGACAATAAATATTCAAGCAACAGTTGAAAATGTAGGAAATGCTGAAGCAGATAATGTTTATGTAGGATTTTATTACGATACTGTTGATTCATCTCATCTTATCCAAAAAGTTAGTGCTGGGAATTTAGCCACTGGGACTTCCGCTACTGTAGAAGCAAGTTGGGATACATCAGGTCATGTTGGTGAGCACACGATAATTGCCTACGCAGACCCAGATAATGCAATAGAAGAGACTAACGAAGATAACAACTCCGCAAATACAACTATAACTGTAAATGGATATGGTGTTAATCTAACTGTGGATTCTCCATCCAAAACAGTACAGCCTGGAAAAAGTGTAGATTATATTATAACTGTTAAGAACACAGGAACTTTACAAGATACATTTGATTTAAGTACTTCTTCAGTCTCATCAGGTTGGTCTGCTTCTCTATCTCAAAATAGTGTAACACTGAATGCAGGTACTAGCACAAATGTGACTTTAACCGTAACTGCCCCATCTTCTGCAACTCAAGGAGAGTTACAAAATGTCACTGTTACGGCTGTGAGCGAAGGAGATAGTAGCAAGAGTGACAGTATAACTACAACAACTACCGTTGTAACACTTTACATTACAAACATCACAATTTACAACCATCTAGATGCTGTAATAAATTATACAACCAATGAGAATGTAACCTCATACATAGTTTACGGGATAGGGCCAAATCATATGAATATGCAAACTCCAGAAGAGACAACGGCAAGCGAGTATCACGAGATTGCAATTCAAAATTTAACTCCAGAAATAACATACTATTTCAAAATATATATGAGTGATGGCACTAACAGCTCTTGGAGCGATATTTATCACTTTGCTCTTAATGGAACTAACGATTTTGAATATACAGATAATCCACAGTATCTTTATAACTGGCAAGTTAGCGCATGGAATAGTTCCACAAATCAGGCAGCGAATACCATATGGCAGTGGGGTCAGCCAACAGCTGGTCCATCAAGTGCTCATTCAGGACAAGATGTTCTTGCAACGAATCTTGATGGATACTATGGCGTAGATGATCATGTAGATGAGTTATTCACTCCATGGATTGATCTCACTAATGCTACTTGGGCAACACTCTCGTTCTATGCATGGTATGATTTAGAAGATGGATATGACGGGGTGCTCATTGCATATCAGAATGATTCATCCAGTACTTTGTGGATTTTAGATTACAACAACAATGCTAGTCAATACGATGGGCAGATTTCAAGCGATACCGGAAGTGCTATAGGTGGTGACTATGCATTTACTGGTGATTCAAATGGTTGGGTGCAGAAGACATTCAACACAACTACTATAAACGATAAATACGTTAACGAGTACCTTCTAGGACATAAAGTTCGCTTTATTTTCTATTTTGCAAGCGATGAATCTAATCATAACTATTATGGCTTCTACCTTGACGATATTCAAGTCAAAGCGGGAATACCTCAATATCACATATATGGCTATGTGAAAGATTCCAGCGGAAATGCAGTAAGCGGAGCTACGGTATGGATAAACGATACAACCCTTGGCATATCCTACAAAACAACCACGGACTCAAACGGAAGATACGATGTGTACACTTACAATGGAATAAACGGGGATAATATCAATGTTGATGCCTCCAGCTCACAAGGAAAGGGCACAAATAGTGGAAGCTTGAGCACAGATACGGAGATAGATATAACTCTCCAAGCAATACCAGAACTAAATCTAGTGATAATACCAATACTGCTATTAGCCGCCATCTACCTCCTTAGAAGGAAGAAATAATTTTTCTCTCTTTTTATCCACAAATTTAAAAACCCAGAGCATTATTACCCTTCGGTGATAATATGTACGAGGATGATATAAAAAATGCTGTGGAACATTTTGAAAATTTGCTAAGAGAGCAGATTGAGAGAATGGAGAGGATTAAGCACGAGGGGGACTGGATAGATTACTCAAAGCTCAAACCAATAATAATCGGTGTGGCAGGAGGCGATGGTATAGGTCCATACATAACTGAGCAGGCACAGAGAGTTCTTGAATTTCTGCTAAGGGATAAAATTGAAGAGGGAAAAGTGGAGTTTAGAAAAATTGAAGGACTCACAATTGAGAATCGTGTAAAGCATATGCAGGCGGTGCCAGATGATGTTCTTGAAGAGATTAAGAAATGCCATGTTCTTCTGAAGGGTCCAACAACCACACCAAAGAAGGGAGACCCTTGGCCAAATATTGAAAGTGCAAATGTAGCAATCCGCCGTGCTTTAGATTTATTCGCAAATGTCAGGCCTGTAAAGGTTCCAGAGCTTGGAATTGACTGGGTATTTTTCAGGGAGAACACAGAGGGAGCTTATATGCTTGGCTCTCGGGGAGTAATGATAGGAAACGAACTAGCTATGGATTTCAAGGTAATAACCGCTCCCGGAGCTGAGAGAATAATTCGCCTCGCATTTGATTATGCTAAAAAGAATGGTAGAAAGAAGGTTACGGTAGTAACAAAGGCAAATGTGGTAAAAAAGACAGATGGTCTATTTTTAGATATCGCCGAAAAAGTAGCTAAAGATTATCCCGAGATAGAATGGGATGACTGGTTCATAGACATAATGACCGCAAAACTCATTGATCCTTCTCGCCGCTCTCAGTTTGATGTCATAGTCCTGCCGAATTTGTATGGAGATATTCTCACTGATGAGGCAGCACAGATTCAGGGTGGAGTAGGAACTGCAGGAAGTGCAAATATTGGGAAGAGATACGCGATGTTTGAAGCCATACACGGCACAGCTTTGCGCATGGTCAAAGAGGGGAGAGAGAAGTATGCAAATCCAATGAGCATGATTAAAGCAGGAGCTATGATGCTTGAGCATCTTGGATTCACAGAAGAGGCAAAGAAGCTGAATATGGCTATTGATATAACAACTTCCTTTGAAAAGAAGATAGTGGTGACAGGGCATCCTGATGGAGCTACAGGAGAAGAAATGGCAAATTATGTAATTGAAACTCTCAAAGATCCAAACCTAGAAGAAAAATGGAAAAAATATGTAAATCAATAATTTTTTATTTTTAATCAACTTTGAAGTCCCCATGCTTCTTGATATGCTCCACAATACCCCCATCTTCTAAAAGACGCATCATGAATGGAGGTATTGGCGTGCTTTGCAACTCTATTCCCTTTGTTAAATCCTTTATTAAGCCCTTTTCAAGGTCTATCTCAAGCTCATCACCCTCGTCTATCTTGTCTGTATCAGCAGTAAGCAAAGGAAGCCCTATGTTGAATGCATTGCGATAAAATATGCGAGCAAAGCTCTTTGCTATAACACAGCTAACTCCTGCGAGCTTGATTATCCTTGGGGCATGCTCTCTTGATGAGCCCAATCCAAAATTATTTCCTGCAACGATTATATCTCCCGGTTTAACTTTTTTGGGAAAGTCAGGGTCTGCATCCTCAAGAACATGCTTTGCAAGTTCCGGCAGATTTGTACGAAGATGAAAATAGCGTCCGGGAGCAATATGGTCTGTGGATATATTATCTCCAAACTTCCAAACTCTTCCTCTTATTATTCTATCCATATTTATCACCTCACAGATAATCGCGTGGGTCAGCGATTTTTCCTTCAATTGCCGTTGCAGCTGCAGTTGCCGGTGAGCCAAGATAAATTTCAGCATTAGGATTACCCATCCTTCCCTTAAAGTTGCGATTCTGCGTGCTAAGCACTCTCTCTCCATCCGCAAGAACGCCTTTGTGTATACCCACACAAGGTCCGCATCCTGGGGATTCAACAGCAGCTCCTGCTTCAACGAATTTCTCAATGAGTCCCTCTTTAAGCGCCTGTATGTATACCCTCCTAGATGCAGGTATTACAATTAACCTCGTTTTCTTGTTCACCCTGTTTCCGTCTATAATTTTAGCAGCAACCCTTAGATCTTCAATACGTCCGTTTGTGCAGGTTCCAATATAAACCTGGTCAATACGAATATTCATCTTCTTTGCCTCGCTTATTGTTCTTGTATTATCCACAGTATGAGGGAACGAAACTGTTGGTTCTAATTCATTCACATCAAATTCGTATTCTTTCTCAAAGATAGCATCATCATCGCTCTTTATCTCCCTGTACTTCTCTCCTCTTCCCATCTCCTCAAGATACTTCTTTGTGGTTTCATCTGGAGCAATCATTCCTGTCTTGCCTCCGGCCTCTATTGCCATATTCGTGATTGTGAATCTTGATTCCATACTCATCTTATCAATTGTTGGACCATAGAACTCCATTGACTTGTATGTGGCTCCATCAGCACCTATTGTGCCTATTATGTGAAGAATCAAATCTTTGGAGTATACACCCTTAGGAAAATCACCCTCTATGTAAAAACGATGCGTCTCTGGCACACGAAGCCAAACTTTGCCCAATGCAAAAGCTATGGCCACATCAGTACTTCCCATTCCCGTTGCAAATGCTCCAAGTGCTCCAGAAGTGCAAGTATGAGAATCTGCCCCAACAATTAATTGCCCCGGAGATGCCCAAGATTCCACAAGACGCTGGTGGCAAATTCCCTCCCCAACATCGGAGAGATATGCACCTGTTTTATCTGCAAATTCTCTCAATATCTTATGCGCATTGCTCAATTCCTTTCTAGGCGAGGGAGTGGCATGATCAAGAAATAGCACGGTGTTCTTCTTATCAAAAACCTTTTCAAGATTCATATCCTTGAGTACCTGCACACTCAGGGGCCCTGTACCATCCTGTACCATTGCAACATCTACCTTTGCTACAACAATTTCCCCTGCCTTTACATCTTTTCCTGCATGCTCTCCAATTATCTTTTCAGCCATAGTTTTTCCCAAATTTTTCACCTCCTTTTTTCTATGGGCACATACTCAACATAATCAGGACCTATATAGTATGCCCTAGGCCTGAATATCCTGTTATTTGCAGTGTATTCGCATACATGAGCAGCCCAGCCAACAGAGCGAGCCATTGCGAATACTGGAGTGAACAGATCACGAGGAATGCCTAAAAATTGGTAAACTATTCCTGAGTAAAAATCCACATTTGGGAATATTCCCTTCTTTCCAAGCTCGCGAATCATTATCTTTTCTATTCTCTCACCAATCTCTATGTACCTTCTATCATTGTATTTATTGGACAAATACTCTGCATATTCTTTGAGAATCCTTGCTCTAGGATCATAGGTCTTGTAAACACGGTGCCCAAATCCCATAATGCGGCGCTTCTCTTTCAAAGCATTTAAAACATACTCTTCAGCCTTATCAGGGGTGCCTATCTCATCAAGCATTTTCAAAACACGCTCGTTGGCCCCACCATGTAATGGACCTTTGAGAGCTCCAATGGCAGAAAGGATTGCAGAGTTTATATCGGAAAGCGTTGAGGCGGTTACCATTGCTGCAAAAGTTGAGGCATTTAGCCCATGCTCTGCATGAAGTATGAGAGCAATATCAAATATTCTTGCCTCTTCTTCATCAGGCTTTTTACCATGAAGCATATAGAGGAAATTGGCAGCATGGCTTAATTCTGGATCAGGAGGGACAATTTCCTGTCCTGTACGAGCCCGATGATAATAGGCAATCATTGTGGGCAGTTGAGCTATAATTCTTATTACCTTGCGCATAACTCCCTCACGGCAGCATTTAGTTCTATCTGGGTCATATAGGGCAGAATGAGCTAATGCAACCTTCAAAATATCCATAGGATGTGGATTAGGAGGCAATTCTACTATACATTCTTCAACCTTCTTAGGAAGTACCCTAAGCTCTCTCATCTCTGTGGAGAATTTTTCTAATGCATCCTTGGTGGGCAGCTCTCCATAGAGGAGAAAATATGCAGTTTCCTCATAGGTGGAATACTTTGCAAGCATTTCTATTGGAATGCCTCTATAAACAAGTTTTCCCTTTTTCCCATCAATAGCACTAATGGATGATAGTGCAGCTATAACACCTTCCAAACCTTTGGAATATTCTATAGGTCCTTTATCTTTTAAAACTCCCATAATATCATCTCCTACCTGCTTAAAGGTATTATTTTCCACTATTTTAGATTTTAGGTTAGCCCCAAACTGGGAAAATATTATATTTGAAAATCCTATTGCTCTGGGGATTTGAATGAGGCAAGCATATCTATCTAGGATAATCACATACTACAATGGAGAGCTTAGAGATTTCAAAAATCATTATCTAGTAGTTGAAAATGGAAGAATTGTAGGATTAACAAATAAAGAGCAGGAGAATTTTGTAGATTATAGTAATTATATTATTCTCCCAGGATTCGTTGATGCTCACACTCATCTAGCCCAGATTGATGCTCGTGCCAAATGGTGCCCTGATTTGATAGAATGGCTTGAAAGATACATATTTCCCGCAGAGATGAGATTCAAAGATGAAAAATATGCGAGGGATGCAGCGAAAAGATTCTTCAAAGAGCTTGCAAAGAATGGAACTACAACGGCAGCTGTCTTCTCATCGCCATTCAAAAATGCAACAGATATAGCGTTTCAAGAGGCATCTAAAATGGGGCTAAGGGTAATTATAGGACAAGTTATGATGGATATGAATGTGCCCGAAGAATTGAAAATCAGTGTGGAAAAGGCAGAAAGAGATACAAGGGAGCTGGCAGAGAAATGGCACGGATACAATGACATGCTTTATTACGCAGTAACTCCAAGATTTGCAGTATCTTGCAGTATGAAGCTTATGAAAACTCTTGCAAATATAGCTAAGGAGAAGAATTTATACATACAAACCCACATATCTGAGCAAGAAAGGGAAATAGAAGAAGTGTTGAAATTGAATCCAAAATTCAAAAATTATGCGCAAGTTTACAAGCATGCAGGATTGCTGGGGCCTAAAACAATACTTGCCCACGGAGTGCATTTGAATAATGAAGAATTGAAAATAATAAAAGAGGAGGATGCGAGCATAGCACACTGCCCATCTTCAAACTTCTTCTTACATAGCGGAATTATGAGCATGGATTCTATGAAGAGATATGGATTGCAAATAGGATTTGGCTCAGATATTGCAGCAGGTCCGTATTTCTCAATGCTTGAAGTTGCAAGGGATGCTTCTTACTCAAATCCAATATCTCCCGAAGAAGCTTTTTATTACACCACTCTTGGTGGAGCAAAGAGCTTGGGCTTTGATAAAATAACCGGCTCTTTAGAGCCAAATAAATCGGCAGATTTTGTAGTTTTATCCTTGGAGAATTTTGACGATTTAGATACGAGAGAATTGCTATCCTCGCTTATCTACCTTGGAGATGATAGGAATATAGTAGCCACATATGTAAAGGGAAAAGAAGTTTACAAGAAGGAGAAAATCTAATAAACAAGAACTCTATGCAAGGTTGCGGGCAGGTGGCAGAGAGGTTATGCGCGGGACTGCAGATCCCGTTTACTCGGGTTCGAATCCCGACCTGCCCTTTACCTGATTTTTATTGGCTTTTCACATAAAATTTCTAGAACTAGTTCTACACAAGGAAAACCTGAATTTTGGAATCCCAAAGGATTTATTAAAACTTTTCGGTGGTACTCTAACCCATGGTATAGGGCACTTTTGAGTGGGGTTAGAATCCCGCAGGATTCTGGGAGGTGATTTTATGAAAAAGAATAGGGTATATAAATTGGAGATTTTGTGGAGCACAGGAGATTTGACAGAGAGCAGGATAACAGAGACGGAGAAAGAAATGATAGAAGAATACGGCTCTCTTTACATTCTAATGAGGTACGAACTGCAAGGAGAGCCAAATGCTAGGCCAGTGAGCTACCAAGTGTGGGATAAAGAGGATAACCCGTTGATACCGATAAACGGTGGAATGAACGGGGAGGAATCAGCATCTGCATGATGTACTACATCAGGGATATGGAAACAGGAGAGATAGTTGATAAGGCAGAAACATTGGAAGAAGCGTTAGAGAAGTTGAAAGAGAGGGGTAGTGGAATACTGGAGATAGTATGAGCATCTCAAGGGTTGTGCTAGGGATTCTTCGGGAAAATCCAAATGCCGTTTGGACACCTAAGAGTTTGCAGTATGAAGCATTGAGAAGGAACATACCTTTAAGTTATGAGAACGCAAAGAAGATTTTACAGAGGTATGGCTCTCGGATTTCCCGGGGCCAATATATTTTTTCACTCATAGGGGACAAAAGAAATCATTCAAAGGGACAAAAAGGGACACTTTCAAGGGGTAGAAATC
>WAPW01000048.1 GCA_015520565.1 Candidatus Aciduliprofundum sp. | reverse complement strand
GCGGCAATTAAATCCACGGGCATAAGAGCTTTCATAAATTCCATATCCCTCTCTTGTATGTATGGGATGGGAATATGAATGCCTGGAACATTCACCCCCATGTGTGGCGCAATTATACCTCCTTGAATAACCTCCGCCATTGCAATTCCATCTTTCATTTCCTCTATTCTCAGCTTAATTTCACCATCATGGATAAGCAAGTAGGTGCCCGGAGATAAATGCTCATACACGATTTTTTGATTTAATTCTATGTCTCCATCCTCGCCTATGCTAACCTTTTCTCCGTTCTTAACGAATTTCTTC
The DNA here is from genome assembly GCA_015520565.1 of Candidatus Aciduliprofundum sp. Taxonomy (GTDB): domain Archaea; phylum Thermoplasmatota; class Thermoplasmata; order Thermoplasmatales; family Aciduliprofundaceae; genus Aciduliprofundum. Next base: position 14,391 of record WAPW01000048.1, on the reverse strand, counting down.
TTGCATTCTGCAACTCTAATTTCAGGGCCCTTTATATCTAGCATTATAGCCATGTTTTTTCCCAATTCCTCTGAGAGCTTTTCAAATTTATTCTTCATATCCCTATGCTCCTCTATAGTGCCATGTGCCACATTTAACCTTGCTATATCTGTACCCGCTTTTATTATCTCTCGTATCTTCTCTTCATCTTTTACAGCTGGGCCCAGAGTTGCAATAATCTTAGTTTTTATCATTTATTTCCCCTCATTTTGGAAGCATCAGCTTTATCTCAGCTAGATTATCCCCCTCAGTTTTCTCTATCAAGATGTCCTTCGCCCCTGTTATCTCAGCGATTCTCTTCAGGGAAGAATAAGAGGCCTTGACCATTCTTCTTACCCTTAAATGCACAATCCACTCGCCGAAAAAATTCTCATAAATCTGGATGACTTCAAATAGGTTATCATCCATTTTTCCAAGCTCTTGATTCAATTTCACTACCGCATCTTCCGGATTCATGGTTCTACAATCTCCACAATATATGTATAGTTTCTCGTCATGGTAGAAAATTTTATATAGAAGTACATTTCTGCTAGAAATATGGCAATGGAGGAGTATGTATACGAGTTGCAAGAATTGAAGAACAAAGCGCCAAAGATATTTGGCATACCTACTGGCACAAAGCTAGATGAAATGTTTTACACAGTCAATTATGATGAAAATCAGGATAAATTCATTAAAAAGCCCCTGGGGGGCATACCCCATCTTTCCGTTATGAACATAACTGGCATTCCAGATACTGGCAAATCTTTGCTTGTTGAACAATTTGCAGTTTATCAAGCTGCTCGCAATTACCCCGTTTTATTTGTAACTGTTGAATCCCCCGCCAATTTTCTCTATACGGCATTGAAGCAGAAAGCACAGGTTTTAGGCTTAGATTTTGAAAAAGTAGAGGAAAATATGATAGTGATAGATGCCTCTCAAAATGCGGAGTTGAGGGAGAATATGAGCTCGCTGTTAGATACCATGGCCTACGCAATAAAGAAGAAAAACACGAAGAATGTGGTGATAGATTCAGTAACTGGATTGTATGAGCATAGGGAAGTTCTAGCTAGGCAAATCGTTAGGCAATTGTTCAATTTCCTCAAGAAATGGAATCAGACAGCATTGCTGGTATCGCAAAAGAGGTCTTCGCAGAGTAGCGAAACGGCAGAGGCAGCAGGGGGTCTAGCTGTGGCACATATAGTTGATGGCACAATTGTAATGGATAAGGAGATAATAAGTAGCAAGTGGGCCGCATCCTTGTATCACAAGAAGATAGGAGAGGTGGTTCGCACAATACGCATTGATGGATGCCGCTTAGTTCCTCATTCCTCCGACACTTATATTTTTGAGATAACCGATACTGGCTTAATAGATATAAAAGAGCCATTGAGCAAGATAGCGGGAGGTGATTGAGATGGAGGTCATAGGAAAACCCGTAAATGAAAGAAATATAGATTCCATTGCAGAGAGAATATTTCACGAGAGCATCAGAATCCTTGGGGGCTTGAGGAATTTAGTGGAGTATAGAAACTTAACATGGCTTCCAAGCTTGGCAGAGGCTGCGTATGTAATCGCATTAAAAAATGAGTCAATAAAGACAAACAGGGAGATAGCAGAGTATCTTGGCATAACTGAGCAAACGGTGAAGAATATTCTAAGTGCCGATGAGAACAGGGTAATGGAGTATTTGAAAGGAGAGGCTAAGGAGAAAGAGCACATTGCTGGGGGCCTTGCAAAGCTTGCTTACAAAGCAATAAAGGAGCACAGGGATAATTTAGAAGAGAGGATAGAAGCGATGGAAGAGGGTGCAAAGAGCTTGGGAATTGACTGGGCTGTGCATGTACTCTCAAGCATAAAGGGATTGAGCTTTCCTGTGAGAAAGGAAGAGCTTTTAGAGAGATTGAGGGGATACAAGATAAAGGGCAAGGATATGGAGAGCATTCTAAATAATCTAAGTTATCCAATAAACAGTCCTGCAGAATTGCTTCATAGGATAAGAGAATCCATTAAAGATTAAATAAATCCTCACCCATATCTTTTTATGATTCCCGTTATCTATGGCGAACTATGCCCCCAATGCCACGAGGAGCTTAGCTGGGAAGAAATAGAGGAGAATTTATGCAAGAATACTGGAAAAGAGCTATTTCGCACGAGAGAATTTGAGATTTACGAGGAGTTTGAAAAATTCTTGGAGCGATTCAATTTTAGGCCTAGGGCAATACAGAGAATGTGGGCTTGCAGAGTTCTCGGAGGGCAATCTTTTGCAGCAATAGCTCCAACGGGGATAGGAAAGACATCCTTTGGTATAATAATGTCCATGTTTCTAGCAAGCAAAGGGAAGAAATCATATTTGCTTGTGCCAACAACCATAATATTAAAGGACATGGTCAAAAAGCTTGAAGAGTTAGGAGGAGATATTGCATTTTACCATTCTAAAATGAAGAAAGAAGAAAAGGAGGATATGGAAAATAGGATAAAGGGGGGAGATTTCAAAATTTTAATCACCACAACAGCTTATCTCTTAAGGAATTATAAGAATTTATACGGCAAGTTTTTCCATTTTATATTTGTTGATGATGTGGATTCTCTCCTCAAAAGGTCAAAGAATTTAGAAAAAGTTCTGAGAATTTTGCATAAAAATGGAGTTTTAATGGTCTCCACAGCCACAGGAACAAAGGGGTACAATACGAGGATTCTGAGAGAGAAATTGGGATTTGATGTTGGCAACATGCGCAATGCTGTGAGGAACATAGAGGACATTTACGCTAGCAAGGATTCCCTAAGGGATATATTGAATGCAATGGGTTCAGGAGCACTTATATTTGCTCCAACTGCTGATGAAGCTAAAGAGATAGCGGAATACATTGGCAAGAATGCAGGGTTGGTCATTGAAAGAGAGAAAAGGGCTTATGAGGATTTCCAAGCGGGGAAATTGGATTATTTGGTGGGGGTAGCAACACCCTATGGCTCTTTGATTAGGGGCATTGATATGCCTGAGAGAATAAGGTATGTTATCTTTTATGGAATTCCAAGATTCAAAATAAGCGCTGAGAATTTAGACGAGTTTGGAGATAAGCTTCTCATATCCCTCGCTTATGGATTGAAAGAATATGGCTTTGAGGAGTATGCAAAAAGGGGAGATGTAAAGGCAATAAGGGAGAAATTAAAGGAAATGCTAGAGGATAAGAAAGAGCTCAAAGGTGAGGGATTTATCTACAAGGATGGTTATATAATTTTTCCAGATGTTAAAACCTACATTCAGGGCTCTGGGAGAGCATCTCGCTTGTATGCAGGTGGCATAACAAAGGGAGCATCATTTCTTCTTGATAGCGATGATATGATTGATATATTTGTGAGAAGAGTAAACATCTATGGAATTGAATTTAAGCCCATAAATGAGGTGAATATTGAAATTTTGAAGCAAGAAATTGATGAGGATAGAAGAAAGATAAGGGGGAAGGTGGAGGAAAAGGATGTAATAACCCCAGCTCTGTTCATAGTTGAGAGCCCTAACAAGGCAAAGCACATAGCACATTTCTTTGGGAAGCCAAATATGAGGATAATTGGAAATGCAATTGTCTACGAAGTGGCCATAGGCGATAGAATTCTAACGATAGCTCCATCTTTAGGGCATACTGTGGATTTGAGCACTACAAAGGGTTATCACGGGGTTATAAAAGAAGAGCTCTTCATTCCATTTTACTCTCCAATAAGAAAGTGCAGAGATTGCGGTTATCAATTTACTGAGGGTGATAAATGCCCCATTTGTGGATCAAAAAATATTTACAATGCTAAGAGCCAGATTGAAATTCTTCGCAAACTTGCTTATGAGTGTGAGGATGTGATTATAGGTACAGACCCAGATACCGAGGGGGAGAAGATAGCTTGGGACTTGAAGAATCTTTTATCTCCCTTTGCGAAGAGCATAAAGAGGGCAGAGTTCCACGAAGTTACGAAGAATGCAATAACAAGGGCAATTAGGGAGAGCAGGGAGTTTAATGAGAATTTAGTCAAAGCCCAAATTGTTAGAAGGATAGAGGACCGCTGGATAGGATTTGAACTTTCCCACATCCTTTGGAATGTGTTTGGAAAGAAGAATTTATCTGCAGGGAGAGCACAGACGCCAGTTCTAGGATGGATTATTGATAGATACGAAAGCTCAAAGGAGATAAGAGAGGAGTATTTTATAAAGGGAACTGATGTGAAATCACCATGGAAAGAGGATGTGCTTGCAAATGTTGTGAGGATTGGAGATGATTTGAAAGATTATACAGTTCCTCCATACACCACGGATGAGATTTTAAAAGATGCCAATTCAATCTTAGGTATTGGAGCAAGGGAAACCATGGATATTCTCCAAGATTTGTTTGAATCTGGATTGATAACTTACCATAGAACTGATTCTACGCATGTTTCCACAGAGGGTATGAACATTGCCAAGAAATATTTGGGGGAGGATTTCAAGCCGAGAAGCTGGGGCAAAGAGGGAGCGCATGAGTGCATAAGACCAACTAGGCCATGGAGCGCAGAGGATATAAGGAGATTTGTAAACGAGGGAATTTTGAATTTAGAGTTACAGGATAAATCCCTAAAAGTTTATGATTTGATATTCCGAAGATTTATGGCATCTCAAAGTACAGGCAAGATAAGAATTTCAAAGTACAAGGTATCCGCTAAGGATAAAATTTTAGAGATTCCTCTGATTGTTCAGGCCTATGGAAAGAGCGTAGAGCTATATCCTTACAGAATAAAGATTTACAAGCCCTTGCCTACAGGAAGGGTCAGAATTGAAGTTGAAAAGAGGAAAATTAAGCTTGTGCCCTATACCCAGGCGGATGTTATAAGATTGATGAAGGATAGGAGAATAGGAAGACCAAGCACTTATGCAACCATAATATCTAAGCTCTTCAAAAGAAATTATATAGTGGAGAGTAAGGGAAAATTGATACCTACGAATATTGGAATTAATGTTTATTCATTCCTCTCCAGCAATTATGGTAATTTTGTGAGCGAAGAGAGAACAAGGCTCTTGGAGAGAAAGATGGATGATGTGGAGAAAGGGCTCAAAGATTATCAAGAAATTCTTAGCGAGTTATACGAGGAGATGGCTGCTTTAAGGGGAAATTAAATATGGATGAATGGCATGGGATGAATTATGATTAGTATGTTTCGTATTGATGGAATGGAAGCAAAGCGTTTTATTGAGCCGGAAAATGCTCCCCATGAGATTAGAATTGATAACAATAGCAGCATAATTTCAATAAATCAAGTTGATGTTAACAGAGCTAAGGTTGAATTTAAATTCACAATAACATATTCTGGTATAGGAGTGATAATTTTTGATGGTACTTTAATCTATGAGGGAAATGTAAAAGAGCTTGTAGATGAGTGGAGAAAGAAGCATAGAATGCCTGACGATGCAGCCCAAGAGATTCATGGCACCATAATTAACAATTGTGTTATAGAGGCGGTGCTAATAGCCAAAGAGCTTAGATTACCTCCCCCAATACCTCCACCTGCACAGGCAATGGCTCCTAAAAAGGGTGGTAAAAAGGCAGATGTTGTTGGATACGCCTAATATTCTCTCCACCTATATCCACATTTTGGGCAAATGTAGAATCTAGTTTCTGGCTCATCTGCAGCCCTTGTTTGCTGGAGCATCCAATAAGCTCCTTGATGCCCACACTTGGGGCATACAACACTTTCATCGTAAGGTAGTGCTTTTAATTCTTCCTCTGAAGATATGACAATCATCTCTTTTTCCTTTGCTTCAGCCACGATTTCTTGGCTTTTATCTTCATCAATTGGCATCTCATATCCGCAATTGGGGCAAACCCATTTTCCATCTTTAGGGTACATTAAAGATCCACATTTTGGGCAGAACATAGGTGAGGCATAAGCTCATACTTCTTAAATATTTTGAATTTTTATACCCTCAACTGCAACAAAACTCGCATCTGGGTTATATCCCTCCACCACATCCCTTTTTATTTCCTCACCTAAGAGCGTGCTTCTCACTCTAACTATGAAAAATAAATCTTCTAAGAGTTTTTCCACCTCATCCATTGTGTAAAAATGGGTAGTTTTAAATCTTTCATCTCCTTCTTCCCCCATTTTCGTATATTTTCTTCCAAAGTAAGAGTTGCGAGGTATGAAGCCAATGGCAATGCCCCCATCATCCTTCAATACCCTATAACTCTCCTCAATCACTTTTCTTGCATCCTTAAAGAATGGGAGCGATGTGGATATAAGAACCAAATAGAATTTCTTGCTCTTGTACGGCAATTCTTCCCCATATCCCTCCCTTACCTTTATTCCTCTATTTCTTGCAAAGTTAAGCATATTTTTATCAGGGTCAATTCCATATTCTATCCCCAATGCATGAGCAAATCTCCCTGTTCCAACTCCAATTTCCAATTTTGGAGATGGATATTTTTCAACTATGGGCTTTAAGGCATTTATTTCTGCTTCAAATATATCCCTATGCCTGTCGTACCATGAATCGTATTCTGCAGGATTAAACATAGTTAAGAATGTTACTCAATCTTTAAAAATTTTCCTTCAGAGCGGGCGTAATCAATCAATTTTGCATATATTTCATTTGAGCTTAGCGTCTTTGCATTTCCAAGCATAATTAACTTTCTCTTTGCACGGGTAATTGCAACATTCAATCTCCTTAAATCGTCCAGAAAACCAATATCCCCCTTATCGTTGGAGCGAACGAAGGAGATTATGATAACATCCTTCTCTCTCCCCTGAAATCCATCCACGGATTTTACCTCAATATCCTCAATTAGGGTGCGCAGCAAATCAACTTGGTCATCGTAAGGAGTAATTATCCCAATGTGCTTTTCTTTTAATTCAATTTTTAAAAGGCAATCCACAATCTCTTTTACCATTTTTGCCTCACATTCATTGAAGTATGATGTAGAGCCCTTTCTCTTCTCTTCCTTGCAATTTTGCATGTGTAAGAATACAATTATGGCTCGTGGCTCGCATATACTCTTCATTGGCTCTTCCAAATTCCCTACTCTTACTCCTAAATCCTCAATGCTTCTATTTTTAACGCTTGGATGGGCAATTAATAAATTGTTGTAGAAGAATTTTGATGGAAATTTCATTATCTTCTCATTCATCCTGTACTGTACCCTTAGGGTTATTGAGAGATGGGGATACATTTTTATGAATCTCTCAAATAGGGTTAATTGCAATGCCCTTGCCTTATAACTCATTATAGTTGGGGGCAACTGCTTATGGTCTCCTGCCATAACATATCTCTCACCTTTTATCATTGGAATTAAGCAAGATGGTTCTATAGATTGAGTTGCCTCATCTATAACCACGAAGTCAAAATTCATATCGTATAGCAATTCACTACCTGCTGTGGAATTCGTTGTGCATATAACTTCTGCATTTTCTAAAACTCTCTTTATTGCCCTATCTTCCATCTTCTTTGCCTTCTTAACATACTCCTCTATCCTTCTCTGAATCTTTATCCATTGTGCCATATTCTTCATAACATCCACTGGCACTCCCCTGTAACTGCGAGAAGCATTTGCCAAATACACAATTTCATCATCGCCCATCCCTCTTCTCCACTGAGGTGTTGGTTTTTTGTATTTTTCCTGTTCTTCTCTCATACTGTCAATCTTCTCCCAGATCTCCATTGCCTTTTTGTACTCTATATCCTGAGCAACAATGTAGTCTAAAGTATGCTCAATTATATTTTTGCTCACCCTTGCGGGATGTCCAACCCTCACAACCTTAACTTTATGCGCCAATTTTTCCACCAAATTATCCACTGCCACATTGGAATCCGCTGTGGCCAAAACTTTATAGCCATTCTTTACCATTTGAATTATTCCCTCTGCGAGAGTTGTTGTCTTTCCAGTTCCCGGAGGGCCATGGATCAAAAAAAGCTCAGAGCCAAGAAGCTCTTCCACAGCTCTTCTCTGAAAATTGTTTAATCTCTTATTCTCTAGCTTAACTGCCACTTTGGAAATTTCAGGATTCGCTTTCCCCAATAGTATTGCCCTTAATCTCAATTTATCCTCATCTTTCAAGGATTGCAAAGCGCCGAGCATCCTTTGAAATGTTATATCATTAGCATAAAGGTCAATCCTCACTCCTTTGCCATAAACAAATTTTGGAGGCCTCTTTGGAAATGAGAGGGTAATGTACCTCTTTCCTTTCTCATAAACTGTGGCTTGAGGATTTTTTGGAGATACCTTGCCAATGCTCACTATTACAATATCTCCAACCATAATTTCATTTTCAGGCATATCCTTCCGGGAGAATTTTACAAGATAGGCACCGCCTAAACCCCTACCAATGAATTTCCCCTTTAAATTCAAAATTGCCCTTCCCAATTTTTCCCTCTTCTTTCCACTCAATTTCTTTATCTCTTCCCAGTGGCGGCGCATCTCTTCCTCCCTTTCCATATTTATTAATTTTGAGAAATAGGATATGTAAGAATCAATATTTTCAAATTCCACTAGAAATCCCCCAATTTCCTCTGCTCTCTTCTCTTCATTGCTCTCTTTGCACTTTTCCAAGAGTGCCTCGTGTGAGGTGGCAATTCATTATGCTCCCTAACATACTCTTCTAAGAATCTCTTTGTTCGCTCATCTGCAGGATATCCTGAGCCAAACTCTCCCAATTCTTCCTTCAATTCTTCAATTATTCTATCCCTTTCAACCTTTGCAATTATGGATGCAGCACTAACTATTGGGTACCTTGAATCTGCCCTGTGCTCTGAGATTATTTCCACATCCATCCCCAGTTTTTTCTTTATCTCCTCGGCAAATCTTTCCTCATTAACATCGGCTGCATCTACATACACTCTATTCCCCTCCAATTGGGAGATTACCCTTGCGAAGAGTTCAACTTCTATATCATTTAAAGTCATTTTTTCCCGCAATGCATCAATCTCCTCAGGCTCAACTCTTATAACTACTATCTTTGAGGCAACTTTTTTAATCTCTTCCGCTAATCTCTCCCTCCTCTTAGCACTCAATTTTTTTGAATCTTTAACTCCTAAAGATGCAATTACGCTTTCATCTCCGCAAACACCCGCTACTACCAACGGGCCTATTACAGGGCCTCTTCCTGCCTCATCAATACCGCAGATCATTGGGGATTTATCGCATCATCTTATATTAACAATTTGGAAAATTATTAATACTTCTGCATTTTTGTGTTTTTTATGGGCAATCCAAAGGTTAGTGTAGTTATCACGGGCTTTGAAGCGAGGCATTATGATGAGCTTCTTGATTTTCTCACCCTATTCTATTATGGAAAATTCATAAGAAAATTGATGTATGAAGAAACAAAGGTGAGCTATGGAGATAAAGTGGTAGAGCTTGGCGTGGGAAATGGAAGAAATGCCATACTGCTATCGGATAGAGTTGGAAACGAAGGGGAAATTGTAGGATTTGACATCTCCCCAGACATGCTTAAAAGAGCGAGGGAAAAAACGAGAAAATATGTGAACATAAAAATTCTCAAGCATGATATAAGAGAAGAATTTCCGTCAAAATTTTATGATTATTTTGATGTTGCCCTAATATCCTTCGCTTTTCATGGATTTGAGCCAGAGGATAAGGAAAAGATTTTTGAGAATGTGAGAAAAATCTTGAAAAATGGCGGAAGATTTTACATTTTGGATTATAATCAAATAGAGCTTGCAAATGCTCCAAGATGGTTCAAGATTCTCATAGACAGATTTGAATGCCCTCTTGCTGAGGATTTCCTCAGGTATGATTTAATTGCCAAAGCTAAGAAATTTGGGTTTAAGCTCACAAAGAAAAAGACATATTTTAAGGATACCATACAATATTCAGAATTCACATTAAGAAAATAATTCATCTTCTTATAACCAATCTAACTATGTCTTCATCCATAAGCTTGTGCTCAAGCCCAACATGCTGACCGGGGAACTTAACACTCTTGCCCCATACCATGGCGTAACGGAATTTCCTTACAAAATCTCTATGCAAAGATTTGCACACATCCTCTATTGTGGCACCTTTCTTCAAAATTAATGGTGCATCGTAATCTATCTTTCCACTTTGGGGTTTTAGGTAAATGCGCATTAATCCAGATGCTTTAAATATTTCATCCTTCAATTTTTCTAAATTTATTCTATTCTTTGCGGAGATGAATATAGGGCTCCAAGAATGCAATTTTTCTTTTATATCATTCAAGAATTCCTCATCCGCAAGGTCTATCTTATTTACCACAAGTATGGCAGGTACATAGGCCCTGTTTCCAGATAAGAAATCCATTAAGCGCTCTGCATTTATGTCCTCTTTTATCAAGATATCCGCATTTACAAATCCAAATTCCCTGACTATTGCCTTTATGCTCTCAATATCCATGCTTAATGGAACTGTGGAAGCTACATTTATTCCTCCCCTATCCTTCTTCTTTATTGAAATGTTTGGCTCTTTCTCATTCACTCTTATTCCGAAATTGTGCAATTCCCTTAGGATTATTTCAATATAATCCACAGTGTAAATATCCACCACGAGCATAATTAAGTCAGAATTCCTTGCTACACTCAAAATCTCCTTTCCATTACCCTTTCCGTATGATGCTCCTTCAATCAGTCCAGGCATATCTAAGAGTTGTATTTCCGCACCTTTATGCTTCAAAATTCCCGGATGAATTTCAAGGGTTGTAAAAGCATACTCTGCTACCTCGCTCTTCGCATTTGTGAGAATGTTGAAAAGCATGCTCTTTCCCACGCTGGGAGGGCCAATTAAGGATACCATAGCATCTCCACTTTTTTTAATACCCTTTGTCCTCTGTGCCTTCTGTTTCTTTTTCTTCTCCTCTAATTCCTTTTTCAAGTATGCAATTCTGGCTTTTAAACGAAGTATATGCTTTTCAGTAGCCTTGTTGTACTGCGTTCTTTTTATCTCCTCCTCAAGCTCTTTGATTCTCTGTTCTATGTCCACATTCCTGCATTTGCGTTGCCTTAATAATATTTTCTAAGAACTTAATTTTAAGATTTGAAATTTATTTTACTATTTTCGCAATTATTTTTCTTTTTTTCTTCAAAAAATTAATAAATTCGTAATGTATTACCCAATTATGATAGTAATAATAGGCCTCGGAACTGGAGGTATATATGCAGCTAGGTGGATAAGCAGGTTCAATAGAAAGGAGAGAATAACGATTATTGAGAGAAGGAGCTATGAGACCTATTCTCCTTGCTCAATACCCCTTGTTGTTGAAGGTGCCATAGATATTAAGGAAATAATCCATCCATTTCCAAGAACTCCAAGAATTAATGTACTTCTTGAGCATGAAGCTGTTGAGATTGATACAAAGGGCAAAAGAGTGCTTTATAGGAGAATTGGGAGCGATGAGATTAAAGAGATTGAGTATGATAAATTGATATACGCGGCAGGTGCAAGGCCAAATGTGCCTCCAATAAAAGGGGTGAAAAAAGAGGGAGTATTCACCGTTAGAACCGTTGAAGATGCAAGGATGATAAATGAATGGGCAAAAAAAGCTAAAAAAGCTTTAGTAATTGGGGCAGGTGCAATAGGGATGGAAATGGCCTATGCCCTTCGCAAAAGGGGCTTAAATGTGACTATTGTTGAGATGCTATCGCATCCTTTTCCCAAGGCTCTGGATGAGGATATGGCAAAAATTGTTAAGGAAAGATTGGAAGCTATGGGAATCAAATGCTATTGCAGTAGCAAGGTTGAAGAAATTTTGGGAGATGAGAAGGTTAAAGGTGCCTTGGTTAATGGTAAAGAAATTGATGCAGATATGGTGATTTTAAGTGTGGGAGTTAGACCAAATACAGAGCTTTTAAGGGGAAAGGTGGATATGGATGATAGGGGCTATATAATCGTGAATGAAAGAATGCAAACCTCGCTACCAGATATATTTGCTGTGGGAGATTGCGCTCGTACTCCCTATGGGATTTTGCAGCTTGCAACCATAGCAGCTAGGGAAGGAATTGTAGCAGGAATAAATGCTGCTGGTGGTAATGCTATATACACCAAGCACACTGGGGCTTTTGTATCCGCCATGGGTAATTTTGAAGTTGCATGCGTGGGAGAGAGAAGCGAAATAAGTGGAAGGGGACATTCTACTATAACTCCCTATTCAAAGCATGAAATCTTTGTTAAGATTTTCACAGATAAAGAGGGGAGAATAAAAGGTGCTCAAGCCGTGGGCTATATGGCTTCAAAGAAGATTGATATAATATCAGCATTGATGAGAGGTGGTGGCAAGATATGGGATGTTGCTTTTATGGAACATGCTTATTGCCCTGCCTCAGCGCACCTCTACGATGTGATAAATATAGCAGCTAACAATGCGATGAGAAAAATGAAGATTGAAAAATATACAGTTTAGCCAGTTACACGCACAATGTCCATAAGAAACTCATCAAATTTCTTGCTCAACATATCCAATTTTTTTTCAAAATCTTTAATGGTATCTTTATCCTCTATTATGGATAGAACATCGTTAAGGTCCCTAACATAAACTTTGATTTTTTTCAAATCTTGCAGGGCTTTTTCATCTCCATCATCTATGCGAGCAAGAATATCAAGCAGAACCTCCTCTATAGTGTCAAATAGCTCTTCTACTTCCATAAGGGGTAATAATTCTGGGATTATATAAGGGTAATGGGTAAATTTAATTTTCAAAATGCAATTCCCCTATATGAAGGTAATAAAGCCGAAAATTCATGAATCTGCGTATATAGCTCCCACAGCCACAATAATAGGCGATGTTGAGATAGGAGAAGGCGCAAGCGTCTGGGATGGTGCTGTTCTACGAGGAGATGTATCCTACATAAAAATTGGGAAGAACACGAATATTCAGGATAATGCTGTGGTGCATGTAGATTACAACGAGCCAACTATAATTGGAGAGAATGTTACAGTTGGGCATATGGCTGTGGTGCATGCAGCCAAAATTGGAAACAATGTAATTGTAGGAATCCATGCAGTTATACTTAATGGTGCAGAAATAGGTGATGGAAGCGTTATAGGTGCAGGAGCAGTGGTAACTTCAAGAACAAAGATTCCTCCCAAAAGCTTAGTTCTAGGCATTCCAGCAAAGGTTGTTAGGCAGGGTGAGGATATTGAAAAAATGGCCACTGAAAATGGATTGATTTATCAAAAGTTAAGGGAAGAGCATAAAAGTGGAAAGTACGTAAGGTTCATACCTTGATTAACTCTTGGTACTTCAGAATGAAATCATCAAACCCAAATGGCGGGCTAAAGGTTGCATCCACCCTATCCTTTATTTCATCAAATTCCTCATCACTTCCAATCCATATTATCTTAGTTTTTTTGCTCAAAATTTTTATTAAATTCACGATATCAACATCGTTTGGATCATTTGAGAGGATGAGGGCTAGAGATGGCTCCCTCTCCCTGTAAATTTTTATAATCTCCTCTGGAGTTTTGGCAAATACCAATTTTTTGCCCCTGAATATTATGGGGTATAGCTTACGCATAGATAGGCCATGCTCCACTATCAATACTTCTCCCATAGTTGATCCTTGCATTCCCTCTTTTTTAAGGTTTTTTCGTCCTTACCTATGTGGATAATCAAAAAAGAAAATGAAAAATTGTTTATAAGGAGATGTAATACCCACATCCATGCTTGATGAAGTTGAAATTACCAAGCTCATAGTAGAAAATTATATGAAAGACCTTATGGAATATGCAGATTTGGATGTGGCAATAGTTGGAGCAGGGCCTTCGGGATTAACAGCCGCTTACTATCTTGCCAAAGCAGGAAAAAAAGTTGCCATATTTGATAGGCGTCTGAGCATTGGAGGAGGGATGTGGGGCGGAGGCATGATGTTCAACAAAATCGTTGTGCAGGAAGATGCTAAGCATATTTTAGATGATTTCTCAATTAACTACGAGAAATTTGGGGACTACTATGTGGCAGATTCTGTGCATTCTGTAACCTCTTTAGCTTATCATGCCACCAAGGAAGGAGCAAAAATTTTCAATTTAATCGGCGCTGAGGATGTCATAATAAAGAATAATAGAGTATCTGGCCTAGTTATAAATTGGAGTGTGATTGGAGAGTTACCCATAGACCCATTATCCATCTACGCAAAGTATGTCATTGATGCCACTGGCCACGAGAGTGAGGTAATAAAGACATTGGTGAGGAAAAATAATATAAAATTAAATACACCCTCTGGTACCATAGAAGGAGAGCATAGCATGGATGCAGACACAGCTGAAAGAGTTATAGTGGATAATGTGAAAGAGGTTTATCCCGGTATATTTGTAACAGGTATGGCTGCCAATGCGGTATTTGGCTCTCCAAGAATGGGGCCCATTTTTGGAGGGATGCTTTTAAGCGGAAAGAAGG
>WAPW01000047.1 GCA_015520565.1 Candidatus Aciduliprofundum sp. | reverse complement strand
GTGTATATACTAAGGATAATAGAGACGATATAGAGAGTATCAAGGTTAATATAATGTCATCTTTAAACTTGCAACATAAGTATAGAAAAAATTATGGATGCAAAAAAATCTTTGGGTTAAATGATAATGCTCTACTTTATCCAAAATTCAAAATAAAGGTATGTAAGGATGAAATACATGTAATTATAGATGAAAATAAATTTAAATATCCAAATACCATTGAATACAATATTAAAGATAGACTTGTTAATACGTTTTGGAAATTTTATGATAGAACATACATAAATAGACTAGAGACCCTTACATACACCTTAATTAATAATGTTTTAGAGCCCATTATTTTATATTTATATCCAAATGCAATAAGCTTAGTACATGCTGCTGGAATTTCTTATAATGGGTATGGTTTCTTGATTTCAGGAAGTGGTGGTGCTGGAAAAACAACAACCGCATTAAAATTATTGTTTAGACATGATGATTTTAGATATGTCACAGATGATATATCTTTTATAAATAATTATGGAGAGATAATATTTTATCCCAGAAAATTAATGATTTATCCTTACAATTTTTCAGATTTGCCATATCTCCAGAAGTATCTAGATAACTTAGATGTCATTAATAAGCTTCACTGGAAACTTCATTTAATTAAGGATAAAGATAGAGGAGCAAGAAGAAGAATATCTCCTTTTGATTTGTTTCCTGAACATAAAATAGAAACTAATCCGGTAAAACTACATACTATATTTTTCATAGAAAAAACAGCAGATACTAAAAAATTAATTATAAAAAATGAAGATATAAACTTCTATGTTCAAAGGATATATAAAATTATGAGATTTGAAGAATATAACTCTTTTGGTAGAGGTTTTCTAACAAACGAAGAAATATGGAAAAATATTTATATAAAAACTCTCAAAAATCGCTTAAAATATAATAATACAAAAATAACACGCGTGATTATTCCTAAAAATACCCATTATGAAGCATTGGAAGAACTAATTTACAACTTAATATTAGAAAAATCAACTACTACATAATTAAAAATCTGAATGGTATAAATATATGATAACCATAATATCTACTGTAACAAATAATATCGTTAACTCACTTTTTAAAGATTACCAAAATAGAAAAAGTGCTAAGATCTTTTCGTACCAAAAATCCTCCGCAAAAGCTGCCACTCCTCTTGCCCAAACTCGCCAAATAAATATAATATACTAGTATATATCAAAACGAATAACACAAAAGTTCCTCCAAGAAGATACCATGGGTAAAGAGGTCCTGTAAAGTGCTTTATGAGGTAAAATAGAAGAGCCGTTAGGGTTCCGGCAAGGATGTGGTAAAGGATGCGAACTTCATACTTCGTGCCTAAGAGTTTCCAGACACGGTATCTGAAATAGATGAATCCTATCAAGAATGAGAAGAGGGTGCCCAAGGCAGCTCCAGTGCTCTTCCATCCCAAAAGGGGTATGCCGGCTATGGATGTAGGTATGAAGATTGCGTTTAGAACAACATTGGCAGTTGCTTGAATTAAGCCAACCCTTAAAACCTCATGGGGCAAGTTAGCGGAAGTCATTTGGGAGCCATAGGGCCTGTTAATGATGTTTAGATATGCATAAATCATAAGGATGATAAGGGGTAAAGAGTATGAGATTAGGGTACCCTTAAATAGATTCAAAATCTCAGGAGCCATGGCAAATGTGAAGAATACAAAGGGAGAGATGAAAAGGGATAAGTATCTCTCAGCTTTCTTAGTTATAGAGAAAAAATCCTCCCTTCTATTTTCCTCATAATATTTTGATTGAGCAGGGTATAAAAACATAACTAAAGCACCGCCTAGGTATATGACGGATAGGGCAATTTTTTGAACTGAGAAATAGCCACCAACGATGGTTGAGTTCCAGAAGAATTGGAGCATTGTTCTATCTGTGTAGGCCTGCACTATTCCCACTGCTCCTAGCAGAGCTAAGGGGATGGTAAAATGCAGGTATTCTTTAAATGTTTCTTTGGAAGGTAGCTTATAGGATATCTTATCCTTTATGGACCATGGGATATAAACTAATAACCTTGCAATGTTTCCTATGAGAAATGCTATGGAGAATAGAACACCTATATAACCTTGGGGCAAGGAGGAAGTCAGATAATAAAACGAAAATGCGATTATGAGTAAATCTTGCACCAAGAGTTGCACGAACATAGGTACTATTGTCCTTCTAGCTTTTAGCTTGGCTTGATATGTGGTTTTAAAAGCGTTTGCTAGAGAGGAAACGAAGAAGCCAAATATTGCTATATAAACCGCCTTCTCAAGGTAAACTGATTCAAACTTATAACCTAAGATATCACCAACGAAGAAGAATCCTAAAAAAGATACAACGAGGTATATGAATCCAAATAGGGTTTTTAGGATAAAGTAAGCACCCATACATTGGGCTTTATCTTCAAGCCTGCTTAGCATCTTTATATGTGTGGCATCTAAGCCCAAAGTGGCTAGTATGCTCAAAATTCCTGCAATGGCAAGAGCAGAGCCATAGATACCCCATGCCTCTTGCCCCACGAGGCGTAAGGCAAAGAACATGGTTACATAGCCAACTATACCACCAACAACATTATAAGATAAAGAAAATAGAGATTTTCTCGCAAACTCTACATGCTTGCTCATATCTCCGCCCCTTTCAGGGCATCTTTGCAAGGGCAATTGCGCTCTTCTGGTATCTTTGGAATACCCTTTTCCAAGATTTTCTTTACTTTCTCTTCATTCTCTTCCATAACTCGCATAACTTCTTCCGTTGTAACTGGCTCCTCGGCCCAAACATCGTAATCTGTTATTGTAGATATGTTCACATAGCACATTTCTAGTTCCCTTGCTAATTGCACCTCGGGGACGAGGGTCATGCCAATTATATCCGCAAATTGCCTAAACATTCTGCTTTCAGCACGAGTTGAAAATCTCGGGCCTTCTATGCAAACATAGGTTCCCTTCTCGTGCATAGGATATCCAAGTGACTTGGTGGTTTCTATGAACACACTCCTTAACTCTGGACAGAATGGGTCTGCCATGCTTATATGCACAACCTTGGGGCCATCGTAAAATGTGTAATGCCTCAATTTAGTGAAATCTATGTATTGATCAGTTATTACAATATCCCCGGGCTTGTAATCCTCTCGGAGAGAGCCAACAGCGCTTATTCCAATTACCCTTTCAATTCCTAAAGAATGCAGTGCAAATATATTTGCTCTATAGTTTACCTTGTGCGGCGGGATAAAATGTCCCTTTCCATGGCGTGGTATGAATGCAACCTCAATGCCATTTATCTCTCCAATCTCCACATTTCCAGATGGAAGGCCATAGGGGGTATGCACCTTCACACTTTTTTCGGGATTGAAAACTCCATAAACTCCAGAACCACCGATTATACCTATCTTTGGCATAGTATCACCTAGGGAGTATAAGATTTAAACATAAAAAAATAATGGATTTATGTTAATAATTTCTTCTTTAGGAATGGGACCCATGTTGTCTCCACTATTACCGTTATTAGAACTGTTACCACAGTTGCACTTAGAATAATCTCTCCCCAGTAAATCATGTTGTGATTGTGGTACGCTAATCCCAGCATAAGAGGTAAGCTTGCTAGAGCTGAAGGAACCACTCCTCTAGGTCCTTCTAGGGATATAAAGAGGTATTTTTTGAGTCCCCACTTGGGAATGAGTATGAGATTTGCCACAGGTCTAGCTACAAATATTATGAATAGGGCAATCAATGTTCCATATAGAAAAGCTGTGGGGGTCAAGTAAGATAAGCTCAAGCTAGCTCCCAAGAGAACGAATATGAATATTGTGCTAAGAGTGGATAGTATGTCGTTAAAGTGCATGTGCCATCTTATCGCATTTGTCACTTCTGGAGTTTTATCATGGAAGAAGTCATCATGATTTCCTAGCAAAATGCCAATTGTGGTTGCGGCAAGGAATCCGGAAGCATTTACAACTTCTCCAAGAACAAAGCCACCAAAGGCCAAAGCTAAGGCAAGGATTTCAACATAGGGAGATTTTCTAAGCTTTATTTTCTTTATTCCCTCGTATCCAAGGTAAGCTACAAAGGCACCTATTCCTATGGAAAGACCAACTTGATATAGGAAGTACAAAATAGCAGCTGGGTATAGGGTTACATAAGCAGCAATGGATTCTATAATGTGGGCACTTGGGGCTTGAGGCATGACAAAAACAAGGGCAACGGAAGTTAAAACTATGCCTAATGGGTCATTAAATATGGATTCTGTCACAATAACTGTTTCTATGTTTCTATCAACTTTGTGCTGCTTAAACAATGGTATTAAAGTTGCAGGGTCAGTAGCGGATATTATGGAGCCAAATAAGAATCCAACTCCAAATGGAACATGGAAGATTAGAGAGAAAGCTAAACCTGCAAGTATGGCAGTTACAACTAATCCAAGGGTATCAAGTATGGCTATTGTTGAGAAGTTCTTTGCAAGGAGAGAGCGCCATAGATGGTACCCCTCTGCGAATAAGATTATGAACAATCCAAATACTCGGGCATATTCAAACATATCTAATGCAACTTTTCTGCTAATTATGCCCGCTACAGGGCCAACTATGATACCGAATATTATTAATATTGGAATGTAAGACACATTAGTTTTTCTACTTATGAGTAACGCAGTTATGCCTAGCATTAAGATCACGAGGGTTGCAAACGCTGTTACATTGACTGATGAGTGGAGTATTGTAGCTAGGTCAAAGGTCATATTCATCACCCGATGGGGAAATATGGAGGAAGTATATACACATTACGAAAGCAAATGTTATTTAATCCCTTTGCAATACATAAGTTATGCGAGTAGTGGTGGCAATAACAGGGGCCTCTGGAGCAATTATTGGGATTAGATTGCTCCAAGCTTTGCAAGATGAGGAGATATACCTAATAATATCTGAAAATGCAGAGAAGATAATTCAGTTTGAAACGGGATATAGTTTGGATGAAGTAAAGAGTATGGCAAAAAAAGTTTATTTAAATGAAAATATGGAAGCAGATATAGCCTCTGGAACCACAAAATTTGAATCTTTGGTAATAGCTCCATGCTCTACGAGCACATTATCAAAAATAGCTTGTGGGATAGCGGATAATCTCATAACTCGCGTAGCTTCTGTGGCTCTAAAGGAAGGTAGAAAGATAATCGTTGTGCCAAGAGAAACTCCCCTGAGCCCAATAGTTCTTGAAAATATGCTCAAGCTCTCAAAATTAGGAGTGAGAATCATACCCCCCGTTCCTGCCTTCTATTTAAGGCCTAAAAAAATAGAGGATGTTGTGGATTATATTGTTGGCAAGATTCTTGATTCTTTAGGAATAAGGCACAATCTTTATCAGCCCTATTCTCCTCAGTAATCTATTTCTCCCTTTTCTTTCATCTCCATGTACATTTTCCAAGTTAGCACTGGTTTTCTGTTTGCTAGGACATCATCCACTCTTCGAATGGATGTGTTATGCGGTGCTTCGTGCAAAATTTCTGGAGCTTCATCTGCCTCTTTTGCAATTTTTATCATTATATCTGCAAATCTGTCAAGATTCTCCTTGCTCTCCGTCTCTGTGGGCTCAATCATTAGGGCCTCATGCACTATGAGTGGGAAATATATGGTTGGAGCGTGCACTCCGAAATCCAATAATCTTTTTGCCACATCTAGCGCGGTAGCGTTCTTGGGCTTTACAACGAATTCATGCTTTCTCAACTCTTTGTAAGGCAATTCGTAGTGCTCTTTTATCCTCTCTTTCAGATAATTTGAATTGACCACAGCGCGTATAGCTGCGTTTTTCAATCCCTCGCCGCCGAGGCGCTTTATATAGGCCCATGCTTTTACCAGCACTCCAAAGTTTCCATAGAAGCTGCGAACCTTGCCTATGCTGTGCTTTACATTGTAATCTAAGAAATACTTTTCCCCATCATAATTCACAATGGGAACGGGTAAGAAATCCACAAGATCTCCACGAACGCCAACAGGCCCGGAGCCGGGGCCTCCACCTCCGTGGGGTGCAGAGAATGTTTTATGCAAATTCAGATGCACTATGTCAAAATTCATCTTACCTGGAGAGGTTATGCCCATGATCGCATTGAGATTTGCACCATCGTAGTAGAGCAACGCACCATTCTTGTGCATTATGTGTGCAATTTCAAGTATATCCTCTTCAAATATTCCTAGGGTGTTCGGATTGGTTATCATAAATGCGGCTGTGGACTCATCTGTGGCAGCTTCTAAAGCATCAATATCCACCATGCCTTCTTTGTTGGATGGAATTTCAATTACATTGAACCCAGCCA
Organism: Candidatus Aciduliprofundum sp.; assembly: GCA_015520565.1. Taxonomy (GTDB): domain Archaea; phylum Thermoplasmatota; class Thermoplasmata; order Thermoplasmatales; family Aciduliprofundaceae; genus Aciduliprofundum. Next base: position 4,177 of record WAPW01000047.1, on the reverse strand, counting down.
TGGCCGCACTGGCAGGATTTGTGCCATGAGCTGAATCAGGAACTAAAACATTGCGTCTCTTTTCTAATTCTTCCCTAAACTCGTGGTAAGCTCTGACGAGAAGCATACCTGTGAATTCTCCATGTGCCCCTGCTGCGGGCTGTAGTGTAAAGGCGTCCATATCCGTTATTTCCTTTAGCATTTCTTGTAATTCGTACATAATCTGCAATGCTCCCTGCACAGTGCTTTCATCCTGATAAGGATGTAAATAGAGGAACATCCTTGCAATCTCCTCGTTGAGTTTTGGATTGTATTTCATGGTGCAAGAGCCAAGGGGGTATGTGTTTATATCAACAGCATAATTCATCTGCGAGAGTCTAGTATAATGGCGAACAACCTCGTATTCTGGTATGTTGGGCAGCTCTAAATTTTCTCTTTTTAGTATTGTAGGCACATTAGCATCAATATCCTTCTTTTCTGTGCTATGCATCTCATTAAGCAATGGCTCATCGTACCTCGCCTGCCTGTACATTTAGAGCACCTCCTTCAAAGATTCTACCAATTTTCGCATATCTTCCTCTCTATGCATCTCTGTGGTGCAGAGAAGCATAGCGTGTCCAATTCCCCTGAAACAGCCCTCGTTTATTGGATAGCCACCCTGCACACCTTTGGCAATAAGTGCTTTATTAACAAGATGCGGATTCTTGGGTAAATCAAGCAGGAATTCATTGAAATGTGGAGCGTTGAAATGAGGAGCGCTAAATCCTTCACTTTTGAGCATATCCATTAATTTCTTTGTATTATCCATATTCTTCTTTGCCACTTCCTTTAATCCATTAGAGCCTAGATATGCCACATATAGAGTGCTCATAAGAGCGCATAGGGCCTCATTAGAGCATATGTTGCTCGTTGCCTTTCCACGGCGAATATGTTGTTCTCTAGTTTGCAATGTCATTGTAAATGCTCTATGCCCTTCTGCATCCCTTGTCATTCCTATGAGCCTGCCCGGCATCTTGCGCACATACTTCATCTTTGTGGCAAATATGCCTAGGAGAGGCCCGCCAAAGCTTATTGGATTGCCCAAGATTTGCCCTTCGCCGATAACTATATCCGCCCCGTACTCTCCGGGGGGCTTTAAGAGTGCCAAGGATAAGGGAGTCACGCCCACTATGAATATTGTGTCTCCTATGATTTCCTTTATGCGCGTAACATTCTCATCAATTATCCCGAAAAAGTTCGGGTTCTCAGCATATACAGCTGCAGTATCCTTGGTAATCATAGAGGATAATGCCTCTAGGTCAATCATGCCTTTATCGTTAAGGGGATACTTTTTGATCTTCATCCCCAATCCTGCTATGTAATTTTTTAGCACGCTCTCTTTCTCCCAGTGCAGGTTCTCTGGAACAAGAATTTCCTTTCTCCTGTTAATCCTGTTTGCCATCCTTGCGGCTTCGCCTAAAGATGTGGAAGCATCGTACATGGAGGAATTGGCTACATCCATGCCTGTTAGCTCTGCGATCAAACTTTGGTATTCAAATAGGACTTGAAGCATTCCCTGCGAGATTTCAGCTTGATAAGGAGTGTAGGATGTGTAAAACTCAGACCTTGCAGACAACTCTAATACTGCTGGAGGAACAAAATGGAAATACACACCTGCACCAAGGAAATTTGGCATATGGAAAAAATCCTTGTTTTTATCTGCTAATTCCTTTGCATGCCTGTAAAGCTCATACTCATCCATACTTGGTATATTTATTCCATCCTTCCTAGCAACAGTGGGAATATCTATGAAGAGCTCTTCCCAAGAGCTAACTCCCATATATTCTAACATTTCTTTCATATCGTCCATGCTGTAGGGAATTACCGCCACTACCATAAACCTTTCCTTAGGGTTAAATAAGAGGACTTTTATACCCCATTGTGAGCCTCTCAGGAATGAAAGATGTTCTAAAAAACCGAAACTTCCTGAAGCTATGGACGGGGCAAATAGTATCAAATATAGGTGATGATGTTGCTTTTTTTGGGTTAGGAGCATTAGTTGTATATGCTTGGCATGGAACTCCCCTTGACCTTACAATAGTTATGGCCTCTTCTTTGCTTCCAATTCTAATATTTGGCCCATTCTTGGGAGTATTCGTGGATAGATGGAATAAAAAGCTAACTATGATAGGTGCTGACTTAGTTCGCTCCATTCTCGTTTTAATGTTTATATTCTGCACATCGGTTATAGAGCTAGCTGTAATAGTGTTTATATTATCCACTGTCTCAAGATTTTTTTATCCTGCAAGGGTATCAATAATACCTGAGATTATGCAAGAGAAAAATCTCGTGGAGGCAAATTCATTCTCACAGATGACATACATGGTATCCATAATTCTTGGGCCAGTTATAGCCACGCCTATCATCTATCTTGCAGGTTATACTTGGATATTTGTACTTGACTCTGCCTCTTACATATTCTCCGCTATAATGATATCCTTGTTGGCATACAAGCCGAAACTTAGAAAGGAGATAAAGAGGCCTTTTGAGGAGCTAAAAGAGGGGTTAAAATATATATGGGAGCACCCAGCCGTTAGGCTTCTAATCCTAATATTCTCTATTGTTATGCTATTTGTTGGAGGCCTAAACATAGCTTTTTCAATATACATAAGGGATATAATCCACATGGGAGTAAGCGGATATGGTACCCTAGAAGTTCTTTTTGGAGTTGGCATGGCTGTTGGCTCTGTCTCCACTGGCTCTCTTGCAGGTAAATTTTCATCTGGAAAAATGGTACTCACGGGGATTTTAGGGGTAGGAGCGATGATATTGCTCCTTGGAATAATACCAAACATATTTGTCATGCTTATATGCGGTGGATTTATGATAGGGTATTTTGTGGGGTATCTAGCAGCACCTGCAACGGCTTTGTTCCAAAAAGCTATAAAGAAGGAGCTTAGGGGAAGGGTTTTCAGTGCGCAAGGAGCGATTATTCAAGGGGCAACTCTTCTATCTATAGTGATGATAGGCATTCTCATAAACTATTTTGGTATGATTCCCATAATACTATTCTCTGCCTCTGTGCTAATTGTGCTTTCAATAACCTTGCTATTCTCCAAGGCAACTGATATTTTAAATGCAGTTGAAGTTGAGTAGTTCTTCCCTCGTGTCTCTCAATGTGGGTCTTGCTCTTCTTGCAATGGCAATATCATCCAAATTTATCTCAATTGTGTGAATATCCTCTTCAAAATAGGGGGCTTTGTATAGAAGCTCCCCCTTTGGAGAATAGAGCATTGAGCCACCCCAAAACTCCATTGTGCGCTGCAGCCCTGCCCAATTCACATAAGCGAAGAATACTGTGTTCTCTATGGCCCTAGCAGGGATGATTTTTTCAAACATGGCACGGGAGGTAATAGGGCTGGCAGATATATTCACAATTATATTTGCACCATTCAAAGCTTGCATCTTTGCAATCTCTGGGAAGAAAGCATCATAGCAAATCTGCACTCCCAATTTTCCAAATTTAATATCCACGATGAATGGCTTATCTCCCTCCTTGAAGTACAATTTCTCTTCAAATGGCCCAAAGTTTGGAAGGTACAATTTCCTTGCAACCCTTATCTCTCCATCCACAATCACGGCTGCAGAATTGTAGATATGCTCAGCTCTCTCAGGAAAGCCAAAAATCAAAATTTTATCCTTTGCAATTTTTACAATTTTATCAAAAATTTCATCCTCTACGCTAATCGCTCTCTCAAAAATCTTATCGCGGATTAAGTAGCCAGTTAAGTACAATTCTGGAAAAATATACATATCAGCTTCATTCTTCTTAACAATATTTAGCAATCTATTCAAATTATTCTGAACATCAAAGCTGGCTCTCATTTGAGCCAGGAGAATTTTCATTGCATCATCTCCCTTATCCTATCCTCAAATTTCTTCTTTTCCACTATGTACCTATAATGCTTTCCCTCACCAACTTTTCCCTTAGAATCCCACGCTTCAACTTCAAACTCAAGCTTCGGTCCATCTCTCTTTATCAGCTTCGCTTTAACCTTAACTTTATCTCCTAAGGGTGTAGCTTTTAAATGCCTTATGCACACCCCTGTGCCCACGGTTGTATGAGTATATGGAAGGTATGGCTCTACGCATCTTAGAGCTGCAATCTCCATGGCTTGTACTAAGCAAGGCGTGGAAAAGACGAGTACATTTAGGCCAA
>WAPW01000046.1 GCA_015520565.1 Candidatus Aciduliprofundum sp. | reverse complement strand
GTGTACCCCAGTGGTCTCCGTTTGACATTGTACTTGATGCATCATACCAAACAACCTCGCTGCTTCTAGGATTTGCTAAATCCGTGTTGTTACCCATAGTGGCATAATCATCTAAGGTTGTATGATCCTCACCATTGGGAATTGGTGTGGTTCCTCCCACTGCTAAGAATCCATAAGTATCATAAGCTGCTGTTGAAGGCTCGCTCGGAGAAGTAGTATCTCCATCATCACCACTTGAAGCCATTACAGTGACTCCCATTGCCTCCAATGCTTTTACATCATTCATTGTTGTGCTACTCTCTTGATAATCGCCACCACCCCAAGAATTACTTACAGCAACTAGTATGGGGCTGCTCTCAGAAGCGAGTGTGTTAAGAATATAATTATACTCATTATCGGGGAAATTGCTTTCAGAGGGGCCACCATTGCTTCCTCCTGGGCCATATACACAGAATGCATCCACTCCGGGAGCTAATGTACCTACCATCTCTAAATCCAACTCATTTTCTGTGGATACACTTCCATCAGTATTACTTCCTGGAGCAACCGTGCCAGAGGTACCATAATAATGCACTGTGGACATAACACCAAGGTTCTGAATCCAAGATGGAATTACATGCTGGTAATAATAAGTTATAGCATCTGGGTCAAAGGGAGCGTATTGATTGCCATAAGAATCTGCTCCTTCCCAAAGCACAGTAGCTACACGGAGACCTGTGGCAAATATATGGTTGCTGCTTGAGGAACCATCTGGGGTGTTGTTATACAATTGATAAACTTGGTACATCTTAGCAACATCCGCTCCGCTAAGATAATCTATTCCACTGCTTGCGGTGTAATAATTTAATTTGAATCTTGTTGCATTATTTAGCCCGTTTATTCCTGAGATATAGGGCTTTAAGTATGCAGGGATTTTTGGCTCATTCATAGCAGCGAAGTATTCTTTGTTGTAGTTTGGATTATTTGATTTGAAATATCCAAATTTAACTCCAAGTAAATTTCCTATTTTTCCTATAGTATCATGTAATACAATTGCATTTCTTAGCCCGTATGTGTATTCTATATGTATATTCTTACTTTTAACCCATTGGATGATCTCATTATATGCCATTTTGCTTGGAGCATACCTGTTCTTAAATTCTTTGTATGTAAGGTATTTTCCAAAGTTTGGAGAATTTGGGTCATTCACTTCCTTTAAAAATAGATTCAAAGATTCTTCATTTTTCCATTTTAGCCCTATGGTTACCCATATTTTCTGGTTTTCATTTGCATAACCTATGAATGTCCCATCGTGTATGAGTTTTGGGTTAAATCCACTGGATATTGGTACTGCGTTGGATGCCTGAGTAGATGGGGCAAACACTGCTACAGAAAGAGCGCTGAAAATCATTATGCTCGCTATAATCAATATTAGTCCATACAAATTTTTCTCTTTTTTCATTCCATCAACCACCTCTGTCAGGCATAATCATGACATTTGCCATGACTAAACCTGACAGTGTAAGGAGAAATGCATCATAATATTTAATTTTATTGAGATTTTAAATACTTGTAGAAAAATAATCCTATATTGGCTAAATAAGAATAAAAGGCACGAGCATTTCCTCGGGGCTCAACCCTCCATGTAAACCCTTCAATCCAAGCTCTTCAAACCATAAAGCATATGAATCTTTGGGCAAGAGAATGTAATTTGGCAGCCTTTCCCTTAATTTTGGATGCTCCTTCCCGGAACCTAAAAGCTTCAAAGTATCCTCTTTCTTCAAAATTTCCGCGTAATCTAAAACAGGCGTCTCATCTGAATAAATGAAAACATCCCTTGGGCTTCCACCCACTGAATTTTTTGGGATGTTTATTACGATACTCTTCTTTATATCAATTTGCCCGTGGTCTGCTGTTACAATTATTCTTGCATCTCTCGCATAATTTTTCAAATCCCCTATATTCTTCCATATTTTCAAGAGCAAATCTTTTATCTCCATGGATTCAAGTCCATAGTGGTGCTGTACAATGTCAAGATAATCAATATAGAGGAAATTTAGATCTGCATTTGATTTTTTGAGAAGTTGGAAAGAATGTTCTAGGGAGGAGTAAGGGATGATATTTGCACCCTTGCTCATATGAAGTGTGTAGGACGATGAGGCATATTCCCTTTTCACTAGAAATTGGCTTTTCATTCCCTCTTTTTCCAATTTTTCAAAGATAGTGGGTAAGTTGAATAAATGCTCGGGGGAGAATCCTAATTTTATCAGCTCGTCATTCTCCTTGCCATCTCTTCTTGAAAATGGTAAAGTTTTAATTATTTCTCCAAATTCTTCATAGTACATATACCACTCCAATATTCCATGCTCCTTTGGAGAGAGTCCTGTGTACAATGTGGTTAGTACTGCGGAAGTTGTGCTCGGAAATAGTGATGTCAATTTTAAATGCTCACAATTGCAAGAATTTTTTATGTATTTCTCAAATAAATTGTATCCAAGAGCATCAACAAGTATGAAGAATATTCTATCTTCCTGCAAATCTTTCAAGCTTTCAATGGCCTCATTATCTTTTATCCCCAAGATATTTAAGATTGTATGGGGTACATTGTAAACTCCGTTTCTGAAATTAGGCATTATTTTTGTCATCCTTCTCTACCATCTTATAATTCTTGAGCCAAGCGATTATGAGTTCAAGCATATTCAAATCCCCAATCACATGCATCTCATCATCCACCACTGGCACTTCGTTCATACGACTCTTAAACATTTTTTTGAAAGCATCCGTTATGCTATCCGTATCCTTCACATACACGGGGGGAAGCATAATGTCCTTAGCAATAGCTTTTCTGCTTATTATTATGGGAATGTTATAAAGAACACATTCTTCTGGTATGTACTCTGAATAAAGAAACTGAATTAGCTCGTCAATGGGTATAACACCTACAAGCTTTTTCTCATTATTTATCACATAAACTGCTGTGGTTTTTGGGTCTCTTATAATTTCTTCAGCCACTTTGGATAGGGGGGCATTTTCATCAACCACGGAAGCATCCGGGGTTATTAATGTTCTAATATCCTTCACTTTTTTCATAGTAGAAGAAAGAAGTATTAGTGATTAAAATTTTTCTATTATTCCCCCAAGAATCTCCTCAAGCTCTCACTCTTTGCCCATCTTTTATCAATCTTATAAGTTATCTCTTCAATTCTCTCAACCTGTTCTATTATCTTATTCTTTGCCTCTTCATCTTCAATCATCATCTCTGCAATGCCCATAATTACTGCAAGGGGATTCCTTATTCCATCAATAAGTGTGGCAAAATCTTCAATATTCTTTTCCAACTCTCCGTATGCAACTTTCTTGCTAAGCTCCAATCTTCTATTTTTTATGGTTATTGCAATGTCATCTGCCATAATTTTCAGAATTTTCTTATCCTCCTCACTAAGCTCTGCAGAATTTTTGCGAAGAAGTACAATTAGTCCCATATGGGTATCTTCAACTTTTAGGGGAATGAATATGAAAGAGCCTTCTTTATGCTTTTTGCTCCACAAATCATCCTTCTCCTCAATATCCTCAGGATACCTATCCTCAAAGTTCCAATCTACACCATATTTGCTCATAGTCCTTATTTTCTTTCCTTCTTTCATCAAAATCCAAGATGCCTCAAAATTCTCATTTTCGCATATAATTTTTGCAGAATTATCAAGTAGTGTCTTTATATTTTTCTCCCTGAGCATCAAGCTATCCAATTTTACAAGGGTGTTGAGAAATGAAGTATAGCGCTGCAGGGATGAAATTAATCTTTGAGCTAATTGGTTTATTAGGGTTACATCTCTTGCGAAGTGCAGAATTTTCCTATCCTCTCCCGGAATTTCAAGGGGTACTACGCTAACGATTAAATCTCCTATTATTGTCTCCATCTCATTAACGCAGGGCTTCCAATTCCTTCTTTTCATATCTACGAATGGACATCCCTCTGGAGGAGATGAAGATTGATGGAAAATTTCATAGCATTTCTTTCCTACAATTTCCTCTTTTTTCTTTCCCAAGAGCTTTAGGGTAGTATCGTTTGCATCAAGAATTGTTTGGGTATCTGATAGAGTTATGATTGATTCTGGGGAAGAATTAAAAAGAACATCCCACATTATTTTCCATTTTTCGCTGGAATTATGTTCTGAGGGTACCTTCATTAAGCTATTAAGTGGGAATTATTATTAAAACTTTTTGAACAGCTCTTACGAATAAGATTAAGTACTAAAATAATCATCACCATTTATGCATACAGTTGGGATATGCTTAATAGGACTTCTCATTTTAATTGTTTTAGGCCTTTTATTTCGTATAATACTGAAAATTGCGCTGTGGATTATTATAATAATCCTGCTCCTGATTTTAATAGGTGGTGGAATCACATACTTCACCAAATTCTTTGGAGGAATAATCATTCCATTTATTGGGGCTTTTTTGGTCTAGAACATATTGCCTGCTCGTCTCCATCAAAAAAAATCTCCCTATCTGGGTATTTTTTGGCGAGCTCTGACATAATCTCGTATAACTCGCCCACAGTTAGATCAGGATGCTCCGAAAGCCTCAAATGCACTATTTTTTCTTCCATTCTATGTGATGAAATATTTTGCCATATTTATACTTAACTCAAACATCCAAATAAAAGTAAAAATTAAGATAGGCAATAGACGAAATGCTAAATTTATTAAGCGTTAATGTCATCACCCTTGCAAGGAGGTAATAAAAATGGAAAATTTAGACCCAATATTTAAGCCGAAAAGTATAGCAATCGTCGGAGCAAGTCGCGATCCAAAGGCCATTGGACATCAATGCGTTAAGAATCTCATTGATTCAGGTTATAAGGGCAAGATTTATCCAGTAAATCCAAAGGCAGATGAAGTTGAAGGGTTAAAATGCTATCATAGCGTTTTGGACATTCCAGATGAGGTGGATATTGCCCTTATAGTTGTACCAGCAAAGCTTGTGCCTGCAGTTACGGAAGAATGCGGAAAGAAGGGAGTTAAAGGTCTCGTTATCATAGCATCTGGCTTTAGCGAAGTTGGCAGAGAGGATTTGGAGAGAGAAGTTGTGGAAATAGCCCACAAGTATGGAATGCGCATCCTAGGGCCAAATGTTGTGGGTATAATGAATAACCCGCTAAAGATGAACGCATCCTTTGGTCCATATTTGCCATATCCAGGTAAGGCAGCGATGATATCTCAGAGTGGAGCTTTGCTAATCGCTATGGATGCAAGGACTTGGGTAGATAAAGTGGGTATTTCGCATATGATAAGCATTGGAAATATGGCAGATTTGGACTTTGGGGACCTAATCAATTATTTCAACAAAGATGAGGACACAAATGTCATATCACTCTACATAGAGGGTGTGAAGGATGGACGCAAATTCCTAAACGCTTGTAAGAATTCAAAGAAGCCCATAATTGCTCTAAAAGCAGGTACCTCAAAGCGTGGTGCGGCTGCTGCAGCATCTCACACTGGCAGTTTGGCTGGAAGCACTAAGATATATGAGGCAGCTTTCAAGCAGGGCCATGTTGTATGGGCTGAGAATCTAGATGCACTTTTTGATGAGACAATGGCCCTTGCCTTGCAGAAACCTATGAAGGGAGATAATCTTCTCATAATAACCAATGGTGGTGGTGTAGGAGTTCTAGCTACGGATGCTGCTGAGAAGTATGGAGTGCCTATAAAGGATGCCCCTGATGACCTCAAATTGCTCATGTTCAAGCACATGCCCGAGTTTGGAAATCCGAAAAATCCTGTTGATTTGACAGGTATGGCTGATAGACCCGAATATGAGGGTTCAATTAGAGATGCTTTGAAGCATGACTGGGTTGATGGAGTAGTTGTGCTTTATTGCGAAACATCTTTCACGGATCCTCAAAATATCGCTGAGGGAATTTACAAGGCCTACAAGGATAGCGGTGTAGATAAGCCCATTGCAGTTAGCTTTGTGGGTGGAGAGAGAAGCGTGAAAGCGGGAGAGTGGCTTATAGAGAATGGAATACCATACTACAATAGCCCACATGCAGCTGTTAGAGCCCTTGCAGCCCTTAGAACTTATGGAAGGTACTTGGAAAAGGCATCCAAAGAATTTGTACCTTACAAGGTGAACAAGGAGAAGGTTGAAGCGATAATGGGTAAGGCAAAGGCATGCGGAAGAAGCATACTTACAGAACCAGAGGCAAAAGAAGTATTTGCCGCCTATGGATTGCCAGTTCCAAAGGGCAAGTTGGCTCATAATCCCGAAGAGGCAGTTAAGATTGCAAAGGCAGTTGAATATCCTGTTGTTCTAAAAATTGTCTCACCAAATATAGTGCATAAGAGCGATGCAGGTGGAGTCAAGGTTAATATAAAGAGCGATGACGAGGTGCGCAAAGCCTTCCAAGAGATTATTGAGAATGCAGAGCGCTATGACCCCCATGCCGAAATTATGGGAGTTTATGTGCAGCATATGGAGCCATGGGGTACAGAGACGATAATTGGAAGTGTCAACGATGCACAATTTGGCCCAACAGTTATGTTTGGTCTCGGTGGCATATTTGTGGAGATATTGAAGGATGTAACATTCCGTATTGCCCCATTCAGCAAGGATGAGGCACTTGATATGGTAAAGGAGATAAACGGCTATGGCATATTGAAGGGAGCTCGTGGTGAGAAGCCAAAGGATATTGAGGCGATTGCGGAGGCAATTAGCAGATTATCCCAGCTTGTCTGGGACTTCAGAGATGTCATAAAGGAAGTGGATGCCAATCCGGTCATAGTTTACGAGAAAGGCCTGAGCGTTGTGGATGCAAGGATAATTCTGAAAACAGGAAAATCTACAAAGGTAACACCAAAGCCATTGGATAAGTGCAGTTAAATCTTGCTAATATCTCTCAGGCAATCTATTTAACTTTTTATTTTATTTCCTCTTTATGTTTGATAAACTTATTTCGCCAGATAGCATTGCAGTTGTTGGTGCGTCATCACATCCAAACAAAATTGGCTATGTAGTTCTTGAGAACCTTAAAAATAATGGCTATAAGGGAAGAATTTATCCTGTGAATCCAAAGGGTGGTGAGATTCTTGGATTTAAAGTATATCCCTCCATAAACGATGTGCCCGAGGAGGTTGATTTGAGCGTTATTACCCTTCCCGCAGAGGTCACTGTTAAGATATTTGAGGATGTTGCTAAAAAGTCCAAGTTTATAATTCCCATTGCAGGGGGATTTGGTGAGACGGGCAAGGAGGGAAAAGAGAGAGAAAGAAAAATTTTGGAAATTGCAAGGAAGTACAATGCGAGGATTATAGGACCAAATACTGTTGGCATTTATATTCCTAGCACAGGAGTTAACACTGCTCTCGTTGTTCCAGAACGCTCAAGATTCCCAAGGGATGGTGATATTGCTTTCATAACTCAAAGTGGGGCCTTGGGACTATTGACTATGGATTCTGTATCCATGTACAATGTTGGATTCTCTTCTTTCATAAATTTAGGCAATAGGATTGATGTAAATGAGAATGAATTGCTGCAATACTTTGGGGAGGATGAAAAGAGCAAGGTTGTAATAATGTACATTGAGAGTTTTGCCAACGGTAGAGAATTTATGAGGATAGCTAGGAATGTGAGCAAGAAAAAGCCAATAGTTGTGCTTAAAGCAGGAAGAACCAAGAGAGGAGGCAAGGCAGCGAGCTTGCACACAGGGGCTTTGGGTGGAAGTGATGCCGTGGCAGATGGTGCCTTTAAGCAATGTGGAGTTATAAGGGCTTACGATGAGATAGAGCTTGTGGATTATGCAAGAGCCCTTGCCTATGGAAAGCCAATAAGAGGGGATAGGATAGCTGTGGTCACATCCGCTGGAGGAGTTGGAGTTGTTACTACGGATTACATTGAGAGCGAAGTGCGAGGCATAGGGATGAAGATGGCAGAATTGAGCGATGAGACAAAGAGAAAGATAAGGGAGGAAGTAGTGCCCTTTGCCTCAGTGGAAAACCCTGTTGATATGACTGCACAAGCAAGTGATGACGATTACGATGGTGTTCTTGCCGCATTGAATGAAGATCCAAATGTGGATGCCATATTGGTTTATGCATTATTCCAGACCCCTCTTATAAGTGAAAAACTGGTGGATATAATTACCAAATGGCATAGGGAAGGGAATAAGCCAATTGTTGTAGGTACAATAGGAAGCGAATTCGCCTTAAATATGATGCGTAAATTTGAAGATAACAAGGTTCCCGTTTATCCAAGTATTGAGAGGAGTGTGAAAGCCCTCAGGGTGTTGAGGGATAGGGCAAAATTGTTGGAATATCTGGAGGGATTGTAATGAATGAGTATGAAGCAAAGCTCTTGCTGAAAGATTATGGTATAAAAGTTCCCAAAGGAGTGTTGATAAATGATTTAAGCGAGATAGACAATTTAAATTTAAATTATCCCCTCGTAGCAAAGGTTGCAAGTGAGAAAATATTGCACAAGACGGATGTTGGTGGAGTTATTTTGAATATAAAGAATAAAGATGAACTAAAGGAAAAAGTAAAAGAGCTGATGGATAAATTCTCCTCCCCCATTTTAGTTGAGGAGATGCTCTCTGGTGGAGTGGAAATTATTGTGGGAGTTACGAAGGACCCCACTTTTGGTCATGCCATAATGTTTGGCCTCGGAGGCATATTCACAGAGGTGTTCAAGGATGTAACCTTCAGGGTTCTTCCCATATCTCGCTTGGATGCCGAGCTTATGCTCAATGAGATAAAAGGCAAGAAAATATTAGAAGGATATAGAGGGGTAAGAGTGAGCAAAGAGGCCATAATCGGGCTTCTTCTCAGAGTTTCAAAATTTGTTGAGGATAATCCTGATTTAGAGGGTATGGACTTAAATCCTGTGCTTGCAAGGGAGAATGATTGCGTTGTGCTAGATGCTAAAATAATACGATAAATTTAAAAATAAGAAAATTAATAATCGTTTATGCAAGAAATAATCGTAGATGGGCTTTATGGAAGATACTATTCTGGCTCTAAGGGCACGATAATTATGGTTCATGGCCTTTTATCCTCTATGGGAGAATTTCATAATTATCCTGAAAAATTTAACAACGAGGGTTATGCAGTTTTGATAATTGATTTGGAAGGCCATGGGAGAAGCAAGGGAAAGAGAGGATTTGAAAGTGTGGAAAAGAATGTGGAGAATATAAAGAAATGGATTAGATATCTCAAAAATGAGAGTATGCTAAAAGAGCCCTTGATTTTAATAGGTCATAGTTTAGGAGCTGCCACTGTGATTTATGCTCTTGCAGATGGAATTGGAGATTTGGGCGTGGCAATAGCTCCCCCCTCATCCATCAAGGAAGAATTGAAGGCGGGAGAGAGAATAATGCTTCCATTAATTTACCAAATTGGAAATTTAAAGGAGAAGCTAACAGGCAGGGATTTTTACATAAAGTATAGGGTAAATTATGCTTCTCTTTTTAAAAATCCTGAGAATGCTGAGAAAGCGAAAAAAATTGGGTATTTGGATGACAAGCTCTGGATTGGCTCTTACAGGCCTCTTATGTCCCTTGATACTATTTCAAAGGCAAGGAAGGTGAATAAGCCATGCTTGGTAATATCCCCAGAAAAGGATAGGGTTGTTAAGCCGGAGAATGAGAAAAGAGTTTATGATGCATTAGCAGGAGAGAAGGAGTTTTACCTTGCGAAGGGCTATGGGCACTCAATTATGATTGAAGACCGCGGTGATGTATTCGCCAAAATTCTTGAATTCTTAGAGAAGCAAAGGGATAAATAGAGAAAGGCATTTTTGATTGTGGAAGAGATAAACTTGGGAGATATAACACTATCGCGTTATTTTATGCTCTATCTTGAAGATTACGACACTGCAGTTATGGCAGATTTTCATCTCGGCTATGAGGATGTCATGGCTCAAAAGGGAGTTTTCCTTCCAAAGCTTCAGTATCCATACATTCTTGGATTGCTCTCTAAAATTTTTGAGAAGTATGCTCCCAAAAGGGTAATTATAGATGGTGATTTAAAGCATGAATTTTCTCGCAATATGCCCCAAGAGTGGGATGAGATAGAGTCCATAATAGATTTCTTTGTGGATAGGGCAGAATTGATTGTTATTCGGGGCAACCATGATAATTTTTTAAAGGGCATACTTAGGAGAAGGGGTATAGAGATGTATAACGCATATTCTCTTGGAAATTATTTGTTTGCCCATGGCCACAAGGATATAGAAATTCCCAATGACAAGGTCTTGATAATGGCCCACGAGCATCCTTCTATCACACTAAGAGATGAAGTTTATGCCACAGTCAAACTTCCCTGTTTTCTCTACTCGCCTCAAATCATAGTTTTACCTGCAGTTAGTTTATATGCTGCTGGAACGGACGTGAGCAGAAATGAGTTCATATCCCCAATTTTAAAAAGAGCAAAACCGAATTTCAAGATTTTTGGAATAGATGAGAAGGAAGGTATAGTGCCATTGAATGTGCCAAATACAAAAATTATTTAGGCAAAAATACAATAGGGTTTTATGAAGTTCTCAGTGGCTAGCAAGTGCATATACTATCGTGACGGGCTCTGTTATTTTCTTGCATCAGATCCAAAGCCCTGCGCCCTATGCTTTAATTTTGCTTCTGCGGACCCACAACTCAAAAAGGAATTGAAAATAAATAAGCCCGTAGTGACATTTTACGATTTGATTATGAAAGATTCTCGCTATAGAGCTCTGTTTCCGAAGAGTGGTACAAGTGTGCAGATGAGCCTTGGCTCTCTATATTCTGGGTCCAATGAATTGCCAGAGGATGAGGAGCAATACAATGAAACTGAATAGCACGGTTATTGAATTTCCAAAATTCTTCGGGTTTTTGAGCTTTAATTTCTCCCCTATGTAAGTCATAAAATCTTTGAATATGTAGCCCCCATCTAAGGGCACGGCGGGGAGCAAGTTTGTCATGCCCAGCATCAAATTGAGCCAGAATATCCAGTAAAGGGAATTAACCAAAATCCAGAATCCGGAGAATGGCACAGAATAAAGATGCTGCAAACTATGGGGGAATGGCATTAAACCTATGAAGGGCAAGGCAATATAACTCATAGTTGCTCTGAAAAAGTCGGAAGGGCTTTTTGCATAGGCATAGGGATTTGATAGAAGAGTTTTGAGATAATTAGGGTCTCCAAGCCCAATCCCTAGGTACCCTGCATTTATTCCTAAGAATCCCTTTCCTTTGTAGTACTCTTTGTTCAATCGTGGTGCATACTTTTCAAAGTACTCATATTTATCTGCTAGTACAACTGTAACATTTAACCAGTGATTTGGTGGCTTGAACATGCTTATGGGGACAGGTACATTGCTTCTTGTTTCATTCATTACCTCTAAAAATTGTTCTTCATTTCTTATTATAGTTCCATTTATGCTGTAAAATATCCAGCCGGGCCTAATACCTGCTTCGTATGCAGGGTAATTTTTCAATGCGGAAGAAACTATAACTCCGCTGTAAACTTTTATATTTTCCACTTTCCCATTATAAATTTTCACATTCACCATCTTTCCCGGCAGGGGGGCTGATACATTCATAAAATCGTTGTAATTGTTAATTTTTGTCCCATTTATTTCAAGAATTACAGTGCCTACGGGGAGAGAGTGGAAATTGGGATTCTCTTGGAAATTTGAAGCCACATAGTAATTATCATACTTGGGTGTTATGCCTCCAACCATAAGAGCTATTATTGCAAATATTATAATTGCAAGAACAATGTTTGATGTAGGCCCTGCTGCATAAACACGCATTCTCTTCTTCTTTGTAGTTTTCATTAATTCCTCTTCATCTGGCTCAACAAATGCACCTATAGGGACTATGAATAAAAGTACACCTATGGATAGAAGTTTGAGTTTTTGAGCAGCAACCAGGAATCCATGGGAGAATTCATGAATGAGTATGGCAATTACAAGGCCAAGAATGCCATAACCTATGGGTATTACAGGATTTATGCCGGGGATTCCTAGGGCTTGTAAAGGTGATGGTGCCTTAGTGGATGGAATAGTTGTAACGATAAATGCTTGCCAGAGAATAAGGAGAAATACTCCAAGCATCATAAGTAGAGAAAGAATAACTCCAAAACTTCCATAATGGATCCAGAACTTTGATTTTGCGATTTTTTTAACCCCACCTAGTCCTTTTTTTGTCTTTATCATAAGAGCTGGCCCGTAGAGGGAAATAGCTCCCCCAACTTTTTTAGATTTCTTTAGGGCATAAACTATACCAATCCAGATTACAATCAAAAGCAGTGCAATGAGCCAGCCATTCATTGTGGATGCATGGAAAACTTATATTTAAAGCTCAACCCGCTAGTTTAAAATATTAGCACAATTTACAATAATTCGTGAGAATTGGGATAATAATGAAGGATTTAAAATTGGAGTACCTCGTGGAAAAAGAGCTTAAAGATATGCACAGGAGATTTGAAGCTATAGGAGGGGAGCAAGAGGCAAGGAATTACGATGTTATACTATCTGATTATTTGAATGGTAAAAATTGCATATTATGCTATGAGGCGAAGGAGTGCATTCGCAAGTTAAAGTCCTATTTGTATGGGAAAAAGAGATTTGAGAAGCTTGTGGTTGGTATAGACCCAGGTCCAAAGCCAGGTATAGCGGTTATAGGTGATGGAGTTGTGGTTGAGGAAATTCAGTTATCATCGGTCTCTAAAGTTAGGGAGCTTATAGATGAGATATATTTGGGCTACTCTCCCAAATTATTTATGATAAGGATTGGTGATGGGGATATTACTAATAGGAACAGAATAATAAATTCCTTGGTGGAAGATTACATTGTTGAGATTGTCAATGAGAAGAACACATCTGAGGCCATAACTAACAAGGATGTGGAATCTGCTAAGGTAATTGCATTTACAAGGGGTAAGAGGGTCAGGGAAAAATTAAATATAGTGGTAAAAGAAGGGTATTTGAAAGATATTCAAAGAAAGAGCAGAATTGAAAGCGATGGAAAGATAACAATATCAAGGGCTCTTGCAAAGAAAGTTGCGTTGGGAGAGTTGAGTTTGAAAGAGGCCATTGATAAGGCAAGGAATGAAAAATGAATAGTGAGGAAGCACTTGATAAAATAGATAATCTGGTAAATGTTCTCGCTGTAGATATTCCCGAGGAGATTGAAATTTTTGGAGAAAAATACCATCCAAAGAAGGATATAGAGGAGTACTCGGAGCGAGTTCTTTCAAAGTATGAGAAGCTTTACGATTCTTTGAGGGAAGAGATAAAGAAGATGGATGATGTACCCCAAGAGCTCGTTTACAAGGCCATAATTCTGAGGAGAATAGTATTATTTCTAAAAGATTATGAGCATACCGATGAGATTGAGGATAAAAAGAGGTGGATAAAATTTGTTAGAAAAATAAATTAGATTATTTCTTCCACTTTGGTGCTGGGCCACTTTTTCTTCCCTTTCTTGCAAGGAACATTAAGAAAGAGAATACTATCACTAGAGCAAGAACTCCCCAGCTAAGGTAAGTTATATAATCGTAAGAAGGCGGTTTTCCATAGTAGAAATTGTACACATAGTTTTGCTGTCCATTTTCAAACACAACTCCTTTTCCAGAGATTTTAACTGTAAGCTGATGCTTTCCGTTGTATAGCTCTTGTGGAATCCACTTGTAATCTATATCTTTTGTAGCATTTGCTTTTATGACCTTAACTGTGGTATTTCCTATGTACCTTCCATCAATGTAAAAGGATATTATGGTGTTGTAAATTGCATAGTCTTCTGTATTCTTTATTTTTACCTTTATATCCATTGCCTTTTTCACCTCTACGCTAAGTACCCTTGAAGCTTTAGCGCCGATGGTTGTTGAGTTTAGCATACCGTAGGCCGTAAAATATAAGTGTATTGTTTGCGGCACATTGGGAGCAGTTACATTGAATACGAAGTGTCCATCTTTGCTTGAGGTAACGAAGAAATTGGTTGGTTTTGCCCCCGTCAAATTATACCCTGTCATTATTATTCCACATCTAAATGAGCTAAAATATCCTTCTACATACACTTTATATTGGGCAGTTTGATTTGTAGCAAGTACTGTGGGGCCATCAATGTGTATGTTAAGTTGAGATGCGTGGGCTTCTAAAGGCATCATAGTAATTCCAGTAAGCGCTAATAAAAATATGATAAGAATGCTCGCTAGTTTTTTCACTTCTTCCACCTCCAGAAGATGATGAAGACTGCTAATGCTGCTATTGTTACGCCCCAAAGTGCGTACCATGAATTTGGTATTTCAAAGGATGTATAGTTTGTGACTTTAGGTCCATTAATATAAACTCCTGCTGGCTGTACATAAGTTTCTTTTAACGGTAGCTGAAGCAGTATAGTTTTGCCCATGCCCTTTACTGCCATTTCAACAGGTAAAGATGTTCCAGGTCTGTACTTTGTTGCTATAATTCTTATTTCTAGAGAGCCGTGGCTGTTTGCAGAAACATTGAGATGATTTGTCTCGCCCAATTTTCCATAAATCTCAACATTCCATCCTCTTGTAAATAGCTCTTTAGAGTTGAGCACATAGAATGTGTAATTTACCCAAGTGTTTCCATGGTTATATACATTTATTCTGTAAATTAAAGCATCTTGATTCCAAGATACCAAAGAGTAATTTGCAGTAGTGTTGTAGTAATTCTCCACATTTATGTGAATGTACTTGTCTGTGAACTGTGTGTACTTAACCCTCAAATGCAATTGGTTATCTCCTGCCTTTAGCATAGGTACTTTAAGACCTAAACTCACAATTTTCATATCTCCAGGCATCATATGATAACTATTTGGATTCACTATTCTCCAGTGAGAGAACACTTCAAATTTAACATTCTCTGGAGAATTACCTGTATTCTTTAGTTTTATGAGCATCCAGATGGTCTTGTAAGGCATTGCATTTTTATCGTATCCCAGGACATCTACGGAGATCATATGAACGCTCTGTCTTTGTAATTTAACATCTAATGCCGTATCCTTCGTTAAATTTACAGATTCTTCAAATTTATAATCTACCTTTTGGCCATATTCGGTGCGGTATGCTTTTGCTGTAATTGTGTAGTTATAGTGGGGGAGGATAGCGTAGTAATATCCATTAGCCATTTGGCTAAGTGTGCCATATGGAGTTTCTATATTCACTATCGTTGAAATCTTTGAGCCATTTAGGTACACTTCTCCGTAGAGAATATAGCCCTTTTCATATTCAATATTTAACTTGGCAGAGTTGTTAACCTCTATGCTTCCAATATATGCGTATTTGTACTCTCCCATTATATAGTACGAATATACCATATACTTTCCAGGAGTTAGTTTTGCCATGTAATATCCAGCAGAATCTGTTGTTACAGTTACATTTTGTAGCTCCGTATTTGAGGGTATAAACTTAATGATTGTATCTGCTACTCCTCTATCTCCTATGGTAACCACACCAGAAACCTTGGCTAAAATCTGCTTTGTAATTACATGCAACACAACTATTGTATTGGCACCTATGTACTCATCTACTTGGCTCCAATAGAGGTAATATTTACCCCATACCATCTTCTTTACCTCAATAGTGAATATATAATGTCCACTTGGAAGGACTATATTTGTGAATTTCCATGTTATATTGCCTGCTGATGAAGATATAATTACTGGAAGCTCATAAGAAAAGTTCTCTTGCCTAAGCTTCACAAAGTACCCATTGGCTAGGTTTATATTTAAAGTTGTATTTTGAACAATATTTACCCTTACCATTTTAGCTGCATTATAGCTTCTGAGGTACAGAGTATATATTCCTGGTTCTACATCCACACTACTTCCCACCTTCACCAATCTTCCATCTTTGAACCAGTAAACGCTATCTGCCTGAGAAACTATGTTTACATGAGCGAAGGCCTTTGCCACTATGTTCTTAGTTACGATGGCCTCTCCAACCTCTGCCTTTATAGTTATATTTCCATATTCATACTTTATGTTATTTCCAGTTATCTCAATCTTGTATGTGCCAGGTAAAACATTGAGAGAATAGCTTCCAAGCACATCTGTTAGAGTATAACTTCTTTCCGAGGATATGAATTTAATTGTAATGGGCATGTTATTTGTCTCATTGTTTATATACACCTTTCCCTTGATCGTTATTTCATTTGGAGCAACCTTTATGTATTCTTTATTTTTGTGAAGATGGATGCTTACCACATGGTATCCATAAACTATTGCATCTAATTGATAGTTTATAGTAGAGCCCAAGGTAAATTCTCCATTTGGAGGTATACTGCGAACCTCATAGTATCCTTTACTATCTTTTAGCATAACCACACCATTTTTTAGAGTTTCATTGTTTCCTGTGTAAACATAGCCCTTTATTGTATCTGCAAGTTGCAAAGTGGGATTAATCTTAACATTCTTATTGAGATGCACTATTGCTCTGCTAAAACAAGGTGTATAGCTGTTATTAAATCCTAAAAAGCCAATTGAATATGTACCTTCTGGAAGATATATGTAGAAATCACCAGTTTGATTTGCAAACCACATTGAGAAAGTTCTTCCCTTAAATGCGGAAATTTCAATATCTCCCACAATTTTCTCTTTAGAGGTAACCTTGCCATAGAGCACATACGCTTTGTTCATTTTCATAATTAGATGTGAATCCTTATTTAATGATATAATGCCCACATAAGCTACCCTGTAGCTCTTATAATTTCCTAGGATATAAATTGAGTATATGCCTCCAGGTAAATTGAGTTTGAAATCTCCGTTTTTATCAGTATGTGTTATGTAAACTTCGTAAGCTGTCACGCTTTTTACTTTAACTACCGCGTATGTTATAGGTACACCATTGTAAATAACATGACCTGAGAGCTCGTATCCATGGGTGAGGGTAAGATTTTGCACCACAGTGAGATTCCATCTGCCAACTGCAGCATCAAATTTCTGAGAGTAGTAATCTCCCTTTGAAGCTGTTATTGTGTAATTATCTGGAACAACAAGGATATCAAAGCTACCATTCTTATCAGTGTGCGCCGTATATTGTGTGTATATTCCGTGAAGAGCTACAGTGGCATTCTCTACAGGAGTTCCGTTGGTGTAAGTTACTAATCCTCTCACAAAGGATGGTTTTAATGGAATATCCTTGGTCATATCTGCACCCGAATTTAATGTCACTGTTTCAACTTTCTTAAAGAGTTTTCCATTTATCATTAAGTTTATGATATAAGAATGAGGAGGTATATCCTTTATTTCGTATTGCCCATCGTGGATAGGAACTGATACATTGTATCCATAAGTCAGATTTTGAAGTATAAACTCTGCATTGGTTAATTTCACATCTTTTTCATCAAACCTTTTATTGTGGTTTATATCATAATAAACTACACCATCTAAGGTTGCGGGTTTTATTGTTATATTCTTTGTTATAACATAATTTGGTTTAAGGCGCATAGCTTGTTCATCAGTAATATTTATCACGGTATGGTATAGTATTGTTTTGTCAACCATTCTCAGCTTATCATAATGGCCATCGGTGGATACAACAAGGGTTATATTTCCTGCTACAGATAGAAGCTTGAAATATCCTGTGTCGTTTGTTAATGTAGTATCATGAGGTATTCCGTACTCATCAAATAGAGTTACCCTTACATGTTCCATAGGTTCCCCAGTTGATAATTTAATATGTCCCTGTATTATGGCACCTTCATAGAATTTGACCATAACTACATCATTTGGCAAAACTTGGTATGCTGGGGGATTTAGCTCCACAGTACCTTTATGTTCTCTTTCATATTTCAAAGCTAAATCAATGGGTATTGGCTTCCATGCCTTTGTGTGATTTTTATAATCTGTATATGGATTCCAGTATGCGGTTTTATAAACGAGCTTGAAGTGAGTCATATTCCACGCCTGCATGGGCTGATAGCTACCCAGTGTTGGGGAGAATCCAGGTATTCCATCTCCCTTGCCAATATCCGCTCCTGAGTATCCTATAAATGTGCGGTATAGCATAGAATGATAGAACATGGGCTTGTATATTATCTTGTAATTTACAACCCTTGCATTAGCTGGAACTTTATCAAGATCATAGGTATTGCCACTTGCAGTAACTGCTTTGAGTTCATAGAAATCATATGGTACTACAGTGCCACCATACTTATATACTCTCCTATCACCCAATTCCGCAGGAGCGTAGAATATACCAGTTCTCATTCCGGAGAATGGGAATAAACGATAATCAACCGCAAAATATCTTATATCCCATCCTGTTGAGTTTCTGATGGAATCGTACATAGATATGAGCTTATTTTGTGGTAAATATGCTAAAGTGCCTTTTATTGCCACATATAATGCATTTTTGGAATCTATGTCATTAGAGTATAGTCCGTATATCTGTGGGTTATCAATTATTATTCTCCTGTATTTATCTGGGTCATTTAGTATGTCAATAATTTTATTTGCTTTATCTTGGCCTGCATATTTTATCAATGTATTCATAACTGGTTGGCTCAATGTGCCTCCATTTTTTTGAAAATCTGCTTCCAAAAATCTCGCAATAAACAATGATATTACTTCACTTTCATTTTGAGCTGTTATCACCTGTGCTGCGAATCTATATGCATCTTGGAAGTTATCCGCCACAGTGGGATGCTTACCTTGTTCTACAGCTTGGAAGCCGTAGTCCCACCACGATACAAATGCAGGCCGATCCTCAGGGGGTGTTGAATTATCCTGTTCACTTAACCATTTCCACGCCCGTTGCCAAGGATACTCTGGCTTTGGAATTGAATATCCAAACGCTCCAAGATACCATGGGGATGATTTGTTGTATGTGGTTTCGTTTGGTTTCATAAATGAAGGTAGAGCATTATATATTTGCTTATCAAACTTATCCTTTGTTTCGTAAGGTATTCCAGCATCTATTGCGTTCCACGCAGTGGGAAATACAACTAAGAAAGCTATTACTAGAATAACTGTAACTTGTGAGACCTTTACATTTCTCTTAAAGGCCTTTTTCCAAGAGGTGCGATATTTTTTGAACTCTTTGATGGATTTTTTAATATCCACAAGGTCAATTAGCCAGATTAAAGCAACTGCTGCAGTTAAAGCCACTGTGGGAGCAGCGTTGAACATAAATCTAGCAGCTGAGATAGCCATGAATATTGCTACGCTTGTGTATAATACGAAGAATATATAATGCTCTCTCCCTCTTCTTCTAAGGAGGTAGAGAATATAGAATACCCCTATAATTGATAGGAAGAATATGCCCACTCCAAAGGACATGCTAAGCACACCCATTGTAGCTGGTTGAGCCTCTGCTATGGTTGAATACAATTTGCTGTGGACAAAATAACCTTGGCCACTTATTATTTTGCCCCATATATCTGGGGAGAATACATTGAGGACCACTGCCAAAGCTGTTACTATTATTCCACCGGTGAGG
>WAPW01000045.1 GCA_015520565.1 Candidatus Aciduliprofundum sp. | reverse complement strand
TTGAATAAATTCCTCCTGCTAGAGCAGCCGTAGCTGCAATAAATGCCATAAATGCACTGAATGCATCTACTGTGAGAATAATTCTTACTGGAATTCCACCAGAATCCGGAGGTATTGCCATATTGTACGGGTTTGCACCCATTACATAAACAATAGTACCGCCAGTATACACCTGATAGAGGAGGAGAACCGCAAGAGATTCAACGAAGGAGAGTATTGCAACTACCCAGGTATACATAATCTTCCTGTTGTAATGCCCGATTAGAGGAGTAGCGAATGCTCCTAATAAGGGAACGACAATACAGAGCGCGGGTGTATTAATGAGAATAATATTCCAGATCACATTTTTCACCTCCGCATTGTTAACCTCCATTTGCCTATGTTTTATTCCTCATCATGATGATAATTGTAAACAAGCATATAAAATTTCGTTTTAGGAATACCGAAAATCGTTATATTATATACGATATTTAAAAAGTTATAGGGAAAATTAAAATACTTACATATGAAAAACACACATATACATAGTTGATGCAATTCGAGAGAGTCATAAAAATGCCAAAATATTGTTAAAATCTAGGATTTGAAAACACTATTATATAACACCTCTTTTACTCTTGTAAAAATATACAACTCTAGAAATTTATAATAGTTAGACTCTCACGATGAGAGAAAACTGTTTCACTCATCATTTATTAAAGACATATGTACATACGTAGATGAGTCCATTAATTACTATAATCATATATAGGGATTTGATAAGAGTTGCTTAGTAGGGTATAGGAGGAGAATTCTGTAATTAAGAAAGAAAAAATTGAGAGAGCCAAGAAATCTAAAAAGTAAGTTGGGAGTATATGTAAGGCCTCCCTTTCTTTCTTTTGCCCATCTCTTTTAACTTCTTATCCATGTTCTTCACCAAATACAAATTAAACAGTATCTTTACTCACCTTTACCATCCTCTCATTATATTCGCTCCAGTTAAACATATTCACATAAAGCCCATCTTATTTCTCTCTTTTTTATACAACAAGGCATGTGCTAAGATAAATTTAAATTTACTCCCTTTTTTAATTTTTCACAGGAGCTTAATTTCCTCAAAATCATCCTTCTTTAAAACTTCCATAAGTTTATCTCCTGCATCCCTAATCTCCTTACTTAAATATGTTCCGAACTTCATATTCTTCGGTTGTATACCAATGAGAATAATCCTTCCAGTAAAGGGCTTTAAGTAATTCATTAGAATAGAAAGAGGCATACCATGTGTGCTGAAGGTCACCTTAGGAATTTTCTCTTTAGGCACAATCCTTATCTCTCCCGGCTCTAAGTTCATCTGCGCAGCATCAATAATAACCAAAAGTTGGGGACTTATCCTCTTTATTTCGGATGTGAAATCCTCGGGCACCGTGCCACAATCTATGGTTATCCATCCATCCTTTTTAAAATTTCTTGCAATGTAAATCCCTATTGCATCATCGCCCCAAAGTTCGTTGCCAACACCCATCAAAACCTTCAACATAATCACCTTAAAAAGTAGAAGAAAAATCAGAGTTTTCTAGTAATTTATTACTTCTTGAAGATGCGCCAATATAAATACCCATGAATGTCTTTACTATATACACCATTGATAGAAGTCACCTTCATTTGTATATAATTCTCCCAACAAATGTCATAGAAATTCACCAGAGTTCCATTATCCTTAGCTTTCTTTGTAAAAGATGAATGCACACTTGAGCGATCCAGCCAGCCATAACTATCCAATTTTATTAAATTCATATTTAATCACCATAGAGTGAATGGTTGTTACTAATATTAATATTTGCATTTATATGAGTAAATTGAAATCCTTTAAGAGAGAATTGGTACTGCTTATTCGATCTTTACTCACCTTATAGTTTTTATCCGAAAGGTGAGTAGGTTCTAGGGCAATTTACTCTATTTTGCTCAGGAGAATATAGAAGTGATATAAAAATCTAAAATTCACAACGGCCACGATTATTTATTTTTCTTCTTCGTTAACATCTCATCTCCACAGGTTAAGCAAACCGTGGGAATTGTGATTCATCTATATCATTCTATGTTTGATAGTTCACTGATCTAGCACTGGGCTCTCCTTCAAGCTCGTATTGGGTACAATAAATAGCTCCATATATTTCTCTATAAGGTCTTTTTCTTTCTCTGTAATACTTATCTCTGTTAGCACTCCATTACTCCACAAAATCTCCAACTTATATGGTTTATCCCTCATCTATACCACCTCTGAAAATTTGAAATAACCATTGCGAATCCCCGTGGACCCTACATTCAAAAAATTGAAAATAAACTCGCAAAATACAGTCTCTCCTTGCAAAAAATTGGAAATTTTTTGAGCGGGCCCGCCGGGATTCGAACCCGGGTCGTGGATTCCGAAGACCCACAGTCTATCCTGACTAGCTTACGGGCCCTTTTAAGAGCTTGAATGTCTTCCCGAATCTATAACAACTCTAAATGGCTTGGCAATTATATCATTTTCTAAAACTGCCACAGAAACTGAAATAAGCTCTCCAGCAGAGGTGTAAAGAGCCACATAATCCCTCTTGTTCACCTCATCCATCTCTAGCACACCAGGCTTGTAGAGAGGAGCACCATGAGCCAGAGCATCCACAGCAGAATCCTTAACTATTATCCTTGGCAAAAATGAAACTATATCTTCGGCAGGCCTGATTACCTTGCGAATGTATTTTTCCTCCCCATCTTCCTTCCAAAAAATGTAGGCATCTAGCAAATCTTGCAAAGTATGTGCATTCTCTTCCCTAAAATGCCCCGTAGCCGTTCTGCGCAAATCTTCCATATGGGCACCTATGCACATTGCCTCTCCAATATCGTTGCAGAGTGTTCTTATATATGTTCCAGATTCAACCTTAGCACGAAAAAGAACATTCCTCTCTAGTATATCTAAAATCTCTAATGAATATATTTTTCTTTTTCTTAATCTTCTTGCCACTGCTGATCTCAATGGTGGCACTTGATAAATCTCTCCTTCAAATTCCTTCATTACTTTCCTCAGTTTATTTTCATCAAAATCTTTATGAAGGCGCATAACGCCAACATATTCCTTTGGTACAAGATGAAGAAGATTAATGAGCTTAGTTGCTCTTCCCAAAGCTACAGGCAATACACCAGTAACCTTGGGGTCAAGAGTTCCTGCATGACCTGTTTTTTTAATGTGCAATATATCACGAACCCACGCACTAACTTGATGACTTGTAGGTCCTTTTGGCTTGTCTATTATAACCACTCCGAAATTTAGCAATTCTTCAACGCTGCGCTCCAACTCCACTCTCCTCCATTATGATTTTAGCAATCTCCTCAGGAGTTAAATTATCACTCTCCACAATTAAATCATAAATGCTCAAATCTTCAAAATCTATATTGTAAATCTCCTTGTATCTCAATTTTTCACTTTTCTCGCGATAAATGGTCTCTTCCTTAATCCTTTCAAGTTCTCCACCCTCTCTTTTCCAAATTCTTTCAATGCGCACGGGCAAAGAAGCTTGGATATATACTTTGAATGCTGGAATGCCGTTTAGGTATGCAAGCCAACCGCTCAACCTTGAATCTATAATTACATTATCGTTTTTCTTTGCGAGCTCAACTAATCTCTTATCAATCTCCCTATCAATATCCCAATTATTTTCAGCGTATTTGCTAAACTCCATAATATCCATATTGTGCTCCTTAGCCATCTCTCTAAATATATCCCCTCCAGATATTAAATTAAAACCTAATTTTTTTGCCAGAATCTTTGCCACTGTTGTTTTTCCGCTTCCCGGTGGCCCACTGATGGTTATCCTCATTCCACCGCCTCAACCTCAGCTGGGAACTCTTTAATCTTCTTTCGGAACTCCATGTATTTGAATATATATGTCACAACCCAGCTGAGTGGCAAGGTAAACCCAGAATATATCAGAAGCCAATTGGGGAATAGATATTGAGTTCTATTAAGCTCTATAGCATTGCTCCAAGGGATTGCTAGAAGTGTATAATGTGTCTTTGTTTGAAGGAAAACCCATAACCAAGTAAATATTGCTATAACTATAAATATGGTGAACATGGTAGCTTTCATAGAGTTGCTCTGCACCTCCATATTCTCAGCCATGTTCTGAGTTTGAATTTTCTTTAATTTTTCTATTTGATTCGTATCCTGATTTCTAACTGCTTCTCTGTACACTTTGTTGAATGCCTTCATCTTAGCTTGCATTCTAGCCATTTTTATCCAATCAGTATAATGATGCCTTGCCCATGTATTGATTAGCGTAACTAAAATCCCCGTGGCAAGAAATGTGTAAAGGGGATAATTATAATTAAATGAAAACAACGGCTCTAAAACATATCCAGCCGCAGTACCTAAGGCCTCTCTCAAACTTGGAATAAATAGGATGATAAATAATAACAAGGTTATAGTCATATATAAACCACTCATACCAGATTGCTTTGGCCTAACGGGCATCTGTTGTGGCGCCTCTTGAGGTTCTTCACTCATTGCAAGGCCTCCATAAACTTATTTACGGCTTTTTCCAACCCACCATCATTGTTTTTCAATATCAACACCGTAGCTCCTGTATAGATAGAACATGCAAAAGCAGTATATCTATTTATCTTTAAATGCTCCTCTATGTCTTCCACACTCTCAAAATCCCTTTTTCTCGTTTTATCCTTTTCTCTTCTCTCAAATATCTCTTTGGCACTAGCCTCTATGACAACAATCATCTCTGGCTTCATAGCATCCAAAACCCACTTTGGCAACCCAGGAAAATACCCTGCAGGAGTTTTTATGGTGAGATGAGTATCCACGATAACATTATCCATCTTTGCAATTTTCTCTGCAGCTCTTTTTTGGAGATCTCTCTGGGTAGCCACTGGTAATTTTCTCATCTCATCCCTATCTTTTACCAACCCTTCTGCTTGGGCCATCTTAAACATTAAAGTGCCATAGTTCACAATAGGATAATTTGCCCTATCCGCCACTTCGTTCAATATACTCGTTTTTCCAACTCCAGGCACTCCTGCAGCTACAACTCTCATTTTTATCACTCAAAGAACTGCCTTATGACAGGATGCATCTCCATCAACTGCTCTTTGCCCATAGCTTCGTAGAATTGAATTAATATACCTACAGTTAGAAGCACACCAGTACCTGATGTATTACCCACAGTACCTATAAGGTCCGCAAAGGCCGCAAGGGCACCGACGGCAGCTCCGCTAAAGATAGTAACTGCTGGGATATACTTATTTAAAATTTTCTCAAGCACCGCGGGACTGCGCCTAAATCCTGGAATTTGCATTCCGCTTGATTGTATCTGCTTTGCAATTGCCTTTGCATTCATATTTGCAGTTTCAATCCAGAATTTAGCGAAGAGAATGCTCATGCCTATCATAAAGGTTACATAAACAATCACATTAGCCACTAGCATCCAGTAAGTTTGATATGTGAACACATAATGGTACGCCTGCGGATTTATTAGAGGTAAGAGCCAATAGTTTAAACCTCTAACTCTGTTGAGATAATACGCAAGACCTCCAATAGGCGTTGTGGTTTTGATACCCCATTGTGCTGCCTGCTGAGGCGTAGGATACGCTCCTATCCAAGGATTGTGCCCTAAAATTGGTATATGACTCAATGCAGGATTGCTCCAAAATAGGATGGACCACATGGCAACATTTGCTAGCAAGGCCGATGTAAGT
Organism: Candidatus Aciduliprofundum sp.; assembly: GCA_015520565.1. Taxonomy (GTDB): domain Archaea; phylum Thermoplasmatota; class Thermoplasmata; order Thermoplasmatales; family Aciduliprofundaceae; genus Aciduliprofundum. Next base: position 56,028 of record WAPW01000045.1, on the reverse strand, counting down.
ATAACTGGTATATTTGACGAATACATCAGTTTTATCGGATATCTTCCACGGGCACCGCGAGCACGCTCATGGGCCAATGGCAATTCTATCTTCACACTCTGTACATAAGCCACAAATAAGAATATTATTATTGTACCAAGAAGCGCTATTATCGGATTTGGTGGAGCAAATAGGATTGATTCTATACGTCCTCCATAAAGCTGCGCAGCACTACTATGGGTGAGTATATACACGGTCTTTGGTATAGTGCCGCTAGGCGGATTACTTATACTTAAAGGCAGATGAGGATGGGGAGGTATCCAGGATACTATTCCTGTGAAAATTGCTTCAGATACGCCTGCAGCTATGAAAAGAGAGATACCTGAGCCAATACCCCATTTGGATACAACTTCATCCATGAGGAATACTATGTAAGAGCCAAAAAAGAGTTGTAAAACGATTATTAATTGCGCTAGAAACATTCCATGGCCAGGAGCGAATGCATTTAAACCATTTACAAAAGCATTGGATGGTTGAAGATATCCAAATACCTGTGGAATTGCCTCTATGAATATCATTATTATAACCAACAATTTTTGTGTACTCTGGTATATGGCTTTATCATCGTCCTTTGTCAAATCTATGTTGAAGAGCTTAGCACCCACAAATAGCTGCATTATTATACTAGCCGTTACTATTGGACCTATACCAAGATGTACCAAAGAGCCAGAGGCACCTGCCATTATAGCACGAAATGAGGCAAATAGGTCAATTGTTTTTGCTTTATCCAAACCATAAATGTAGATATTTGTGAGGGAGAAATAGATAATAAGGGTCAAAAAGGTCCACATTAGCTTTTGTCTAAAGTGAACATGACCCTTTGGTTTTCTAATTATTGGCAAATAATCCAATACTGGCTTTAAACCATAGAGCTTACTTTTGTTCCCATTATAAGAGAACATGAGATACCCCAAATAGAACAGAGGGACTGACCATGCAAGGTATATAAGAAAATTCACCCATTGTACAGTCATTATATTCCACATTTCTTGCAAGCTAAGAAGTTTCCAGTTCACTATAGCGAAATAAAGGTATGTAAATAATATCCAAGAGATCAGTACTGGTAGAGCCAGTCCCTTTTTACGGGGTATCTCTTCCTCAGACATAGATCACTTCACCACCCACATCTTCTATTTTTTGAACGGCATTAGAAGATGCATATTTAACTTTAACTCTCATCTTCTTGGTTGCTTTACCCTTTCCAAGAAGTTTCTTTATTCCCATTTTGCTCAAATCCACCTCGTATATTTCTCCATCAAGCTTTGCAAATCCATTCTTAACAAGGGTATCTATATTTTCATTGAGCACTCCTATATTTATCGTGTCAATTTCCTCCTTTGGATGATGTGATGTGAATCCATGATTACCCCAGAGGAACTCTAGATTCTTGAGTGCAAAGCTCCAATGATGCTTTCCTAGACCAGCATAACCACGGCCTCCCTTTCTACCTGCGCCTCTTCTTCCCTTTATTCCATGCCCGTATGTATTTGAGCCACGCATTTTCCTTGATTTTTTTCTTGCCATTTATTCCACCCCCGGTCCTAACATCCTCAAAATTAAGTCATTTATCTCCTTGCCTCTATATCCAAGAGCACCTCCCTCAGTGAAATGCCTCTTTGTCTTCTCCCAGCCCTTCAATGGGGGATGCAACCTGAAAATTGGCTTTACATTTGGTATGTCCTTATAGAGAACTTTTCCTGCAACTATTGCGTCTGCCAATGCGGATATATTCTCAAATCCCATACTCTCCTTCACATACTTATCCGTTATGGGCTTATCTCCATACAACCTGCCACGGGCTCTTATCAATTTCTCTAAAGTTTCCTTGTTTATCTCTCCCCAAGTCACATAATCTTTTACCTTTTGAAGCATTCCTTTATAAGATGGGGTCTCAGGTACGAGCACGCAATGGTTTATTCTTGTCAAATTTAGCATTTTTAGCGTATCGCTTATTTCCCTTCTAACTCCAGTTCTACCTCTAACTCTGATCACTGCTAACATTCTCTACACCTCCTTTGTAGATTGGCATAATTAAGCGCGGATTTACCCTAACTATTGTGGTTTGCTTAAGGGCATCATAAGTTGCCATTGCATAATTTACAGTTGTCTTAGTATGCCCTTGCGTAAAGCCCCAAACATCTTTTACTCCTGCAAGCTGAAGTATTGTCTTTGCTACATCTCCTACTGCTAAGCCAACACCCTTTGGAGCTGGTTTTAGAGTTACTCTAACGGAGCCACATTTACCCGTTACTTTGAATGGTAAAGAATGGGGCATACCACAACCGCATTCCCAAGAGCCACAACCACGCTTTATCTCAATAATATTTAATTTTGCAACCTCAATTGCCTTCCTTATGGCAGCTCCAACTTCCTTCGCCTTCGCTTTGCCTATACCAACAAATCCATCTCCATTACCCACAGCAACCATAACTGAGAATTTTGTCCTCCTACCGCTATCTGTCATACGCTGAACCATTCTAACATCAATTACCTCTTCTTTCAGGTTTGGAAGTAGAACATCAACTATCTCCGGCTCCCTAAGAGGTAAGTTGCTCCGCAATGCTTGGGACATATTTGTAATCTTTCCCTCGTAAACGAGCTTCCCAAGCCTTGTTTTTGGTTCCCAGTCCATTTTTATACCTCCATTTTAGCTTTAACTTCTTCAAACATTTTTGCAATTTCCTCGGAGATATGCTCACCTTTGATTCTCTCCTCAGAGGGATAAACTTCCTCACTATGGGGGACATTCAAACCTGCATCAACCATTCCTTTTAGGACTGCAAACACTCTTGAGCCCTTCACAGGGCTCTGAAGTCCAATATCTAAAACTGCCTCCTCTATTCCCTTCTTAAGTGCTAGCTTTCCAGCAAGGTATCCTGTTAGGTATGCAGCAGGTGTGTTCTTGAAAGAGCCATTCCACCCATACTTCTTCAAATGTGAGGAAGTTACACCAACTAATATTTTATCACCGTCATCATGATACTCTACAATCTGCACAATTATATACCTCAAGGTTTTTCTCACTACAGCCCTTGGCTTGCCAGATTTAAGATAGGCCAATCTCTTCCTGTAATTTGTCTTGCCTTCTCTTCTTCTTCGCATCTTCACCCTATATATTGCATTTCTTGCCATTTTCATTCCTCCTTAATGTATCCTTCCGTCTTTAAGTGCATCAAAAGATGGTTTCTGCTCTTGAATGTACCACCCTTGGCAAGCCTGTAAAAGCGCCTGTAAGTGTGCCTATCAATCTTTCCGCTATCTCTCAAATCTTTAAGAGTGGCTCTTATGGGCCTTATGGTCTTCATCCATCTCTCCTTCCTTGGATATCTCGCATACTTCTTCCCCTTTCTAGAGCCTGGGCCTTTGCGGCGACCCTTTTCTTTCTGCATCTTTATGTAATTTGCCCTTACCCTTGAAGTACCCTTTATCTTCTTCCTCTTGATGAGCCCTCTCTTTATGAGCATCTTGATATCCTCTCTTGTTACCGCTTCTTTAATTTCATCCAAGGCATTTGGGTCCATCCAAACACGCTCTTCACCGCATTTTAATATGCTTGCAGCCAATCTTCTCTGAAACTTGACATCCATCTCACTCACCCCTAAGCATAGGATTGAGCACCCTTATGTTGAGCTCCTTTGCCCTCTTTTCTATCTCGGCTCTCTTCTTCACTCCCACTCTACTAGCGATTCTTATTGCCTCTCTCTCAGGATTTATACCTTCCAAATCTTTAACATTATAAACGAGGACTTCTTTGAAGCCGGAGGGATGCAAGCCACGAACCTTCTTAGGGCCTCTATAGCCTGAATCCACAACAGGAGGCCTATAACCCTTATGCTCCCTCATCTTTGAGTGCTTGCCCTTGGGCCTTCTCCAATGATCTCCCAATCTCTTGTAGCGGAACCACTCTTGCCTCCTGAACCATGGCCTTTTACGATTTATCTCATTGCGAAGCTTTAAGAGCCTTTTTTCCTCATCTGTAAGTTTTGGCTTGATTTTAGTCATTTAATTCACCCCTTCTTAACTATGTAAATTCCATCTTGGAACACACGGGGATCTCTATTCTTTATTCTCGTAGCCCTCTCAATATTTGCAGCTGTTTGCCCAGCATGCTCCTTGTTTATGCTCTTTACAATAACCATATCTCCCTTTATCTCAACCTTTGTATCGCCAAATATCTCAGCATATCTGGGTGATCTCTCACCCATGAAATTCTCTATTACAACCTTATTTCCCTTAACTGTGACTTTCATAGGGAAGTGAGCGTAAAGGATTTTGAGATGATACTCAAATCCCTCTGTAACTCCTTTAATCATATTGAGCACATGAGCTTTCCATGTACCAGCTAGAGCGTACTCTTTTTTCTTTGGCAATGGACAATAAACTACGATTTTTCCATCCTCTATCTTCATCTTAACTCTTGTATGCTTGAACTCTCTAACTAACTCACCCTTTGGACCTTTGATGTGAAGGTCAAATCCATCTAAACGGGCTTCAATACCTTCTGGAATCGGAATTTCATGCTTAACTACATCTGCAACTGGCATTCATATCACCTCAGTACACATAGGCCAATAGCTTTCCTCCAACTCCCATCTTCTTTGCATCACTATGGGTCATCACACCTTTGTTTGTAGTGATTATGAGTATTCCAAAGTCCTGTGCTGGCAAGTACCTTGATTCAAACTTCTCCAAGTCATCCCTCTTAACTGCAAACCTTGGCTTTATTGCCCCGCATCTGTTTATAGTTGCTGCAAGATGAACTTTGAAAAGACCTCCCCTTCCATCCTCAACATATTCAAATTCTTCAATGTATGAGTGGTCTTGCATTATTTTTAGAACCCTACCTATGAGCTTTGAGGCTGGCTTTATTATCACTTCTCTCCTTCCAGCCATAGCAGCGTTGTTTATACGCGAAAGCGCATCACTTAGTGGATCATTCTGCATTTTTTACCACCTCACGAATACTTTCTAAATCCAAGCTCGTAGGCAACTTCACGGAAGCATTGCCTGCAGAGCCGCAAACCATAGCGCCTTATGACTCCTCTCTTCCTACCGCATCTCACACATCCTTCACTTCTGCCGAATTTCTTCTTTGGCCTGAGCTTAACACGAACCATCATTCCACCTCCAGAATGTTGAGGTTGAACTTCTCCCGCATAAACTGCATGGTTTCTTCCCTCGTAACCTTGTGTCTTGCAGGAATCTTGGCTCTCTTTATTCTCCTGCGAAGCACCCTATATCCACCTCTTCTCTTAAACACCACATTAATGTCCATACCAAATATGCCTATATCTGGATCGTATTTCATTCCTTCAAATTCTGTGTAATCGGATATACCAAAGCTCAAATTACCTTGAGAATCGAATGAGTAATTTGGAACTTTAAAGTCCTTAACCCAAAGAGCTCTGCGCAGGAAATCCTCCGCCTCTTTGCCTCTGAGCGTAACTTTCAGGCCTATGGGAAGACCCTTTCTTATGTTGAAATCCCTTATTGTCTTCTTTGATGTTGTTTGCACGGGCTTTCTATGGGTTAAGAGATCAATTACCTTCTCTGCCCTTCTCAACTTCTCTCCTGCCTCTCCAACTCCCATATTTATAACGACTTTATCAATGACTATGTCCCTCATTGGATTCTTTAGCTTCTCTTCCTTCATAGGGCACTCACCTCAGGTATCGTGATTTCTGGCTTTCCAACACCAATAACGAACACATAGCGCTTAGGTATCTCAAATCCCTCTTCAAATCTAACCATATTATCCTGTGGGCTTCTAACAACCACATACTCTTTTATGTGTGCCACTCTTCCTCTATGGGTTCCACCAGTAACTATGGCAACACTTCCTTCAGCTAGAGGATAATGGGCCAAAATCTCTTGCGTAGGCAATTTTATCTTAAGAACATCACCCGTCTTGTACTTGTTCTCCTCTAAAAGTATATTCCTTCCATCGTGCAAATTGAGCTGAATTTTGCCTCCCCGCACCACGCTCTTATTCTCAATTCTAACCAATTTCCATTCTGCATGATCCTCTGGAATTTCAACTATGCGCATATTACCATTCACATCATAAACTGCTCTATAATTCTTATTAATATCAGCAATGCTTATTACATCCATAAATCCAATTGGAAACTTAACATCTCTTATTACCCTACCATCCACCTTGACCTTTCTTGAATTCAATATCTTCTTCGCTTCTCTCTTATTGCTAGCAATACCCAATATCTCTCTCAAAACTACGAGTAGGGGAATGGACTCCTGTGCTCCATGAGGCCCTGGAGATACCTTAGGAGCAAAGGGGTACTCCTTCCTTGCAATTGGCCATGTTCGTGGTGCTGCAAGTCTCTTAACATGATCACTCATTTTCATTCACCTCTTCCTCATTTTCCTCTTCTTCTTCACTCTCTTCTTCCTCAACTTCCATTTCTTCCTCTTTTTCCTCTTCCACCATTGCTTCCAGTTCTTCTGGCTTTACACCTCTCTTCTCTTCAGCAAGTTTGAAGATTTTTTCCTTTCTCTTAGGATCGCTCAAATCAAGCTTGATGAGCATTAGATTAGAAGGATGAATCCAATACTGCACCGCCTTGTTATCAACCTTCCTAACTGTAACCCCTTCAACAGCCACACGCATCTTTTTCAAATTAACTTTCACAACCTTACCTTCATGGCCCTTAAACTTACCCCTCATAACTCTCACAACATCTCCCTTCCTTATAGAAAAGCTCCTTACGCCATATCTCCCAAACAAATCGTCGCTCAAATGGGCTTTCATCATCTTGAGCCTTCTATGTTTGGGAGCGTTGTAGAGCATCTTTCTTTGCTTTCTTGGTAAATATGACACCATTTTTAACACCTCACACAATAATGCTAGATATTGCCGCTATTCTTGGCCACCTTTCTGCGGCCTCTCTAGCCACAGGACCCTTTATCTCAGAGCCCTTTGTCTCGCCATTAGGGGTGACTATGACAGCGGCATTATCCTCAAATTGCACCCATGTGCCATCTGCACGCCTGAATGGCCTGCGCTGCCTAACAATCACAGCTGGAAATACCTTCTTGCGCATATCTGGAGTGCCCTTTTTAACGCTAACAATAACCATATCACCCACACCCGCAGATGGATATTTCCTAGCTACTCCATGATACTTTAGAACCTGAATTATCTCAACTTCCTTTGCTCCAGTATTATCTGCGCAAATCAATCTTGCACCGGTTGGCAATCCACGAGTTTGTCTACCAGCAATACCCTTCAATTCTCTCACCTCTCAATCTTCTCAATAACCACAAAGCTAACGGTCTTGCTAAGGGGCCTGCATTCCATAAAGCGAACTTTGTCTCCGACCTTTGCATCTATGCAGGGGGGATTGTGAACATGATACCTTCTGCGTCTCTTCTCATACCTCTCGTATTTCTTCACATATCTAAGATACTCTCTTTCAACTACAACAGTGTTCTTCATCTTATCGGATACCACCACACCTTCCATCATCTGGCCACGAACCTTCAAGTTTCCATGCCAAGGGCAATTAGGGTCGTTGCACTCTTTTTCAGGTGGCTTTGCATCCACTCCTATATCTCTATATGTCATTTTATTCTCCTCCTCATAAGCTTTTTAATCCTCTCGTGAGGTCTGTAATTTATTCTATCTCCTCTTATCGTAACATACTCATCTCCAAGCCAAACTCCAAACTTGGCACCTTTCTTCATTATCATCTTCCTTTTCCCATTCTCTTCTATTATGAGCATATGGTATGTCTCATCCACTATCTTTCCCCTCTTTCCAACCTGATTTGGATTGGTTGAATCTTTAATTTCCACATCAAGTCCGATTAATTCATGCATCTCTATATTTCTCCTATTTCTCATTCGTTCATCACCGTTAATATTCTTGCAATTTGCCTTCTCAAACTCCTTATCTTTCCCGGGCTTGGCGGAGCACCTCCCATGGCGCTCAATCCAAGCTCATGCATTAGCTCTTCTCTGAGCTCACTGAGCCTCTTCAGCCTCTCTTCCGGACTCATTTCCCTTATCTGCTTCGCTTTGAGCTCCTTCGGCATTTTCATTCACCTCTTTTGTTTCTTCAACCTTCTCCTCTTCTGGAGGAAGTATATTAATCTCATCTGGTAATTTAGCATCTGGAGGCATTATTTTGACAGTTACACCAATTATACCCGGCTTTGTTTTGGCAGTGGCATAACCAACATGCACCAATTCCACAGGCTTACCGTTGTACTTTATAGTGCCATCCATAAATTTCTCAGTTCTAGCCCTATCTCCTGTTAATTTTCCAGAGATTATTATCTGGGCACCCTTCGCTCCCGCTTCCATTATGCGCCTCAAAGTGGAATGTCCAGCACGCCTAAAATGCCAGCCACGCTCCAATGCCATAGCTAATTTTTGAGCCATTATCTGAGCATTTAGGTATGGATTCGGAGATTCTTTAACCTCTATGGTTGGATTTTCCACACCAAAATCCTGCTGCAATTTATCTGTAAGCTCCTTAATCTTTGCACCCTTCCTTCCTATGACCATTCCGGGCCTCTCAACCTCAAGAATGATTCTTGTTCCAAGGGGGGTGCGCTGAATTTCAAGACCTCCAAATCCAGCTATTGCAGTTTCTTTCATGAGGTATTCTTTCATAAGAAGACGATTCACATTTTCTTTCACAAATTTTCTCTCATCCATATTCATTCCTCCTCAGGTACCCTCTCTTCCAAGATAACCTCAATGTTCACCATTTCTCTACGAATTTCAACAGACCTTCCTTGGGCCCTAGGCACATACCTCTTGAACATTCTTCCCTTATGTGCTGCAATGTGCATTATGTACAAGCTATCCGTATCTAGCTCCTTATTCTCTGCATTTGCCTCTGCGTTCTCCAAGACCTTAAGTATGTGTTTTGCCTCCTTAACTGGATATCTTCCCGGGCCTATGCCTCTGCGATGGGATACGGAATCAAGATAACGGAAATAGGGTACTGCGCGCTTCTTCTTTATGACACCCTCAAGGAAATCCTTTGCATCATCAAGGCGCATTCCCTTTATGGCACGGCAAATATTGACTGAATCCTTTAGGGAAATTGGCAAATCCTTCCCGTAGGATTTTGCGTATTTATCGCCTTCCACCTTAATGCTGTAGGGCATTTAATCACCTCACTTCAGCGGTACGAACTTGGAGCTTCTAGTTGCTCCCACACCAGGACCACTATGCTTAACTTCCTTTCTCGTTAGAGCGAATTCTCCAAGGTAATGACCAATCATCTCTGGCTTAATCTCAATTTCAATGAATTCTTTCCCATTATGCACAGCCACTCTCTTTCCCACGAATTGAGGCAAAATTATTAAATCACGGCGATGAGTTCTCACAACTTTATCTGAATTTATGATTTTTCTGACAGCTTTCATACGCTCCTCGTCCCAGCCCCTCTTTAGAGTTCTTCTTGCCCTTGCGGGAAGGAGCTCTGCAAACTCATCCCAATTCATCTTCTGCAATTCTTCAAGGGTATAACCACGATAGGAGAATTCCTTCATTCTCCCCATTACTAGCTTCCTAGTCTTCCTCTTCCTCCTTCTTGCCGCCTTGGCACTTACCTTCCTCATTTTAGCCATTCATTTCACCTCTTCTTTTTCTTCTTCTTGGGTGATAATCTTCCAACCTTCCTACCTGGAGGGGCATTTCTGCTCACAGTGCTTGGTCTTCCAACATGCTGGTGATTTCCTCCACCATGTGGATGGTCCACCGCATTCATTGCCACGCCGCGAACTTGAACATGCTTCCTAGCCTTTGAACGCCAAGCATGATAAACCTTACCTGCTTTGAGCATTGGTTTGTCCTTTCTTCCCCCTCCTGCAACAACACCAATAGTGGCTCTGCATCTTGGGTCAAACAATTTGAACTCGCCTGATGGCATCTGCACTGTTGTCTTTATGCCATGCGTAACAATCTGAGCATAATTGCCTCCAGAGCGTATGTATTTGCCACCATCTCCCGGCTGTGCTTCTATATTGTATATGGGAACACCTTCTGGTATGCTCCCCAAAGGCAAAACATTTCCGGGCCTAATATCTGCACCCTCTCCAATCTCAATTTCCTGACCTTCGTACATACCCACATGGGCGAGCATGAGAATTTTATCACCGTTATCAAGCACAACTCTTGCCAGAGGTGCAGTATGTCCAGGGTCGTGGAATATCTCTTTAACTATGCCTGTGCCCTTCTCAACCTTTGGATTGATGGGTCTCCCAGCATACCTGTGGCTAGGAGCCCTATAAACGGAAGTTCCACGACCTCTCCTCTGTGGAATTATTCTCTTACCCATTTACACCACCTTAGAATATACCTAACCTCATGCCGACTTCCTCGGCACTATACTCTTTCTTTAGCTTCACAACTGCCTTCTTTCCATACTTGGTTATGTAAGTATTAACCTGTTCAACTTCCACATTGAATAAGCGCTCTATTGCATTCTTAACTTGCGCCTTTGTTGCATTTCTCCTTATTATGAATGTAAGCTTATTCTCCTTCTCTATGAGCAAAAGAGTTTTTTCTGTGACATATGGCTTTATTATGACCCTTGTTGGATGAAATGTCATTTAGCCCACCTCCTGATCTCTTTTATGGCACTTTCTGTGAAAATGGCCAAACGACCTGCATGGGTTCCAGGGGCAAGGAGCTCTGCATTTAACTCACGGGGAGTAACAATATCCACTCCGGGCAAGTTTCTGAATCCTTTGAGGACATTGTCCTTGTTGGACACAACTATCAAAACGCTCTTCTTTTTCTTGTACCTTCTACCCCTTCTCTTGCCCTTTCCTCCACGAATGCGCTTCTCACTAGCCCTTATGATATCCTCGTAAACCCCCAAATTCTGCAAGACCTTTATGGCCTCTTTCACAGTTCCTATATTCTCAAACTCGTCCTCAACCACTACGGGCAAAGTTATATCAGGGGAGAATTTGTGACCCCTATTGGCAACCATAACCTTATTTGCAGTCATTGATAATGCAGAATACTTTGCCAAGCGGCGCATTTTTATGTTCATCTTCCTCTCCCAAACTTTTTGAGTTGTTGGAGGATGTCCAGCTCTACCACCAACAGTGCTTGGAATTATTGCACCCCTTGAAGTATGTCCAACACGAGGAACCATTTTTGATATACCATGTCCAGGTCCCCAAGATTCTGCAACACGGCGCATGCCTGCTGTAGGGCTAACACCATGGGGCTGAACCCTATTTAACTGGAATATCCTAACAGCTTCTTTTATTAAATCTGGCCTATAAGGGTAATTGAAAACTTTGGGAAGGGTTATTTGTCTCTTTACCTCGCCATTAACTGTGTAAACATTAACACGCATTCATCACACCCCCTGCTTTGATTCAAGTGAAACATAGGTCACTTCAATGCCTTCCACATCTTCCAAAGTTTGTCTAACTGGGTCACGGAATCTTATTAACCTCTTTGCCGGACCTGGAACAGAGCCATGAATTAAAACATACTCGTTCTTAACCTCTCCATAATGTGGAAAACTACCCTTTGGAGTTATATCCATAGCAAGCTTTTTCTCACCATTCTCCTCTACGAAATCCACATATTTCACAATTCTCTTATTGTATTCCGTTCTCTGATGATAACCCATTTGACCTGCTTGAGGCACAGTGTAACGAACCCAGTCAGGATGCCAAGGCCCAAGGGTACCGATCATACGGCGATGCTTCCTATTCTTCTGATGCAAGAGCTTAACTCCAAATCTCTTAACATGGCCTTGGAAGCCCTTGCCTTTTGTTATGGCAATTACATCAACGAATTTACCATCACTCTTAAAATCTGAGAATTTGATTTCCTTACCCAATAGGTTTAGGGCATACTCTTTACGAGCATCTATTGTGCCTCCTCCCACACGAATCTCCATAATATCAGGCGCTTTTTTAGGCACGCCACTAACCAACTTGGGCTGTGTATGAACTATTAAACGAATATCTTCAATATCCCCATTTATTTTCTCTAAGGCCTTATCCTTGCTGTATTCTTTTGGCAGAGGGAATCTCCTTGCAAGCTCTTTATCAAGGTTTTCATCCCATACCTCGCCTATGCTTTTCAGCCCATACATAGTTCTTTCATAAAACCTAACACCTGCTACCTTCATAGGTGGAACCTCAATAACGGTAACAGGAGTCCATATCTCTTGACCTGCAGTTGTAGTATGCTTTCTCCAGTCAATTGTAAACACATGGGTCATTCCAGCTTTATAGCCGGCAAAACCCTGAATTCTGGGACCATCTTCTATCTCTGGCCAAGTCCTGATTCTAGGAATAGGACTTGCTGCTCTCTTTCTCGGATAATACGCCATAGAGCCTCGTCTAGGATGATGTGCACTTCCCATATTTTTCACCTCGCAGGAGCCGTGACGCCGTCACTACGCCCAAAACACATTTTTTGGGCGTGTTCGCGGGCCATATTGCCCATGGCGTCTGGCTAGCCCTTTTCTTTTGCTCCCATAAAGATATTTTGTATATAAAGAATTCGGAGAAAAAGCTTTAATTTGATATCTTACTTAAAACATATTTGGTAGGCACTATCATTAAAATCAAAATTACTCCTGAAGATACAATTACTGGTATAGGTCCCCATAAATCCGTAATAAAACCAGCAATTAACAAACCAATAACATTTACTGCACCTCTAAATAGAGAGCGAACAGAATAGAACCTGCCTAACAAAGATATAGATACTGCTTTTTGAAATATGGTAGAAAAACTCGTTATTTCAAGAGCTGCAGGAATTGTCATTATTGATGCTAACACTATAAATAAAATTATTTTATAAATTTTCAAATGAAAAATGAATGGAACTGAAGCTATACCAAGGGTAAGTATACCCTCATATAAAATAGAAGAAACTGCATACTTTTTAATATTCTGAGATTTTATGAATTTGTGAATGCTCAATGGAACAATTGCAAGTAAGAATGCGCTCAAACCACCGTAAAATCCATAAATTATGGAGGACATACCTACAAGGTCAAATGAATACGGAATAGAAGCAGGAAGGGTTATGATTGCTGTGAATAGAACCACTACATCATAAATTAACAGCAAATAAAGAATATTTTTATGAGATTTGAGGTATAACAAGATTTCTGAATATTTTATATTCTTTGCACTTTCTCTCCTAATCTTTTCTGGTATCTCTACTAGGAGCCATATTAATCCTGACGCTATAAATATCACAAAAATTACAATGGATAATAAATGCAAGGAAATATAAGAATAAAGATATGCTCCCACCAAGTATCCCACCAAATTTGTAATTCCTATGGAAAAAGTAAGCATATTATTGGCATAAATCAATTTCTCTTTTTCTACAAAAATTCTTACAGCAACCGTGTAATTAATATTAAACCACGCTTCAAAAATTAAAAGCAAGATAAAAACACCAAACATCATATAAATTCTATGAGAGAAAAACAAAGGAATTAAAGAGAATATTAAGAGCAGAATAGCTAACTCGCCAATCCTCTTTTTAGAATGCCTATCAATATATGTTCCAGCAAATGGAGATATAATAGCGGGAATGAGAAATACAAAAACATAGAAAATAGATATTATTAAAGCAGAATTAAAAGAGTGCCACAATTGCAAAAGTAGATATATTGTGTATATAGATATCCCACCACCTACAAGAGTTCTTGGAATTAAAAGAAAATAGAATTTCTTATCCAAGGTAGCATCCAAAAAAATCGCCACCTTAACAAAATGAAAAAGAAGAAAATTATTTGAGCATTGGCATCCAGATGCCTTTATCCTTGGCAGTTCTTATTGCTATTTCGTATCCAGCATCAGCGTGGCGCACTACACCTAGGCCAGGGTCGTTATGCAATACCCTTGCAAGTTTCTGCTCAGCGAGCTTCGTTCCATCTGCAACGATTACCATACCTGCATGCAAGGAGTATCCTATGCCAACTCCACCTCCATGGTGGAATGATACCCAAGTTGCACCGGAGGCAACATTGAGCATGGCATTCAAAATAGGCCAATCGGCAATGGCATCACTTCCATCTTTCATCCTTTCCGTCTCTCTGTAAGGGGAGGCAACACTTCCCGTGTCGTGATGATCCCTGCCAATAGCTATGGGTGCATCCACTACACCCTCGCGAACTAATTCGTTAAATGCCAGCCCAGCTTTTTCCCTCTCTCCAAAGTTTAACCAGCAGATTCTTGCAGGCAATCCCTGCCATTTCACATGCTCCTCTGCCTTATCAATCCACTGCACAAGATGTTTATTATCTGGGAACAATTTCTTTATAACTTTATCCGTTTCGTATATATCCTCTGGATTGCCACTTAACGCAACCCATCTAAAGGGACCGCTTCCTTCGGAGAATAGGGGGCGGATGTATTCGGGCACATAGCCGGGGATTTTGAATGCATCCTCCACTCCAGCTTCCTTTGCCTGTGCCCTTATGTTATTTCCATAATCAAATACCTTGGCACCATGCTCTTTGAACCATACCATGGCTGGCACATGTTTGCGCAGGGACTTTCGTACTTCTTCAAGATACTTTTCAGGATTATTCTCCCTCAGCTCTGCAGCTTCTTCCACTGTGTATCCCGCAGGAATGTATCCATTTAAAGGGTCATGAGCAGCAGTTTGATCAGTAACAACATCTGGCACAATGCCTCTACGCACGAGTTCTGGATAAACATCCGCAGCATTGGCAAGCAATCCTATGCTTAATGGCTTTCCTTCTTTGAGTGCCTCATCCTTCATCTTTAACGCTTCGTCCAAGCTGTCTGTCCAAGTGTCCAAATATCCACCCTTAAGGCGGCGGTCTATGGCCCATTTATTAACTTCTACGATTATTCCCACGCCGTTATTCATGGTTATGGCGAGAGGTTGAGCTCCTCCCATTTCTCCTAATCCAGAGGAAAGAACCCATTTACCCCTCAAATCATGCTGTCCAAATTCTTTGCGTGCAACAGCATATAGAGTTTCGTAAGTGCCTTGAAGAATGCCCTGAGTTCCTATGTAAATCCACGAGCCAGCGGTCATCTGCCCGTACATAATCAAACCTCTCTCTTCTAACTCGCGGAAATACTCCCAGTTAGCCCATTTTGGAACGAGATTTGAATTTGCAATGAGAACACGGGGAGCCCACTCATGCGTCTTGAAAACCGCAACGGGCTTTCCGCTCTGAACTAAGAGAGTTTCATCATTTTCCATCTCTTTGAGAGTTTTCACGATTGCATCAAACGATTCCCAATTCCTCGCAGCGCGGCCAGTACCTCCATAAACAATGAGATGCGCGGGGTCCTTAGCCACCTCAGGATCAAGATTATTCATAAGCAATCTCAATGGCGCCTCGGTTTGCCATGACTTTGCATTTAATTTTGTGCCTCTAGGGGCTCTAATTTCTCGCATAATTTCCACATGAAATGGAGAGATAAATATTTTATTAAACGCCACGATACTCTTTCTATGGATATAAAAGCTACTGTTCAAATAGGAAAGGGAGGAATAACAGAAAGTGTGAAAAAGGAGATTAAGGAGCAATTGAAAAAGAGGAAGATAATTAAGATAAAATTCTTGCAAAATGCAGATAGGGATAATTTCAAGGATAAAATTGAAAAATTAGCTAGGGATGTGAATGCTGAAATTTTAGAAATTAGGGGATTTACTGCTGTTCTGAAGAAGAAATAAGCTTCTCAATTTCTCTTTTCAATTCTCTATAATTCTCCCTTATTCCTTGAACAATTACCTTGGTATCGCTTATAACTGGCATAAAATTCGTATCCCCATTCCATCTTGGAACAATATGAACATGCAAATGCCCCTCTACGCCTGCTCCTGCCACCTTACCAAGATTCAATCCTATATTAAAGCCCTGAGGATTCATAGCCCTTTTTATGACTTTTACCATAAGTGCTGTGAGATAATGTATATCTCTCCATTCCTCCTCACTCAATTCTTCAACCTCCCCCACATGCCTATAAGGTGCAACCATAACATGCCCGGGGTTGTAAGGGTAATTGTTCATTATCACAAAAGCATACTTGCCACGATAAAGAATTAGATTTTCCTCATCATCCCCCTTAGGCAATTTGCAAAATATGCATTCATCCATTTTTTCCATACGCACATACTCAATTCTCCAAGGTGCCCATAGCTGTTGCATAGGGCATAATGGCAAATGATTATTAAAAAGATAACGATATTCATCCATGCTCCTAAAATTCGCTTACGATGGTACAAAGTTCTACGGATATCAAAGGCAGAAGGATGTGCCAACTGTTGAAGGAGAAATTTTAAGGGCACTTAATACCATGGGAATAAAAAATTTGAAAAGTGCATCGCGCACAGATAGGGGCGTAAGTGCCTTAGGAAATGTGATATGGATAAAAACGAATATGGATGGAAGAGAAATTATAGGAAGGTTAAATGCGAGTTTAAAGCACATTTACTTTCACTCTTTTGCAGATGTGGATACAAATCCAAGATATGCAAGTATGAGATGGTACAGGTACCATTTAATTGATTTGGGATATGATTTGGAGAGATTGAGAGAAGCAGCAACGATATTTCAAGGTGAGCATGATTTTCACAATTTCACAAGGGCTAGAAAAAATACAATAATTGAGATAAATAAAATTGATGTGAAAAAAGAGGGAAAAATAATTAAAATAGATTTTTACGCCAGAAATTATCTGTGGAATTTAATAAGGAGGATTGTAGCAGCTATGGAAGCATACTCTCTCGGCAAGAATTTTGGAGAGGAGATATTCACCATTCGCAAGAACTTTGGAATTGCTCCGCCTGAGCCGCTTGTACTTATGGATGTTGAATATGATTTTCCATTCAAAAAGGTTGAATTTAAGAAGAATGCAAAGAAATTTTTTGCAGCCAATTTCTTCAGCAAGTACATATATTTCTACTTAGCAAATTTTTAGAAAAATATAAATCATTTAAGTTCATACAACTTTTGATGAAAGAGATTGAAATCGTTGATGACCCAGATAAGATAAAAATCATAATTGAAGACACAAGAACAAAAATTCTCAGGCTTTTGAAGTTTAGGGATATGACAATTTCAGAACTGGCATCCATCTTGAATAAGGATGTTTCAACAATATTTAGGCACATAAAGAAATTAGAGAATGCGGGCTTTGTGAAGGTGACTGGAGAGAGAAAAATTCACAATGTGCCAGAGAAAATATATGGGAGGACGGTAAAAACCATATTTTTAGCTCCAGAAACATACGCGAAGGATGAAGCTATAAAGAAGATGAACAAAAAGAGGGTTGAGATTTTAGCCGATACTTTAAACTCGTTAGGGTATGAGGTCAAAGATGTTGATTCATTATTTGATCTCCTCATCCATTTGGATGAGTTGTCAATTAAAGATATAGAAAAATTGGAAAAGGATGTGGATTGGGGAATATTGAGAAAGCTAGCCCTTGTGCTTGTGCTTTTGAAGATTAGCGAGGAGGATCTTGAAAAATTAAGGAAAATAGTGAAAAAAGCTTAATCTCCTACAATTTGCACAGCAACGCGTCTGTGCCTCCTTCTAACATCCAGTTCCACA
Source organism: Candidatus Aciduliprofundum sp. (assembly GCA_015520565.1). Classification (GTDB taxonomy): domain Archaea; phylum Thermoplasmatota; class Thermoplasmata; order Thermoplasmatales; family Aciduliprofundaceae; genus Aciduliprofundum. The sequence goes on along the minus strand of WAPW01000045.1, from coordinate 38,414 downwards.
AACACTATTTGCTGCCAAGTGCCAAGAACCAAGTTTCCATCTACAATGGGCACACACAAATCTGGTTTTAAGAAAGATGCCCTTATGTGCGAGTGTCCATTTCCATCGTGCCATGTCTTTTCATGCTCGTAATTTATGTTCTTGGGAAACAGGCGCTCTAACGCTGCTGGAAGGTCTTTCTTCAATCCTGGCTCATATTCTATAGTAGTCACTGCTCCCGTTGAGCCGATTACAAAAACTAAAGCTATTCCATTCTTTATTCCTGATCTATCTACAACGCTTTGCACCATTCCTGTTATATCAATTATATCCACTTCTCCAGCAGTGCTCAAATTTATCTCTTCATAATAGTTCATTTACTTCACCTTCATAGCAAGATGAGTAGTTACAGTGCTTACCCTCCCAAACTGCTCTATAAACTTTGCTGCCAGCTCCTCGTTGGGCGCTTCAAAAACAAGAACAACATCTGGCTTTCCAAAAATTTCAAGCTTCTCGCAAACCTTTATGCCTTCTGGAACATTCATATTGCGCACCAAATGGAATAAATCGGCGAATCTCTCTGGATTTGCCGTGGCAAACATAACAAATATCATAAAAATAGGAAAAATTGCGAGGAATATAAGCTTTACTTTTTCAAAATTTCCTCTATCTTGAACTCTTTACCCTCCTTCAATTTTTTAACGAAGAAATCCACGAAGAGCTTGTATCTCTTGCTTCTATGCCTTGGCTTGCCACGAATGCTGTGCCCATGCTCTCCCTGCTTGAAAATAACTATGTACGCCTCCTTTCCCAAGGATTTTAGAACATGGTAGAACATCAAACTCTGGTCAAGAGGGCAGCGGTAATCTTCCAAGCTATGGATGAATAGCACGGGAGTTTTGACTGCATCTGCATAGAACAACGGGCTTAATTTTCTATAATTCTCATTCTCTAAAGGATTATCACCTATGACCTCCTTATCAAACCATAGCCCTATGTCCGAAAATGCGTAAGAGGTTAGCCAATAAGATATTCCATTCTCGCTTATGGCCACTTTGAATTTATCTGTTTGCGTGATAGCCCAATTTGTCATGTATCCCCCATAGCTTATTCCCGTTATTCCCAATCTCTCCTCATCTACATTTTCATTCTTTATTACCCACTCTAATCCTGCAAGAATATCTTGGAAATCCTCTAAACCGGTGCGATTAAGAACTTCTAAGGCAAACTCTTCCGAATAGCCAGAGGAGCCACGGGGATTTGTGAAAATCACATAGAACCCCATATCTGCCATAAGTTGGGCTGTATAATGAAAATAATGGCCATACATTCCCTTTGGCCCTCCATGCACGAACAAAATAGCTGGCAATTTTCTCTTTCCTGCTCCTCTCGGCTTTATGTACCATCCATCAAGCTCTTTTCCATCAAAGCTCTTGTATTTGAAGTGTATGTGCTTCCTTGGCTTTAACTTCTTCAAAATCTCAGAATTGTATGAGGTTAATTTCTTCAATTTTCCATCAAATATGTACAGCTCCCCCAAAGATGTGTCATTCATCATCAAAAATGCAATTTTTCCATCAGAACTCACTGCAAATGAGTAAATATAGGAATCATTCCCTGCAATTCTAATTTTATTTCCATTTTCAAATTTCTCAAGAACTACGCTTCCAGCATCAGCAGTGAGAGCATAAACATTGCCCTTATCGTCTAATTTACCTGCAAAATTTTCCAAGCCATAAGAGTTGCTTATCTCCTTCAATTCTTTTCCATCGTATATCATCAAGTATCTATGCTCAGAAATATACTTCATTTCCTTCTTTCCCATCATGAGGACTACCTTATCATTGGAATCAATTGGATAGAAGGGCACATTCTCAAAAATCTTCCTTTTCTTTCCCTTATAAGCAATGATATCAAAAGATTTGAATGGATTCTCTCTACGAGCGATAGTGTATATTATTTCATCCCCATGCCACAGAGCATTCTCCACATACTTATCTTCAAATTCTTCTATAACCGTTTCTCCCTCAGTGTCGTAAATTTGAATTACATTTTTCTCTCCATCTCTAAAGCCTTTTCCATTGAACCATACTGGCACAGAATCATCGTAATATAAATCTTCATCCTCCAGCTTCTTAGAGTACAAAATTAGGATTTTTCTAGAATCGCTATGCCAATCCATACCAATTATATTCTTCGCTTCTATCAATCTCTTGGATGTCATACTCTCAAGTTCCAGTAGGTACAAATCGCTCTTCTTTTTCTCTTCATCCACGCGCAAATAGAGCATCTTTTTACCATCTGGAGAGAATTTGGGCATTGAGGCATCTTCCACATACCTTCTCTTTCCACCTGCAAGCTCCTCTATGACTATGGTATTCTCATATTTGTTTTCCTTCATATTCGCCTTTCTTAGAACATAGGCAACCAAAGAGCCATCGCTAGTTATATCTACATCTTGAAGGTAGGAAAATTTTGTAAATGTATCTTCTTTCCATTTCATATTCATCGCCAAAGGAGCATGAGGTAATTCATATTTATTTCTTCTCAACATCCTTGGTTGCAACAATGTTTGCACCGGTATCTAAAACATTTTCCACAATAACTTGCCCAATCTTCACAGGTGCAGATATTTCCAAATTGGATAGGAATCTCATAATCTGGGAAATTCTATCCTTGGGTACAGGCCTATCTGTTTTTACAGATACAACAGGATACACACCATTTTTAACCTTGATGACACTCATCAATACTCTCTTTGGCTCAAAAATCTCACTGCGTACCCATTCCTCACCCCTTGGGCATTTACATCCCTGAATTTTCAGATTTTCTCCTTCCAATTCGGCCTCCACATAACAACCTAACGGACACACTATACAGGTAAATCTGTAGATTTTGGACATTACTTCACCTCCAAGGTCAGTTCCCTTATATTGGAGGGAATTCTTTCTACTCTGAGCTTTATTTTGAACATCTCAGAGGGTTTCACAACTGGATATCTTCTTTCCTCTCCGATCTCCCTGAATTTAAAAATGGCGCCCTCCTGCGGCTTTTTTACCCTTCCATAAAGGATAACATCCCTTTTCCCGCTTACATATTGTGGTACCACAAATCGCAGATTTCCCTCCGCCCTTATCCTTATTCTGCGGGATGGCTGTAATGAGCCTTCCACATACTTCTTTGCAGACAAGGCTGCTATTTCTCCCTGTTCCACCACATAATCCACCAAGTCATTGATTAAAAGGGCATTTCCTGCAACAAAAATGCCTGAAATACTTGTCTCAAGATTTTCATCCACCATAGGACCTCCAGTGTTAGCATCCATCTCCACTCCCAGTTTTTTCAATAATTTAATCCTGGGTATTAGCCCCGCGGATATAATTACAGTATCACAGGGCATATCAAATTCAGTGCCCGGTAAGGACTCCAAATTATCATCTACCTTGGCTATTTTCACACCCTCAACCCTTTTTCTCCCCCTTATTTCCAGAACCCTATGGGATAGATACAAGGGAATTGAAAAATCCTGGAGACATTGAACAATGTTCCTTGCCAGACCACCTGGATAGGGCATTAGCTCCACAACAGCCTTCACCCTTGCACCTTCCAGGGCAAACCTCCTAGCCATTATGAGGCCAACATCTCCAGAGCCAACTATAACTACCTCTTTCCCGGGCATAACTCCATATATGTCCATTAGGGTCTGGGCCTCTCCAGCTGTAAATATCCCTGCCACCCTATCGCCCACAATACCCAACTCGAATCTATGTCTCTCCCTGGCCCCAGAGGCATATATGATGCTCTTGGTAGCCACAGATTCCAATCCTTCAGGGGATACATATTTCACCTTCTTTTTATCCCCTTCTACGGTTATATCCAGCACCGTTGCGGTTAATCGTTTCTCCACACCCATATCCTCAAGCTTCTCGATTAATCTATGGGCAAACTCCGGACCCGTCAAATCCTCCTTGAAATAATGTAGTCCAAATCCTGGATGTATACATTGGGGCAGTATCCCGCCTAAATAATCCTTCTCATCCAAAAGTAAAACATTGAGGCCCTCTTCTCTCGCTTTTATAGATGCGGCAAGGCCTGCGGGTCCACCTCCGATTACTACGGTATCGTAAATCATGCCTCCACCTCCCGAAGAAGACTTTTCACATCCCCCACTCCTATCTCGCTTCCCCTACCCTTTAGGGTGACTTTCCAGAGAGGTATATTGTATTCTCGAGCAAGAATGACCGCTATCTTTACCCTGCAAAAACTACCTTGACAAGTGCCCGTTGTAGCTTTAGTTCTGAACTTTATTGAATCTATGCTTGGCACTTTTATCCCTATTTTCTTCATTCTTTCTATAGCTTCAAGAATATCTCCCTCACTAACTTTATTACATTTGCATACAATTTTTCCGTATGCATTATTCTCCCTTATTTTCTCCCTTATCTGCTGGGGAGAGAGCATGAAGAAATGTGTGATCTCTTTTCTATACGGCTTCCATTTATTCTTCTTTTTCAATTTAATTCCCAAATCTCTTTCAATTATCTCCTTTACTTCCATGGCAATGGCGGGTGCAGCTGTCAATCCCGGAGAGCGTATACCTGCAACATTTATGAATCCATAAACTTCCTCCGCTTTTATTATAAAATCTGCCTTCTTGGTCTCTGGCCTCAATCCTGCAAAGGTTCTTATCACCTTACTCCGAGGGGGTAATTTGGGCCATATAAGCTTAGCTTTGTTCCATACCTCTTCAAGCCCTTCTTTCGTATTGGCCAAATCTTCCTTATCATCTTGGTCCTTAGCATTTGGGCCTATCATAAGGTGCCCGGAGACCTCCGTAGTTACAACAACTCCCTTTGTCTTCTTAGTTGGTGCAGGAAATAACACATGCTTCGGCTTTGGTCCTGCAGTATCATCAAATAACCAATACTCTCCTTTCCTAGGATGAATAGTGAAATAATCTAAACCCGCCATTTTAGATATTTCATCTGCATACAAGCCAGCTGCGTTAATTATTATATCTCCTTCAATAAAACCATTGGAAACTCTCACACCTTTAACCTTTCCATCTTTAACTTTTATTTTTTCTACGGGAGAATCAAAAATTATTTTTACTCCATTATCAACAGCATTCTCCGCCAAAGCAACAACTGCTGGGATTGGAGCTATCTGCCCAACACTGGGAATCCATAGAGCACCTTGGGAATCAGGAGATAAATTGGGCTCCATTTTCAAAAGCTCTTCCTTGGATATTATTCGCATGCCATTAACTCCATTTCTCTCTCCTCTTTTTAGAAGAATTTCAAGCTCTTTCATCTCTTCATCATTCTTGGCAATTACCAAAGCCCCATTCCAAACAGAAGGAATTTGAAGCTCTTTAACCCATTTTCTCCATATATCATTTCCCCTAGCGCAAAGTTTAGCTCTAACTGGGTATAAATCAGGATCATCATCATAACCTCCATGAATTAAAGCTGTATTTGCCTTGCTTACACCCCAACCAACATCCGATTTTCTCTCTACCACTATTATCTTCAAATTTTCATACTTGCTTAACTCTCTCGCTATACTCATTCCTGAGATTCCTGCGCCTATTATTATAACCTTGTACATTCAAATCACCTAAACATCGGAGTATTTCTTTGATTTATTAAATCATTTGCCAAATTTAAGTGCAAAATGTAAATGCCCTTGCAGCAAGGCTAAAAATCTTGAAGTTAAAAACTTCAGATGCTTTACATCCTCAAACAAATTTAAAATTTATTCTTTGGGATGAAAACCTTTTCTCAGGAACCACCAGCGAGTTTCTTAAGAAGGGGCACCAAGCAGCGCCCTGCAAAACAGGGCTGGTTCACAAATCCATTGGATTTGCTCATTTCCCCTTTCTAAACCCTTCCCTATTTTTTTAAAAAATTCTTTAGAGGGATAAATGAGCGGTAGAAGATGCGAGCACGCCCTCCAAAGCAGGGCTGCGGTACCTTTCTAAAATTGCTCCTTTCTTTTTTGGGGTGAAGCACTTTTCTCCTTAAGAAAGGGGCTTAATGCGGGGGGCCGGATTCGAACCGGCGAACCCCTACGGGAGTGGATCTTGAGTCCACCGCCTTTGACCTGGCTCGGCAACCCCCGCTTGGTGGGAGATTGTTATTTAGGATTTAATTTTTTCTGGAGAAAAGCGTAAGTTATATATTGTGAATGGGCATTAGGCGCTATAATGAGAGCATCTGTGTACGCATTGATCGTGACAATCATAGTCATAATTGCTGGAGTAAGTGCTTATTGGTGGAGCACTGGAAGTCATGGCTCTGAAAATGTACCTATAGTAAAGCAGGGAGATAAGATTTCTGTAAAATACTACGGATATATTTACTATGGAGGAGAAAGAGTTATATTTGATACGAATATTAAAGAAGTTGCAGAAGACAATATAACATATCCAAAGGCTGTGAGTTACAAATGGACTGGAAATTTTGATCCTTTAACTTTCACGGTTGGAGATCATACAATGATTCCGGGATTTGAAAAAGGTGTTATAGGAATGAAGCTAAATGAAACCAAAACTATAGTAGTTCCTCCAAGTGAGGGGTATCCTTTTGATTGGACAAAAGTGCAAAATTATTCTCTTGTACAAACGATTCCTGTGGTAGAGAACCTCACACTCCAAGATTTCAAAAAGAGATTTAACCAGCAAAATCCTTTGGATAATGCAATCTATAGAGATAACGAGCATGGCTGGTATTGCTTAGTTCTACAAATTAATCCTACAAACAACATAGTGACTATAATGAACGAGCCACAAATAGGGAAGTACTATCAGCCATATCAGAACATAAGCACTCTAAAGATATATGTTGAAAATATAAAAGATGGAAAAATTATTTATAAATACGACATAGAGAAGTTACCAATACTACTTCCAAATGGGGGAATAATTGACTGGCAAAATTCAACAATGTTCAGAATAAATCACAACAAAGAGGTTGCTGGAAAGACCTTGTACTTCGTGGTTACTGTAATAAAGATTGAAGAGTCCTCTTAAATTCCCTCTATAAACTTTTTGAAATTTTCTATAGCTCTATTTTTCTTCATAGGATAACTCTCAATTTTTGAGTGCATGGCTATAGAATCTCCATGTGTAGTTAATGCTATTTTTTCTAAAAATGCCTGCTGCTTATCAAACCTAAGATATAGCATACCATTCTCCTCCACTATATCATCCAATATGGGCATTATCTCTTCAACAACTCCATAATCTTTCATTCTTTTCCAAAAATCAATTATCTCATTTTTCTTAGTTATTTTTGTTTCAAGTATTATTATTTCATTTCCATAATACCCCTTTTCCCTATGCTCTTCAAACTTATCTTTTTGAGTTATAAATCTAAATGCCTTCTTAACTTTATTTATATCTTCAGTTGCATGGGCAAAACACCTGAAATACATGTACTTGAGCATAAAGGTGAATGGAAGAACACAAATATATGTTTGACTATTTGGTATCATGGATTTCAACTCTGCTCTAGAGGAATACAACAAAATAGTAGAGAGCTTGGAAAAGCTCGGATTATCCCAATATGAAATTAAGGCATTCTTAGCACTTATCATGCTTGGAGTTGGTTCAGCTGATGTTATTGCCAAAAATGCAAAAATTCCGAGGACATCCGCATACAAAGTTCTTGATTCCCTTGAACAAAAAGGGTTTATCATATCCTCAGAGGGAAGACCAAAAATGTACAAACCTGAGCATCTTAAAACCCTCAAAAATAGAATAATAGGAGAGATAAATGAATTATTTGAAAAACTTGAATTTGTTGAAAGTATATTCTTAGAGAAGGGGGAGCCACAACTTGTGTACACAGTTTACGGTAAAGAGAAGGTCATGAGAAAAATAGCAGAGATGATTGACTTGGCTGAGAATGAAATCATAATATCTACCCCGAAACTCTCAGAGCTTAGAAAATTTGTTGAGAAGAATATAGAAAGAGCATTAAATAGAGGAGTAAGGATAATAATAGTCACTCATCCAACTCAAAGGGTGCCAAAAGGTGCGATTGTGTATAGAAAAACAGGACTTATGGCAACGGATATAGTATGCGATAACAAAAGTGCTTTGCTCGCATCCCCCGAACTAAATGCGTGCGGATACACAGATAATCCTGCATTAGCACAGCATTTAACGCATTTCATTAACATACTCATTGAAAGGGATTGATATTATCAAAATTGATAATGCTAAGTTTTAAATCCCATGAGATAATCGGTATATTGTGGGAATTAAAATTCTGCTGGTTGATGATAACGAGGAATTGCTAAAGCTATACAGCATATTTTTGAAAAGGTATGAGGTGATAACGGCAAAGAATGGAAAAGAAGGAGTGGAATTGTATATGAAATATAACCCCGATATTGTAATTATGGACATTAAAATGCCAATTATGGATGGAATTGAAGCAACAAAGGTTATAAAAGAATATGATAAGGATGCAAAGATAATTGGAGCAACAGCGTACCACGATAAATATGCAGAGAAGATGCTAGAAGCTGGAGCTCTTGAAGTTCTGAAAAAGCCGTTTAAGTATAGAGAAATTTTGGACCTCATTGAGAAGTATACATAATTTTTCCATCCATAATGGTCATCCATATTTTATCATATTTCAAAACTACCAAATCGGCAACATTTCCCTTTTTTATTTCTCCATACTCTTTTCCAAAATACTTTGCACCAAGGGTGTATGCCCTCACAGCTTCTTCCCAGCTTATCCTCTGGCTCTCATACTCGCTATTCACAGCCATTTTTATCCCGTACAAGGGGTCCATAGGCATGCAATCTGAGCCAAATAGAAGATTAGCACCACTATCCAAAATATCTCGGTATGGATTGTTCTTGCTCAACCATTCTTGCCCAAGCATTCTCTCGTAAAGTCCCCCTCTCTTTGCCCATTTTAGAAAATTTGGCTGCATGCTCAAATTCACACCTTCCAAATTATCCAAATACTCTTTCCTAACTAATTCAAAATGCTCAATTCTATTTCCCTTGCTCCCTTCATATCCCCTCAAAACCTCCTTTATGGCATAATCACCTATGGCATGGGTGAATACCCTTATTCCCGCTGAGTTCGCATTTTTCACCATTCTTCTTATCTTTCTCGCCGAGAGCATCGGCTTTACTTCCTCTCCATCTCTATAACGCGTAGCCGCAGTTTTTGCACCAATGGAGCCATCTGAGAAGAGCTTTAGAGCGCCTATTCTAAGATGCTCATCTCCAAATCCTGAGTAAAAGCCAAGATTTTTAATCAATTTGTAACCCGAGGAATAAAAATTGGCGTAGACCCTTATCTTTAATTTTCCCTCCCTACGCATTCGCATATAAGCTCTAAGATTATCAGTATTAGCAAAATCATGCACGCACGCAATACCTTTACTCAAGGCATAATTTTGCGCGTATTCAAAATCAAATGTGGCACCTATTTTCAATTTTTTCATTATTTTTTCCAATTCTTTTTCTTTCACAATTCCATCCTCGCCAAGAGAGAAAATCTTGGAAGCGTAGGAGTTAATAACTCCCATATGCCCATCTTCCCTGATTAACAATACAATTTTATCTTTGCAAACATTGTCAATTTCATCCTTAGTAAGGTATCTTTTATCCTTCCAAAAGCTCTCGTCCCAGCCCCTGCCAATTACCATCTTCTTTTTATTGCATTCTTCTTTGACCATATTCAAAATTTCTTCTCTTCCCATATTCGTTAAATCCAATGTCCCATGCATAAGTGCAATATTGCTCAAATGAGTGTGAGAATCGCAAAATGCTGGGAGAATTAAAGCTCCTTTCAAATCAATCTTTCTTGGCTCCGATGGCAAATTTCCCTTCCCTAGTTTCTCAATCCTATTACCTTTTATAAGCAAGTATTCATAATCTTCGTTTCCAAATATGTGAGCATTGTAGAGGATCATAGGTAGATATTGAAATATTCTATAAAAATTGTGAGTAAAGTTTATTTATCCCGTTTATATCCTTTCTTATGCGCTTATTTGGTACCAACGGAATTCGCGGCAAGATTGGCGAGGAATTTACTCCTGATTTCTTGGTCAATGTGGGGCGTGCAATTGGCACATATTTGCCCCTTAGCTCAAATGTTATTCTAGGCACGGATACAAGGGTCTCTGCAAACATGGTGAAAGATGCTGTAATCTCGGGGCTCCTTTCAGCAGGGGTGAATGTAATAGATATAGGCATTGCTCCAACTCCTGCAATACAACTCTACACAAAGAGGCATGGAGATTTTGGAATAGCAATAACGGCAAGTCATAATCCTCCAGAATTCAACGGAGTTAAGGCAATAGCTCAAGATGGAACAGAATTGCCAAGGAATGAGGAGGAGAAAATTGAGAAAATATACTTTTCAGGCAAGTTCAGAAATGTGAAATGGGATAAAGTTGGAAATTATAAGAGAAGAGAGGATGCGAATGAAGAGTATGTAAATTCCATTATTTCCTTAGTTGATGTGGATAGAATAAAAGAAAAGCATTTCAAAGTAGTTTTAGATTGTGCAAATGGTGCTTCTTGCTTCACCTCCCCATATCTCCTTGAGAAGCTCGGATGCAAAGTCATATCTTTGAATTGCCAGCCAGATGGGAGATTTCCCGGGCACAACAGCGAGCCAAAGCCAGAGAATCTTAAAGACCTTGTGGAAATGGTTAAGGCAACGAATGCAGATTTAGGAATAGCGCATGATGGAGATGCAGACCGCGCTATATTTGTGGATGATAGAGGAAGGTATCTCTACGGGGATAAGACATTAGCTTTAGTTGCTAGGGAAATTGTAAGGGAGAAAAAGGGTATAGTTGTAACTCCAGTAAGCTCCTCTCTTGCTCTTGAGGAAGTTGTTAAGAATGAAGGGGGAGAGGTAGTTTATACGAAGGTAGGCGCTCCAATAGTGGCAAGAAAGATGATTGAAGAAGATGCCGTATTTGGAGGAGAGGAAAACGGAGGCCTAATATTTCCAGAGCATCAGTACTGCAGAGATGGGGCCATGGCCTTAGCCAAGCTCCTTGAAATCTTGGCAAAGAAGGAAAAAAATTTGAGCGAGTTAGTGGATGAGCTCCCACAATACAAGCAGATGAAGATAAGCGTGGAGTGCGAGAATGAGAAGAAAGAAAAAGTGCTAGAAGAATTAAAAGAAAGAGTAAAAGGGGAGAATGTAAATACATTGGATGGTGTAAAGATTAAGGGCAAGGACTGGTGGGTTCTAATCCGCCCATCTGGAACAGAGCCAATTTACAGGATATATGCGGAGGCAAAAGATGAGAATATTCTAAAGGAAAAATTAAACAAATACAAAAATTTGCTTGAGGAGATAATAACAAATCTATAATTTCCAAAAAGTTTAAGGTAAATAAGGCAATATACTTTTACAATGTGGTTTAGCTCAGTGACTAGTGGCCCGGGCACCATATACCTAATGGTTGGGCTATTAATGATACTGGGACTATTCTTTGGCTATCTTTTTAGAAGAGTTCATCTTACCGATGTCCTCGCATATCTCTTTGCGGGACTACTTCTCACAGTAATTGGATTTAAATCATCGCCTGAATTTTTCAATATAGTTACTGGAGTTACTCTATCTCTAGTTGGCTACATAGTAGGCCTTAGTTTCTCAAGAAGTTTTTTAAAGAGAATGGGAAAGAAAGTAATGATTATACTCATTGTAGAGGTTATAGTAACTTCTGTGGTTGTAATGCTCTTCGTATATGCATTTACCCGAAATTTAGCACTTGCAGTACTTCTTGGCTCTCTAGCTCCAGCAACAGCTCCAGCGGGCACAATTGCCGTTTTCCGTTCTCTATCATCCCATGGAATATTGACAGATGTAGCCACAGCAGTTGTTGGCTTGGATGATGCTGCAGGCATAATAATGTATGTGATTGGCATAATTTGGACAAAGGGATTACTGGGCTATCATGTTACCATTGGTGCATCCATAATCCACGCTCTCTGGGAAATATTTGGAGCGTTCATACTCGGTGGAGCCCTTGGCTTTCTATTCGGTTATGTTGGTAAGAAAAAATCTTTCACTCCTGAGCAAAATTTAATTTTAGGAGCTGCAGTTGCACTTCTTGGTTGGGGCCTTGCCTCAGTTTTGGGAGTATCTCCCATACTAACCGCGATGGCAATAGGGATGGTTGTTGTAAATATGAACGAACAGCTTGGAATAAGCAGCTATAAGGCAATTGATTCAATAATGACCCCCGTTTACATCCTATTCTTTGGAGCCATAGGCATGGAGATAAATTTCACCTTGTTAGCTGCTACTTGGGCTGTTGCCATAGTATATTGCGCTGGCAGAAGTGTAGGGAAAATTATGGGATGTAGCCTTGGATCCTGGTTAGCAAAAGGAGAAGAGAAACTTAAAAAGTATTTGGGTATAGCACTTCTAAATCAAGCAGGTGTGGCGGTGGGATTAGCTGCAGATGCTGCCCATGAGCTTGGTGGTACATACCTTGGTGCAATAGTAATAACACAAATTGCAGTTACCACGGCAATATTCCAGATAGTATCTCCATTGGGTACTCAATATGCTGCAAAGAAATCCGGTGAGGCTATGAAAATATAGCGTTGTGTTTTTTTAAGCATAACAATATTAAATTAGAAATTTTTAAATATCATTTTGCTGTAAATTCATTTGGAGGTAATAAAATGTATGGGTACCATGGAAAAATAGCAAGAATAAATTTATCCACAGGAAAAATATCCGTGGAAAAGATTGATGAGGATTTTGCAAAAAAATGGCTTGGTACAAGGGGCTTTGGAATACATACCCTTTTGAAAGAGATTGACCCAAAAGTAGATCCATTGAGCGAGGGAAATAAAATTATATACTCAACAGGCCCATTGACTGGAACTGCAGCGCCAACTGGCGGAAGGTATATGGTGATAACAAAGAGCCCCCTCACAGGATACATTGCAATGTCAAACTCTGGTGGATTTTTCGGTGCAGAGCTAAAATTTGCCGGATGGGATTATCTCATAGTTGAGGGAAAGAGCGAGAATCCAGTGTACATATCAATTAAAGATGATGATATAGAGATAAAGGATGCATCGCATATATGGGGCAAGAAAGTAAGTGAGACAGAGAGAATTCTATTGGAAGAATTCGGAGACAAGCATGCCCAGATTGCATCAATAGGCCCTGCTGGAGAGAACCTTGTAAAATTCTCAGCCATTATGAACAATGGCCATAGGGCAGCAGCAAGAGGAGGCGTAGGAGCAGTAATGGGAAGTAAGAAATTAAAGGCAATTATAGTGCGTGGACATAAGAAAACTCCTTTAGCGGATAGGCAAAAATTCATAAGTGTTGTTAAGGAGAAGATTAACAAATTGAAGAATGACCCTGTTGCAGGAAGCGGCTTGCCAAAGTATGGAACTGCAGTGCTTGTAAACATAATAAATCAAAATGGATTGTACCCAACGAGAAATTTCAGAAGTGGAGTGTTTGAGTACGCAGAGGAGCAGAGCGGAGAGGCAATGGCTGCAAAGTATCTAAAGAAGAACAAGCCCTGCTATGCCTGCCCCATTGGGTGTGGGAGAGTAAATGTTATAAGTTCCGTGGGCGAAACGGAAGGGCCTGAGTATGAGAGCTTATGGGCACTAGGGGCGCATCTTGGAATAAACGATTTGGGAAGCATAATTGAGGCAAACCATATTTGCGATGAGATGGGGCTTGATACGATATCCACTGGAGGCACTTTAGCAACCGCCATGGAACTCTACGATAGGGGTATATTGAAACAGGAAGATTTGGGAGACGCTCCACCATTAAGATTTGGAAATACGGAAGTACTACATTATTACATTAAAAAGATAGCCAAGCGTGAGGGGTTTGGTGCAAAGTTAGCTGAAGGGGGATATAGATTAGCAGAGAGTTATGGATACATTGACGCATTTATGGGAGTGAAAAAGCAAGAATTGCCAGCCTATGACCCAAGGGGTGCAGAAGGCCATGGCTTGGGCTATGCCACAGACAATCGTGGAGGAGACCATATAAAAGCGTATATGATAAGCCCTGAAATCCTCGGATACCCGGTGAAGATGGATCCCCACGACATAAGCGATGAGAAAGTAAAGATGCTCATCCTCTTCCAAGATTTAACAGCCGTTATAGACGCAGCTGGATTGTGTGTATTTACCACATTTGGCTTGGTTGCAGATGATTACAGAGATATGCTCAACGCTGCAATGGGCTGGGATTTGAGCACAGAGGAATACTTAAAGATTGGAGAGCGCATATGGAACGCTGAGCATCTGTTCAACTTAAAGGCAGGACTGACTGCTGAGGAGGATACACTCCCCAAGCGCCTAACCGATGAGCCAATGCCAGAGGGGCCAAATAAAGGCCATGTTGTGCGCCTGAAAGAGATGCTTCCACGCTACTATGCCCTAAGGGGCTGGAGAGATAACGGAGAGATAAGCGAGGAGAAGATAAAAGAGCTTGGCTTGGAAGAATACCTTTAAATTTTTCTCTTTTTATTGATTTCTATGCCAAAAGTTAAGTTCTTTGCAACACTTAGGGAAATTACGGGAAAGAGAGAAGAAATTATAAAGGGAGATACCGTGGAAGATGTATTAAATACCCTTTACAGAGAGTATGGAGAAGAATTTAGAAAAGAGCTAAGGGAGAGAAGTATGATCTTGGTAAATGGGAAGAATATAAAGCATTTAGAAGGATTGAAAACGAAGGTAAGAGAGGAGGATACGATAAGCATATTTCCACCAGCAGGGGGAGGATGAATGCACATTTTCAATTTTGATGGAACTGAAATACATATTCCCGAAAGAGCAGATATGCAGTATCTGTTTGTGGAGATAACAAACAGGTGCAATTTAAAATGCGAGATGTGCTTCAAGCAGTACTGGGAAGATGAAGAGGGAGATATGCCCTACGAGCTATTTTTAAAAATTTTAGATGATGCTAAAGAATTCCCAGATTTAAAAATGCTCTATTTCGGAGGAATTGGCGAGCCCACAGTTCACCCAGATTTTATGCGAATGGTTGAAGATGTAAAAAATAGAGAGCTCGGGGTGGGTATATCAACCAATGGATTCTTGCTAACTCAAGATAGAATGGAAAAGCTCGTAGAGCTAGGAGTTGACTTGATTTACATTTCATTAGATTCAATACCTGTGCAACCCACTGAAATTGGCCATATAATGCCCGGTATAACTGTGGATCGGTTGAAAAAACTAGCGGAGATAAAGGAGAGAAAAAATACAGAACTGCCACATATTGGGGTAGAGGTTGTAGTTACCAAAGAGAATTATAAGCTTTTGGGAAAAATTGCGGAGTACTTGGCAAATTATGGGATAAATTCCCTGCTAATATCAAATTTGATACCCATAACCAAGGAGCATGCAAAGCAAATTGTCTATGATGGGAGTGTTGATATGGAGCCATACTTAGATGAGCTTTACAATCACGCATATTCTGGCTTCTTGCTCAGAGTTCCAGAGTTTAAGCTTCGCACCGAGAGGCATTGTGATTTCGTAGAGAATAAAGTAGCGGTGGTGAGATGGGATGGAGAGGTCAGCCCTTGCTACAGATTCTTGCACACATATCCAGAATATGTTTTAGGCAGAGAGAAGAAGGTATATTCTCACTCTTTTGGTAATGTGAAGAATAAATCATTGAAAGAAATATGGACCTCTAGAGATTACACATGGTTCAGATTTGCCGTTAAAAATTCTCTGTTCCCATCATGCACAGATTGCCCATTGGCGAATTCCTGCAGTTTTGCGCAAGATACTAAGACAGATTGTTGGGGAAATGAGCCAAGCTGCGGAGATTGCCTGTGGTGGAGAAAAATAGTGCAATGCCCGATACCCATAGAAATGAATGGAAAATTTTGGTAAATTTATCTTTTCAATTTCCATATTTCCTCTGGCTTGAATACCCCTTTCTCGGTGATTATCCCCGTGATATACTTTGCAGGCGTAACATCAAAGGCAGGATTTCTAGCATGGCTATCTTGTGGTGCAATTCTGCATTCTCTACAAAATAAAACTTCCTCCTCTCTCCTCTCTTCAATAGGTATCTGATCCCCATTTTCCAAGGAGAAATCAAATGTGCTTATGGGTGCTGCTACATAGAAAGGTATCCCATTCTCCTTAGCCACCACTGCCTTTTCGTAAGTTCCTATCTTATTTGCCACATCACCATTGCTTGTGATTCTATCCGCACCCACAATAACCATATCCACTTCGCCCTTACGCATGAAGAAGCCAGCTGCATTATCTGCTATTACTGCATGCTCAATGCCCTCTTGTACCATCTCCCATGCTGTTAAGCGTGCACCCTGCAATCTTGGACGAGTTTCATCCACCCATACGAATATCTTCTTTCCATTCCTATGTGCCTTACGAAGAGGCGCTGTGGCAGTACCCCAATCTCCCACAGCCAAAGCTCCAGCGTTGCAATGCGTCAAAATTTTATATCCATCCTTTATCAATTTCTCTCCATACTCACCAATCTTCTCGCACCTTCCTATTATGTCATTCGCATACTCTTCCGCTTTTTTAACTGCATCCTCTCCAGAATTTATGGCATCTCTCATTGTACGAAGGGCATAGAATAAATCATGGGCCGTGGGCCTAGTATTCTTGAGAATTTCAAAAGCTTCATCCACATTTCTCCCCTGCAAAAATGCCTGAGCCATACCATAGGCAGCGGTTATACCTATCGCGGGAGCTCCACGAACAACCATCTCCTTAATAGCATAAGCCACTTCCTCCGTTGTCTTTGCTTCAAATATCTCAAACTCTGCAGGCAACTTACGCTGGTCTATGAGCTTCACAATTCCATCCTCAAACCAAACTGCACGCATTTCCTTGGTACCATTTTCAAATTTTATTCTCATCTAATCACCAGCGGCGTAATATTCTGAATATTTATAAATTTACCCACACACAAATTTTATATACATTCTATCACTTATATTAAACAATGGATTCAAAAGACCTAATTGATTTAAAAATTGAAAAAACGCTATACCCAATATTTGGCAATTTAAGCGAAATAATAGTTGAAGTTAGTAAAAAGAAAATTAACAGAAATGACCTTGGGGAGAAGGAGTATGCAAGAATTATGAGTGAAGAGATTAAGAAATTTATTGAAAGATTTGCAGGGGAGGAGCTTGCTGATAAAACATATAAAGAGCTTTTAAATTCTTTAAAATTTGAGATAGGTGAGTAGGATGGAGTTTATAAACACCTATGTTAAGGGGCTAGATGAGCGAATAGAAGGTGGAATACCTAAGGGCTCTGTAATATTAATATCAGGGCCTACGGGAAGTATGAAATCAAGTTTTAGCTTCTACATTGCCTACAATTATCTAAAAGACAAAAAAGAGGGAAATGTTGTTTACATTTCCTTAGAGCAGAGCAGAGAGAGCTTAATTAATCAAATGCTTAGCTTGGGGATGGATATAGATAAATTACCAAAGAACTGTGAGTTTAATATATTTGACTGGGGATTGATGAGGAGGATAGTAAAAGACGCTGGAAGACAAGAAGATATAAATTGGATTAACGCCATAATCAATCCTGTAAAAGAGTTTGCAAAGAACAAAAAATTGGATTTTGTAATTTTAGATTCTCTCAACGCCCTGTATGCCATTTCTAACTTGAAAAATCCAAGAAATCAACTATTTTTCCTCTTTGAAGCCATGAGAGAATTAGGTGCAACTACATTAGCCATTTCAGAAACATCATATAATTCCATGCAATTTGGCACTTACGATGTTGAAGGTTTCTTAGCGGATTGCATAATACATCTCTCTATGGAGAGGATAGGCAGGACTTTGGGAAGATACATATCAATAATAAAAATAAGAGGGGTTAAACACTCTTCGGATTACTATCCATTAATCGTGGATACTAAGGGTTTCAGGATAATATCTCATTGAGTTTCTCATCAATTTCTTTAACCCTATCTTCCAAATTTATGCTCTTAAATACCTTCTTTGCCTTATTTAAGTTATTTTTAGAGCTTTTCATATCTGATTTTGATAAACATAAGGCATAGTAATAATAGGCCTCTCCAAGATAAACTTTATAGTCCATTTTTGAAAATTTATTTATGATTTTATTAAATTTCTTGCAATCACAGAGACCTTTTTGACAATCTATATAAGAGCTAAGCATATCAGCATACAAAACTTGAAACAAATCTCCAGATTTATCTGCAATTTTTTTCATTTTCTCAACCCAATTTAATGCTGTATCCCAATCATTAATTAAAATGTGATATTCGGCATTTACCAGATAATAATCCACAAGAAGATAACTCTCCTCCACCTTTCTTCTTAAATTACTTGCATATTCCAAATACTCTTTTGCCTTAGCCATATCCTTTAAACGAATGTAGGTTCTGGAAAGAGAGCAATATAGTGAAAATAAGGATGTTGTGTATGAGTTTTCTTTAGCAATTTCAAATGCACGCATATAAAAATCCATTGCATCCATATACTTCCCCATTTCAAAGTTCAAATCTCCTAAGTATATCAATCTTTTACATGTTCCATACTTATTATTCAATTTTAACGCTATCTCCAAGCTCTTCATCATATACTCCACTGCCATTGAATATTTTCCATGCCTAGAGTATAAAATGGCCATATTATTATAAAAAATCTCCAAAAGCCTATCATTTCCTATCTTTTTCATAATATCTATAGCTTTTCTGTGATATCCCTCAGCTTTTTTTATATCCCCTATCTTTTCATAAGTCACACCTATATTATTGTATGCCCTAGCCATAAATGTAAGGTTTCCCATCTTTTCACTAATCTCAAGATATTTTAGAAGATAGGCAAGGGCTTCCTCATAATTATTTAAATGGTTATACACTACTCCAATCACATTATAAGTATCTGCTATCTCGTTTATATTCCCATTTTCCTCTGCTAAAGATAGAGCAATATTTGCATATTTCAAAGCAGTTTTGTATTTTCCCATCATATAATACACAGAGGCAATGTTTCTGTAGGCTTTTATCTCATCCAATTTACTTTCATATTTCTGCGCATAATTTAGATAGCTCTTCAATTTCTTTAGAGCTTCATTAAAATTTCCAGTTTCCCATTCTATTATTCCCATCTCTCCGACTATTCTCCCCTTATGGATACCCTTTGCTATTTTCAAGTACTCACTCAATATATCCTCGGCTTTCTTCAATTCCCCCATCAACCTATAGCACATCCCAATTTGAGTGCCAAGAAATACTGCATCTTTAGGCCTATATCTCATCGCCTTCGCAAACATACTTATAGCATTTTTGTACTCCCCTAAAGCAACATACCACTCACCTAAATTCTCATAAAGCTCCCCCATAGAATCTTCGTCACGATATTTTATAGTTATCTCCAGTGCCTTTTTAAGATAATCTATGCCACTTTTAAACGCTAGCATCTTTGTGGACTCTTCCGCAGCCATTTTCAAAAATTTAACTGCCCTTTTATCCTTAGCCATGTAGTAATGATATGCTGCCATAAAAAGCTCTCCTCTCCTTTCAGCCCATTCTCCTATCTTCCTGTGAATCTCAACTCTTGTGTCCTTGGATATGCCCTTGTATACAACTTCCCTGTATATAGGATAAATGAATCTTATCTTGCTTCCCTTTAACTCCAAAAAGATATTATCCTCTAAAAACTCTTCATACTCTGGATAAAAATCTTTTACTATTTCAAGGGATACTTCATAACCTGCAACTGATAAAAATCTTAGAAAATTCAAAATATTCTCCTTTAATTTATCTACTTGCCTTTCTATGCTCTCCCTTATCGTCTCGGGAAGATAACCTCCTTGAGCCATATAATTTGCCACATTAATTGCCAGCAAAGGATTTCCTTCGCTAATATTATAAATTAACTCAGAATTCAAATCATAGCCCATTGAAGAAAGCATCAACTCAATTTCACTCTTTTTGAGAGGTTTTAATCTTAGTACCTTGGATATTGGCTCACTCTCTATTTTTGAAATTATATCTAGAATATTCTTCTTTTCCGCAACATCCTCATTTCTGTAGGTCAAAACTATCATTATCTTGTTTTCCACAATATTGCGAGAAAGGTAATATATGATTTCAAGAGAATTGCTATCAATCCACTGAATATCCTCAAAAATCAATATAATGGGTTTCCTTCGTGAATGACTATGTAAGAAGTTGTAGATTACATCATAAAATCTTAAAGGTGTCTCTATAAATTCTGAGCTGCTGTACATTCTATCCTTCCCATCATCTATAAGATCAAAGAAAAACTCAATATCCTTCAAAATTGGAGTTTTTTCCAAAATATATACCTTTCTTTCTCTTTTAGCAGCATAATCTCTAACTGCCTTTAACCATATATAAACATCCCTTTTATCATTGTAATGTAAGATAGTATTTAAGCACTCTATCACAATATCCATCCCATTATCTAGGGCCTCTGCTATTTTCTCAAATATCTCAAAATCCAAGCGAGTTGGATGTATACCATGGGGGGATACATAAACTTCATTCTCTCCCGCTGCCCCTTTATCCTTTAATTTTAAAACTCCATCTCCTTCAACTTTATCTTTTAAAACAATTACTGGTGGAGTGATTTTATCATCCCACTCAACAACGATTTTATCATCAAATAACTTGCCTATTAAATCCCTCTCCTTTTGAGATAAATATTCAACCTTACCAGAAACTATAACAAGATGTCTATCTGCTGCTATAGAACGCAAAGTATGCAAAAATTCTACGACTCTCTCAATTCCAACTGTATAAATCAAGTAATTTAAATTCTCTATATAAACTAGCCTTCTTTCCTTTGAGCTTAAAAATTCCTGCAAATACATAAGAAACTCAAATTCTAAATTATAGGGATTTATGCTCTCTTTATCCGTCTTCGTCTCTGTGAGCCAAATTACATCTTTTCTCTTGGGCTCTCTTATGGTAAAATAAATACCTCTTATCCTCCTGCTTAGTTCTTTGTATAACCTATAACCGCCTCCATATCCAATTTCATCCACGAACAACATTTTATTTTCTTTATATAAATCCTTGGCAATGTTCTCAATTTTTCTCTTCAATTCATTTTTCTTTATTTCATTTAAAGTACCATATTGCTTAAGGGCTTGAGAGATAGCATTATACGGTACATACTGCATAGATTGCTCGCATCTGCTTTTTAGAATTTGCACATCTTTTCTTTCTCTAAGAAATTTCTCCACCAGATAGCTCTTTCCTATGCCTGCAGGACCTTCTAAAAGAACAACCCTACCATTACCCCTAACCACATCATTAAAGTAATTATTCAACATATGAAGCTCTTTCTCTCTTCCAACAAACTCCATTATATAAATTAATAACTTACTCATATTTAAAAATGCCATAACAAAAAATATCTACTCGCTATAACATACCCCCACATGGAAGGTCAAAACAGACTTGATTGGGCTTATGCACATATGGGCGTTATTCAGAAAATCAGGGAGAGATTCATGGAAGAGAAACCTTTTGAAGGTCTGAAGATTGGTATGGCTCTCCATGTTGAGGCAAAAACCGGAATTCTAGCTTTAACTCTACGAGACGGAGGCGCAAAT
This sequence comes from Candidatus Aciduliprofundum sp., assembly GCA_015520565.1. Taxonomy (GTDB): domain Archaea; phylum Thermoplasmatota; class Thermoplasmata; order Thermoplasmatales; family Aciduliprofundaceae; genus Aciduliprofundum. The sequence continues at coordinate 16,813 of WAPW01000045.1, read as the reverse complement.
GTACGATTAGCTTCTTGCAATCCCCTGAGCACCGATGATTCAGTTGTTGAAGCCTTGCGAGAAAGAGGTCTAAATGTGTATGCGAAGAAGGGAGAAACGAGAGAAGAGTATTACGAGAATCTGCACAAAGTGCTTGAGATGGAGCCTGATATAATTATAGATGATGGGGGAGATTTAACCACGATGCTTCACACCTCATACTCTCATCTTCCAATCTTAGGGGGTAACGAAGAGACAACAACTGGAGTGCTTCGCTTGAAGGTCATGGAGAAAAAAGGAGTTCTCAGATTTCCGATGTTTGATGTGAACGATGCCAAGATGAAACATCTCTTCGACAATCGCTACGGCACCGGGCAGAGCACCCTCGACGGGATCATGAGCTCCACGAATCTCAGCATAGCTGGTAAAATAGCGGTGGTCGCCGGCTACGGCTGGTGCGGCCGGGGAATAGCAATGCGTCTTAGAGGAATGGGCGCAAATGTAATCGTCACAGAAATCGATCCTGTGAAGGCCATAGAAGCGCGCATGGACGGATTTAGAGTAATGCCAATGATTGAGGCAATAAAAGAGGCAGATATGGTAATAACGGCAACGGGAATGAAGGATATCGTTAGAAAAGAACATATTAAGAAGGCGAAGAATGGATGCATACTTGCCAATGCAGGGCACTTTGACAACGAGATTTCAAAAAAGGCGTTGGAAGAATTGGCAAAGGGAAAGAGAGAGATAAGAAAATTCGTGGAAGAATACGATTTGGGTAACAAAAAGCTCTATCTGTTGGGCGATGGACGCCTCATAAATTTAGTAGCAGGACAAGGGCATCCTGTGGAGATAATGGACATGAGTTTTGCAATTCAGGCTCTCACCGCTGAGTACATTGCGAAAAATCATGAGAATTTAGAGCCGAGGGTTTATGCGGTTCCAGAAAAAATAGATAATGAAGTTGCCTGGCTCAAGCTTCAAGCAATGGGGATAAAAATAGATGAGCTAACAGATGAGCAGAAGAGGTACTTGGAAGAGTGGCAAGAAGGAACATAAATATAGGTCCGGCTCGTCAAGCCCTATCATTTTTCAAGGGCTCTCCCTACCGAACCTTTAGAATGTATTATTTACCTATTTATATTCTTTTTCATCGTCTCTGGCAAGAGAAAACTGAGAAATGAGGCAAAGAGCATTAAAATTGTAAATATCATAAAGGGCTCAAACCATGTGGCGAAGAATCCCGGAACCAAGGGGCCTATTATTCCACCTATCCTGCCCACCGAATTTGCAAACCCTGCACCTGAGCCACGAACTCTCTGAGGATATAGCTCAGGGGTGTATGCATAGAGAGCACCCCAAGCACCTAGGTCAAAGAAGGAAATCAAAATAGCCCCGAGGAATGTTGCCCTTGTGATAAATAGGTAAGAAGAAAGAGAAGTAAGAAGCATAAATGTGAACAGTACTTTTCTACGGCCAATTTTTTCAATTAAATAAGCGGAGGTGAAGTATCCGGGTATTTGAAAGAGATAAGAGAGGAAGATAAACCATGTGGACTGCAACAATGGATAATCCTCAGAGAATATTCTTGGAAGCCAGACATATATTCCATAATAGCTAAAAGCCATGGCGAACCAGATAGCCCATAGGGCATAGGTGTGTGGCTGTTTTATGATATAAGATGCCCCTACTTTCTTTCTCTTTTTTCTCACCGATTCTGGAAGGTATTTCCATAAAGCTAACAAAAATAGCCAAAATAATGCAATTAGATAGTATATTTTCCAATGCTCTCCAAGACGAGGGAGTAGAAGAAGGGACATAAAAGAGGCAAATACCCATCCATATGTCCAGAATGAGTCAAGGAGCACAACCATTCTACCCCTTATCTCCTTATCTGATGATTCACTTATTAATGTGCTTAGAATTGGAAGTACTATGCCAAATCCCATCCCTGCTATAAAGCGCAGGCCAAAATAGAACCAGTAAGATGTGGCAAAGAACATAAGAGTTGTAGCAATGATATGTACGGGAGTGGCAGCCACTATAATTCTCCTTCTTCCAAATTTATCAGATAGATAACCAAATATAAACGAGCCAAAAAACCAACCTATTAGAGTTATAGAAACAAGAGAGCCAACAATTAATTTTGCCTGAGGTGCATTTCCAAGATTCAATTCGCTTATGATATTGCCCGTTGTAAATGTAACAACCGCCATATTGTAAGATATTGCAGCCCAGAAAAGGCCCGGGACAAGGAGGCCCTTATAACGCATAATTGAAGATGGTATTCCCCTATAAATTTATTTGGGAATGTTTTAATATTTTTTTGTAATCCCTATCGCAATGGAGAGAGAGGAAATTGAATATATATACAATTTAAGAAGATTCGGAATGAAGCTGGATTTGAGCATTATGAGAGAATTTGCAGAGATTAGAGGTAACCCCCAAGATAACTTCAAGAGTGTGCATATTGCTGGCACAAACGGAAAGGGTTCAGTTGCCTCAGCCATATACTCAATTTTAAGAAGAAATTACAATGTGGGAATATACACCTCACCCCATCTTGTAAGATATTCTGAGAGGATTATTGTGAACGATAAGGAGATTAGCGAAGATTACATAGCAAAATTTGTGAGAGAGGTAAAGCCAATAATTGAAAAATTAGCCAAAGAGAATAGAAATCCCACATTCTTTGAAGTATCCACAATGCTCGCCTTTGAGTATTTCTCCTTTATGCATGTTGATTTTGCAGTTCTTGAGGTTGGTCTTGGGGGAAGATTGGACGCAACGAATATTGTTATGCCTGAGATAACAAGCATAGTAACCATTGATTTGGACCATACTCATATATTGGGAGATACCATAAGGGACATAGCAAGGGAGAAGGCAGGAATAATCAAGCCAAATGTGCCGATAGTGGTTGGAGAGAATAAAAAAGATGCTATAGAGGAGATAAAGAGAATTGCAGAATTGAGAAATGCCCCATATCACAATATATGGGACGAGACAGAATTTGATGATGTTCATATTGATTTAAATGGCTTGAAATTCAAAGCCCATACTCCCATTTCCTCATACAGCATAGAAACACCCCTACCTGGAAGGCATCAAATCATAAATATGCTCGTGGCAATAAGAATGGCGGAGCTTCTGCAAGAAAATTATACAATTTCACATTCAGATATTGAAGAAGGAATAAAGAAGATAAGATGGAAAGATAGGTTTCAAGTTAAGAGAAGAGAGCCATTATTGATATTTGATTCCGCTCACAACCCTTCCGCTGCAAAGGCATTAGTTAATACGATTAAAGATGTGGGCATAGAAGAGCCAACATTCTTATTCTCCATACTCTCAGATAAGAGCATTGATGGATTCTTAGAGGAAATATCAAAAGTTAGCAGTAAGATAATTGTGACCGAGATAGATTATGAAAGAAGAAGGACAGAATTGAAAGATATAGAGGCTCACGCAAAAAATTACTTTTCAAAGGTTATATCCATCAAAAATTCCTGTGATGCCTTGAAATATGCAATGAAGAATGAGAAAAAAATAATAGCAACTGGCTCAATATATCTTTTGGGAGAGCTTGAAAAATGCCTGATGTCATTGTAGTTTTTGATGGAAACGAAGAATTCATGGAGCTTGTAAAATCATTGGGATATAACATTGCAGCGAGGGTTTATTTTAAAAACAAGGTAAATCCAAAGTACTACATCTCAAAGGGCAAGATAGAAGAAATTAAAAATATTCTCAAAGATTTCAAAGTGGAAAAGGTGATAATAGATGCAATCCTCAAATCCTCCCAGTGGTATAATCTTGAAAAGGAATTGAAAATAAGGGTTGATGATAGAATAAAATTGATCATTGACATATTTGCAGATAGGGCAAAGAGCAGAGAGGCGATGATGCAAGTTGAATATGCAAATTTAAAATATGAAACATCGCATATTAAAGAGTTAATACACCAAATTCGCCTAGGCGAGCATCCAGGCTTCATGGGTGGAGGAGAGTACGAGATTGCAGATTACTACGAGCAGATAAGGAGAAAAATGGCAAAAATAAGAAAAGAACTGGAAAAATTGAGAGTGCAGAGGGAGGAAAGAAGAAAGAGGAGAAAAGAGGAGGGATACATCCTTGTGGGGATAGCGGGATACACAAATACTGGAAAAAGCACCTTGCTAAAAGCCCTTAGCGGGAGAGATGTTCTAATAGAGAATAGAATGTTCTCCACATTAAGCACAAGAACTTCAAAAATAGGGAAAGAAAAAATTCTTATAACCGATACCGTGGGATTCGTTGAAAATATGCCTCCTTGGCTAATAAGGGCTTTTGAACCAACCTTGGAGGAGATTTATAAGGCGGATATTGTGCTTCTCCTTCTAAATTGCCAAGAATCAATTGAAGATTTTAAAAGAAAGATGCAGTTAAGCTTGGAGATATTAGAGGGAAAGAGCGAGGGAAAAATAATACCTGTAATAAACAAGATTGATTCCTGCAAGAATATTGAGAAGAAAATGGAAATTGCAAAGGAAATTGGCGAGCCAATTGCAATCTCAGCTCTAAAGGGCATAGGAATTGAAAATGTTATAAGGAGAATAAAGAACGAGATGAAAATGGAAAAATTCTATGCAGAAGTAGAAAAGGATGGTAAGGCATATAATTTCATAATGAAGTATGGAAAGATAATAAAAATTGAAGCAGATGAAAGGATGAAAATAATATTTGAAATGCCTCTTTCCCAATACTCTACATTGAGAGATTTAATTGATGAGAATTCCACAGGAAATGAAGGGGTGTTGAGAAGGATATAAACATTTTGGTAAAATTGCTGGTAAAAAAATCTTTTTTAACTTCTATATCATACCTACCTTTACTTCGGGTGGAACCATGGGACAAGTGAACTTATTTGAGAAGCATATGCGCAAGCTCTCGCTTTTTAAAGGAAATAGAGAGGCCTTATATCCAGATTATCTTCCTGATTCTCTGCCTCACAGGGAGAAGGAGATAGACAGGTTAGCGGAGATTTTAGTAACCGCTTTGGAAGGGGATAAGCCCTCAAATGTCCTAATATTTGGAAAAACAGGAACTGGAAAGACAGCAGTGGTGAGATATGTTGGTAGAGAGTTAAAGAGGGCCGAAAAGGTATATGCAAAGAAGAAAATTGAGTATATATATTTGAATTGTGAAACAGTTGATACCCCTTATTCCATCCTCCAAAACCTTGGTAATTATTTCATAGATGATTGGGATGAGAAGATACCATTCACGGGATGGCCCATGGACAAAGTTTTTTCCACAGTTAAGGATAGAATTGATGAATGGAATGGAATAGTCATTTTGGTTTTGGATGAAATTGACAAGCTAGTGGCGAAGAGTGGTGATGACATCCTCTACCAGCTTTTGCTGTTGGACTCCGAGATGAAAAATTCAAGGTTAAGCGTTATAGGCATATCCAACGAGCTCAAATTTACAGATTTGTTAGATCCAAGGGTTAAGAGCAGGTTGGGACAAGAAAAGTTAATTTTCTCTCCCTACAACGCATTTCAGCTTCAAGATATATTGGCAGAGAGGGTAAAAATCGCAGTTAAGGATGGAGCTGTTAGCGATGAAGTTATAGGTATATGCGCAGCCATAGCAGCTCAAGAGCATGGAGATGCAAGGAGAGCCATAGATTTGTTAAGAATATCAATTGAAATCGCTGAGAGAGAAGGATCTGAGAAAGTAACTGAGAAGCATGTTTATCTGGCAAAGAACAAGATTGAAATGGATTGCATAGCCGAGGCAATAAAAACCCTCCCATTGCATTCCAAAATCGTGCTTCTTGGAGTTGCATTGAATGAAGAGGCAGGAAATAATACCTTAACTACGGGAGAACTCTACCACATTTATAGCACTCTATCCAAGAGAATTGGAGTGGGTCCCTTAACACAAAGAAGGGTATCTGACTTAATTTCCGATATGGATATGCTTGGATTGATCTCAACTAAAGTAAAATCCTTCGGGAGGTATGGGAGAACTAAAATAATAGAGCTAGCTCTTCCTGTGCAAGAGGTAAAGAAAATAATTTTTGAGGATGAAATTTTAGCTGAGCTTCAAGAGGTTAAACTTGCATCCCAGAAAAAACTATTTTTCTAAATCCTCTTCCTTCCTCTTCACTTTAGCTCTATGGGCTACTGCATAATCTATTCCTATAGAGCCACCGATTATAACTACCAAGGATATGGCTAGATTTGTATTAGTATTTGAGGGTATCTCTCCAATATTCGTACCTGTTAAATACAGCTTTATGGCGCCAAACCAAGGTAATTCACCCCTAGCAACCCCAACAATCATATTGTAATTTACCAAATAAGGACATATAGGAATAAAGCCCTGAGTACTTTGATCATAGGCACTGGGACCATAATGAGCCAAATTATGATCACCCATAGTTATAAACCCTTCTTTCCCAACCTCATTTGGATTCAATCTCTCTAAATTTATAACTATATTCTTATGCTCATATCCCACATCCTCAATAGTTATGTAATCCCGAGTAACATGCAGCCAAGAGGGATACTTCCCATTTTCAAATCCCCGTATCTTCCACTGGTGACCATTCCAATACAAATAAACTATGGCCCGATGGATTATAAGCTCTCCATGACATCTATATACGATCACATCCCCATAATCCCCATAGCTCTCATATCCCTTCATCCTTCCCTCAACATAGCTTACAACATCATCTGCAGAATAAATTTTTTTGACAAGCACTATATCTCCGGTATCTATTGTGCCTATATGAGATGAATCCCCATGCTGCATACTTCCAGATTCTATAACCACCAAGGGAGGCCATATTTGAGTATAAGCATATAAGGATAAGAAGATGATAATAACTACAACAACAGCAATCACAACATCCTTCATAGTATCCTCTGCTGCTTCCCTTGCAGAATCTTTTTTACTCATTCAAATGGTTATTAGGCACAACGATAAAAATGTTTTGAAAGAAAATCTATATAAAGCCAATCCTATTTCCCCCACGAGGGATTAAAAATGTCATGGAGAGATGTTGAGGTACGAGAACTCAAGGTTGGCGGGTATATGGTCGTGGATGATGAGCCATGCAAGATAGTTGAAATGACTACAAGCAAGCCAGGGAAGCATGGAGAAGCCAAGGCAAGAATAGTTGCAATAGGGGTTTTTGATGGACAGAAGAGAAGCTTAGTGTATCCTGTGAAACATAAGGTAAAAGTTCCAATAATTGAAAAGAGAGATGCACAGGTTCTCGCAGTTATGGGCGATGAAGTACAATTGATGGATTCAGAGACATTTGAAACATTTGAGCTCCCCATCCCAGATGAGTTGAAGGACCAGATAGCTCCAGGGAAGAATGTGCAGTACTGGGAAGCATTGGGAAAGAGAAAGATAATGAAGGTTATGGGCGAATAAATATGCTTCTGCATTTTGCAGATGCAAATGAGAATTTTAACGATTCTTTTTTCATAATTTTTGGCGTTCCCTTTGATGGCACATCCTCATATCGGCATGGCTCAAAATTCGCACCTGATGAAATAAGAAAAGCATCTTACAATCTTGAAAGTTATGTAGTGGAGCACAAAATCTCTCTTTCAGATATTCCCATTCACGATATTGGCAATATTGGAACCCTTGATGAATTTGGAGATGTAAATGATGTAATTGATTCTGTTTATTCTACCTTGCAATCCATATTACCAGATAAATTTCCAATAATGCTAGGTGGAGAGCATTCAATAACAATTGGAGCTGCTAAAATTTTAAAGAATTTAAATGCAGGAATAATATTCATAGATGCCCATGGAGATTTCAGAGATGAATACTTGGTAAATAAGTACAGCCACGCTTGCACAGCTAGAAGAGCATACGAAATTTTAGATGGTAAAATAATTTCCATTGGGGTGAGATCAGCATCTAAAGAAGAGGTTAAAGATGCAGAAAAATTGAATTACCAGTGGATTGATGCATATACATTCCGAAAAATAGGGTGGGAGGGGGCAATAAAGAAGGCATTGGAAATTTTGGATGCAGAGAGAATATATTTATCCATAGACATAGATGGCATTGACCCTGCATATGCTCCCGGCACTGGTACTCCAGAGTTCTTCGGATTGAACCCTATGGATGTAAAAAGCATAATAGATTTTCTAGCTCCAAATTTGATAGGTGCAGATATAACCGAAGTATGCCCTCCCTACGACAATGGAAATACATCTGTATTGGCAGCGCGATTAGTTCAAGAGCTCATAGCAGCAAAGTGGAATACTATGGAAGATAAGTTTATATAACATTTCTCCCCTATGGTTAATAGGTGTTGGATTTATGAGGAAAATCCGAAGGAAGGAGGAAGGTATAGCTTCAACGGTCGGTACTATATTCGCCCTTATGATATTCACATCCCTGCTTTCAATGTTCATGATTCAGGTTGTTCCTGTGCAAATAAAAGAGAACGAGGCAGAGCATGATATGCAAGTTCTATCCCAATTATCCCAACTTAGGAGCATAGTGGATATACTTACTATAACAAAAAATACAAATTATACAGCTTATGTTCCCATAAAACTCGGCGCTCCCGGTGTGCCTGTAGTTGCCTCTCCAACCTATGGGCAGTTATCAGTTTATCCAGCAGGAATAAATTCAACATACAATATGACAGTAAGCTTTGTAGATAAATACTCAAATAGTATAGCTCTACATTCTCAAGGAAGTATTCAATTCACCGCACCTAACAGATACTATGTGCCTGAAACATTTTCCTATGAGAATGGGGCAATAATAAGGTACAATTTCCATGCAAAGAATGCAATTATGCCCATAAAGCCAAATATTAAATTTGAGAACTCAAGTAGATATGCAAACATCAGTATGACCTTGGAAAACATATACGGACCTCCAAAAACAATTACAGGCGTGGAAACAAGGAGCTTGGGAATAACTTTACAGGGAGTTTATACGCAAACATACTTTCTAGGTGGGGGGAATATAACCATCTCCATTAAGGATACCTATTACTATGGGCTTATGCCTTTAAACTTCACAAAATATTGGATACAAGAGATATCAAACATGCTCAATGAGAGCGGGATTGCCTATGTGCCTTCCCCACTCCAAAATGCAAATTATCCTTATTATACAATATCAGGCAACGAAATTCAGATTTACAATGTTTGGAATATCCTAGTTAGGATGGTATACATTGAGGTGGAGGTGGGCTCTTAATGCTCCATAAAGGTATAAAAAAGCTAAATATTTCATTATTTCAAAGTGCAATAAAATCACCAGTTAAAATAAAAATTCCAAGATTTGAGTTAGGCAAAAGCACAGAGATAACTCCAATACCTCCATTAGATAAGCCCACCTATGAAACAGTAGAAATCTATCCTATTTACCCACCTTATGTATATACTCGCATAATCTATGATAGGGAAGAATACGAATACATATACGACTTAATAGAGCCACCTCTTACAGAAGAGGAAGAGAAACTTCTTATGGAAATAAATGACACTCTAGAGAGAACCTTGAAATACGAATGGGACCTACTCACAAATAGAGACAAAGAAGAATACCTTAAAGAAAGTGTTGATAGCTTTTTGAGAACTAGGGGAATAAACATAGATAGGATTTCTAAGGAGAGAATTATGTATTATGTTGTTAGAGACCATGTGGGTTATCAAAAAATTGATGGATTAATAAGGGACGATTACATAGAAGATATCTCATGCGATGGTATTAGAATCCCCGTTTATGTGTTTCATAAGAAGTATCAATCTATAAAAACCAAAATAGTGTATAAGGATGATGAGGAACTAAACTCTTTTATAGTGTATATCTCCCAAAAGTGTGGAAAGCAGATATCAGTAGCAGAGCCCATATTGGATGGTACAACTACTGAGGGACATAGGGTACAAGCCACCTATGGCAGAGAGGTAACAACAAAGGGAGGTACATATACCATAAGGAGATTCAAAGAAAAACCATTTACTCCAGCAGAGCTCGTTTTATTTGGTACTGCTTCTCCTGAGATAATTGCGTATCTTTGGTTAATGGTAGAGCATGGGGAGAGTGCAATAGTTATTGGAGGCCCCGCTTGTGGAAAAACATCTACGCTCAATGCATTTACAATGTTCATACCTCCAACTGCAAAAATAGTTAGTATAGAAGATACGAGAGAGATAAATCTTCCACATCAAAACTGGATTCCAGGTACTACAAGAAGCGGCATTGGTGAGGCCTCACTAACAGGCAAATCTGCTGGAGAAATAGATATGTACGATTTGGTTAGAGCTGCCTTAAGACAGAGGCCTAACTATATAATTGTGGGTGAAGTTAGGGGGAGGGAGACATACACCATGTTTCAAGCAATGGCTACAGGACATACAACCTATTCAACAATGCATGCAGATTCCATCGTCTCTATGATTCACCGCCTTGAAAATCCTCCAATAAATTGCCCTAGGATACTTATGACTGCATTAAACAATGTAATAATAATGAAAATTGCAAGGGTAAAAGATGAAATGGTTAGGAGAATTGAGCAGGTTGTTGAAAATGTAGGATTTGAACCAGAAACTAATGAAATCATAACAAATGTTGTGTTTGAGTGGGATCAGGCAAAGGATACGCATAAATTCAAAGGCCATAGCTATCTTTTTGACAAGATAATGACTATGAAGAATATGACCCATAATGAGATGATGGAAGAGTTTGAAAGGAGAGTTGATGTTGTAAAATACTGGGTCTCAAAGAAAATTGTTGATTTTAGAGAGATATGGATTACCATATCCGATTACTATAAGGATCCCATTGGAACTGCTGAAAAAATTAGGCTAAAGCTCGGGGAGGTGGAAGAGTGAGAATATTTGCAAAATTGTTCTCTAAATACTCACCACCTATGGAAAATAGGCCTTATAAAGTTAAATTACCCAAGGGCTCATTACCAACATATATAACTCTTGACCCTTACCACAAGCTAGCTTGGAAGGTTATGGGAAAAATGGCAGATAAAGCCGTAAAGAAAAAGAAATACTCAAAACTTGAAATGGACCTTCTAAAAGCCCATATACTTTTAAGGCCACAAGAATACCTTGCATACACATATTTTACCACTCTCTTAGTTGGAATAATAGGTGCTTTAATGGCTGCCATGCTATCCATTATGGGACTATCCTCTGGAAATAAAACCTTTGGAGTTATATTTATGTTCATCGGCATACTAATTGCTGTAATTATTCCCGTTATGACATACTTTTCCCTAATATCCTCTCCCTCCTCAAAGGCTAAAAAGAGGGCAAAAGATATTGACTCTCATCTTCCAACTGCCGTGAATTTTATAGCTGCTCTGTCCTCTGCCGATGTAACTGTTCCAACTATATTCAAAGAGTTATCTACGAGGAAAGAGTACGGGGAGATAACAAAGGAAGCCGAATGGATAACAAGGGATACAGAGCTTTTGGGCAAGGATATTCTCACTGCAATTGAGGAAGCATCACGAAGAAGTCCCTCTGTTAAATGGCAAGAGTTCTTGCAAGGAGTGATAACAACAGCCACATCTGGAGGTAGATTAAAACCATTCTTTATGTCAAAATCTGAAGAATATGAAAAAGAGAGAAGGTTGTCTTTAAAGAAAAATATGGAAAGTTTGGGATTATTCGCCGAGATCTATGTAACCGTAGGCGTTGCATTCCCTCTCTTCTTAGTAGTAATAATTGCAATTATGGCATTAATAAACAAGAATAGTGCTCCCAGTACCGTCATGCTATTGGAAGTTATAGTACTTGTAATGATTCCAATTTTAATATTCGTATTCAGCTACTTTATATACAGCACTAGCAAGGAGGTGGCTCAATGAAAAAAGAAAAAATAATATTTTACGCTTCAGCTGCAATAGCCGCTGTTTTTCTCAGCTTAGGTGCAATGCTCTTCATTCAAAAAACCACCATGGGTGGTTTAATTCCTCTAGATTTTATAGTTGCAGGCATTGCAGCTTTTCTCGTAGGACCTGGAATGTACGATTTGTTTTATAGAAGAAAAATAAAAAAGATGGAGGAACGATTTCCAGATTTTCTCAGGGATGTGGCAGAATCATCCAGATTTGGAATGACCTTGGCAGATTCTATCATTGTGGCCTCTTCTGGAAAATATGGGGCTCTTACAGACGAAATAAAGAGAATGGCAGCTAAAATTGAATGGGGTGTGCCCGTTAGAGATGCACTTCTATCCTTTAATGAAAGGGTTCAAACACCATTGATAAATAGAATAACTGCCATAATAATAAAATCCAATGAGGCAGGTGGCAATATAGCGGATGTTCTCTCCATGGTAGCTAGAAATGCAAGAGAAACACAGCTAGCGGAGAAAGAGAGGAATATTGAGATGTTTACCTATGGCTTTGTTCTCTTAACCTCATTCTTCGTATTCCTTGCAACTATAATAATACTTAATAACTCATTTTTACCCGAAATGGGAAAGGCGGGTATGGCAGTAGAAGAAAGTTTCAGAAAGGCGGCTCTTGCTGGCTCTTTGCCGGGAGGTGGAATTGCCTATCAGTATGTACCAATAATAAGCTTGCTGTTTGTATTAGCTACCATAATCCATGGAATTGGCGATGGTGTGATGATAGGAATTCTATCAGATGGGCGTGTTAAGAGCGGTTTTGTATGGGCATTTTTACTACTCATCTCGGGATATTTCATCTTAAGATTCTTAGGGGCTGTATGAGGTGATTAAAAAATGGCTATCTCAAAAAAGGATATTCCCACGAAATTAAAAATCGCAAATATGATGAAACCCCTTCTAAAAAACGATAAGATTAAAGTAAAAACTCCAAAGAAAAATGTAACCCAAGGGAGCAATATAACCCCTATACCTAAAATTGATTCATCAAAAATTAAAGAAATAGAGATAACTCCCATAGAAGAGCCATACTCCTATGTGAGAATCCTATATGATGAAGTTACTAGTGAGTACATATATGAGGTAATAGAACCTCCCCTTACCGAAGATGATAAAAAGATGTTAAAAGATGTTAAGAGCAAATTAATTGAAGTTCTTGAAATAAAAGATTTTGAAACTGAGGAAGAGAGAAAAGGTTATTTATTAGAAAAAGCGGAAGAGATAATCACAGAAATAAATCCTGCTATAGACCCTATAGTCCTAGAGAGGTTAAAATATTATATCTACAGGGATTTCATAGGGTATGGCTTAGTGCAGGTGCCTATGCATGATAGTGAAGTTGAAGATATATCATGCGATGGCGTGAATATACCTATTTACATATACCATAGAATGTACGGCTCAATTCGTTCAAATATGAAGTTTCAAAAGGAAAATGAACTAGATGATTATGTCATATGGATCGTTCAAAAATCTGGGAGACATATTTCAATATCTAGCCCTATGGTAGATGCTTCACTTCCAGATGGCTCCAGATTACAGGCGACTTTAGGAAAGCATATAACTAAAAGAGGCTCTTCATTTACAATAAGAAGATTTAAACCCAATCCGTTCACCCCTGTTGACCTTATAAGGCTTAAAACTATGAGTAGAGAGATGATGGCTTATATATGGTTAGCAGTAGAGAATGGAATGAGCATTATAGTTTGTGGTGGTACAGCTAGCGGCAAAACTACCACACTAAATGCAATACTATTGTTCATACCGCCAAATATGAAAATTGCAAGCATAGAAGATACAAGGGAACTAAATCTTCCCCATGAAAATTGGATACCTTCATTAACAAGGGAAGGTGTTGGTGAGCCAAATCCAATAACTGGAAAGAAACCGGGAGAAATAGATATGTTTGACTTGCTTAAAGCTGCCCTCAGACAAAGACCCCAGTATATTATGGTAGGCGAGGTCAGAGGTGCAGAGGCATACACCGTATTTCAGGCCATGGCTACTGGAAAAACTTGCTATACAACTTTCCATGCAGATGATGTTAAATCCATGGTGCATAGATTTGAAAATGCCCCCATAAACTTGCCGAGAGCATTAATAACGGCTTTAGACATAGTGATTTTACAAGCCCAAGTGAAAGTTGGAACTACTATGACAAGAAGAGTGAAATCAATAACAGAAATCGTAGGAATGGACCCAGAAACAAACGAGATTATTACAAATAACGCATATACATGGAATCCCGCCGACGATACCTTTAATTATAGTGGCCATAGCTATATATATGAGAAAATTGCAACAATAAAAGGATGGTCTCAGAGAAGAATGGAGCTGGAAGTAAAAAGAAGGGAAAGAATATTGGAGTATATGGAGAAACTTGGGGTTAGGTACTATAAAGATGTTGCTAGAATTGTAGCTGCTTATTACAAAAAGCCAGAAGAAGTATTAAAAAGAGTAGAAGAGGTATTATCAGAAACCTAACTTATTTCTTCTCTTCCTCCTTCTTTTTCACTGCAATAACTTTCTTTATGAGCTTCTTCTTTATGACCGGCTTTTCTTCTTTTTTCTCTTTTTCTTCCTTCTTTTCCTCTGCTTTCTCTTCTTCCTTTTTCTCCTCTTCTTTCTTCCCTTCAATTTCCTTTCTCTTTGCATACTCTTCTACAGTAATCACTCCCGGTCTCTGAAGCTTTTCAAGCTCTTCTGGAGGAATTGGTGCTTCCTTCTCTTCAATTTTAGTTTCTTTCTCCTCTTTTTCTTCTCCAGTAGGAAGAGGAGAGCCACATACTCTGCAAATCTTAGCACCCTTGGGATTCAATGCTCCGCAAACTGGACATCTCACTGTATCTCCTTCAATTTTCTCTTCCTGCCTCTTTACCCATTCTAAGAAGGATATGAACTCTGGATTTGTCTTCCACCACTTGAAGAACTCCTCATCAGTATATTTCTCCCCTATGTACTTCTTCGCCTCCTCCTTATACTTACTTAGATATCTATCGTAATTCTCCTTGAGTTTCGTATACTTCTCATACTCTGGATCATCAGAAGACATAAATACTGTACCGCATATTGGACAGAATTTTGAATCTTTTTCTATCCAAGAGCCACAAACTGGGCATTTAACTTTCTCTTTTTCAAACACAACTCCGCAGTATGGACATCTCTCAGCATCTGCAGGTACTAGGTGCCCACAATTACCACACACCATATACTCAGGAGCTTCTTTCTTAAAGGATAGGAATCCATAGAGGAAGAATCCTCCTACCCCACCTACAATTACTATTACAATAATCCATATCCAAGGCAATGTGAAGGGTTTCTTTTGCACAGATATTAGGATATGAGGTGTATAGATTGTTGTTGTTCCCTGATAATAAAGAGAGAGTTGAGGAGCATAAGAACCAGCAGCTGGAACCTTTATGTGGAAGATTGCAAGCCCATACCTATTCGTCTTTTCTATGTATGTACCCAAGCCACCTGTAAGAGTTAACTTAACTTCTACTCCCTTCATATACACTGTCCTTCCTTGTGATTGCGTGGCATTTAAATTTATTATTCTCACTACAGCCACTAAAGTATCCCCTGCATATACTTTCTCGTTATGCTCTAGAGAATAGCTTGTAAAGAATATTCTCATAGCCGGAAGAATAACTACTATTCTCTTTATACCAACATCGTCACCATACTTACTTTCATTGACTGTACCATTGGGATTTAGTTTTACCATAATACTATGGTTCCCTAAACCTTCAATTGTGTAATTGTAGAATATAGCTTTGTAACTACCGGGAGATAAAGAGCTTACATTCCCTCTCAGTATTACCTTTCCATTATCAAGTATGACATATTCTAATCTTCCCGATGTACCACCCATATTTCTAGCTATAAATCCAATGGTAATTTTTACACCCTCAGGAACTTTAGATACCTCTTTATTACCCTCAAGAACAACAAAATGGGTTAGAACAAAATTTACCTTCTCTTTAATAGTTATAGATGGTGCTGTATGCACATAGAGGGCATCTCCCGTTATATCTGAAGTTATATTTATTTGATACCCAACTTCTATGAATGTCCTTCCTTGAAGATAGCGCTGATAGATACTAGAGGAAATGATAAATCCAACCACTAATGGCTCATTTTTCTTAACGCTTATTGGATTGCTAGGAGTAACTGGGCTTAGAGCAATATTCCATTGCGGTATGTAAAGTATAATGGTAACATTAGCATCAATATTGCTATTTAATGTTGCATTAACTATTATATTTGTACCATTTACATATTCATTTTTTGCATTAATTACAACACTAAACGGCTCAGGATATACATCAATATATTTCGTCATTTCGTTATTTGCCAAGCTATAATCATCTGCAGATACCACTTTTACAGATATCTTGTATGAGCCATCTGTGTTAGGCACAAAAGAAGTAGAATAAATAGTGGTAAGGGAGGAGTACATAAAGCTTTCATTTTTTATCAATGTTCCATAGGGATCGTAAATATTTATGTATACAATTGCAGATGCTGGTACCTCCATTCCAAGATTATGAATACTAGCAGTAATATTTACCGTCTCACCAACATACGAGGATGTGGGAGATATATAGAGCTCTTCAACAGCCAAATTTACATCCCTTTTGACATTTATTTGATAAGATTTCAAATAAAGATTATGGGAGATATAAAGTATTAACACATGATCGCCTATGGATATATTTTGATTAACATACCATAGAAATGATATTTTGTTTTCCCCACTGTTTAAATTAATCGTAGTGCTGTTTATCAGCGTGCTCATGTTATCTAAATACAAATTGATCTGCACTCCGTTCCAAGCATACACACTCTTTATCGTCGCATTTACCCAGACCCTATGGTACCTTATTACTTCCCCTACTTCCCAACTTGACAC